>NZ_JBFUAU010000004.1:0-136615 GCF_056406115.1 Arthrobacter sp. P1_D4 | reverse complement strand
CAGCCGGGGCGGCGGGGGCTGCGGGCGCAGCCGTGGCGGCGGGGGCGGCGGGCGCAGGTGCAGCCGGAGCGGCGGCGGGCGCTACAACGGGAAGTTCACGGGTGGCAGGATGCACAGCTGTCGCGGTGCCGGACGTTCCGTTGGCGGGAGAGGCGTCACTAGCTTCAAAGGATTCGAACAGGGGCCACCACTTGGAGTCGACCGTGTTCTTGTCCTGCTGGTAACGCTCATACAGTTCGTCAACGAGCCACTCGTTTCCGCCAAATTCCTCTGGTAGACGGTGGCTAGGCTGCTCTGGCACTTGAAATACGCCTCTTCCGTGAGTTTGATTCCCTCTGGCTTCCACGGTGCCTCGGCACAACGATTGAGCCAGTCTCTGCGTCCAGTGAACCCAGACCCATGCCAGTCTAGTGAGGATTCTTGCCAAACCGCCAATAAGCGTGACCCAAATCATGATCCGCCCCGGCAGCCGCCGAATTGCGGTGAAGAAGAGTTGCAGAATCGGCCCCGGATGCGGCCCTCATGCGGTGCCCTGCGCGAGGCCGGACGCGGTGCTGGCCCCGGCGCCGGAGGCGGTGCCGGCCCCGCCGGAAACCCACCTAGAATGCAGTGAGAACCCGTTTGTCGCCGACGGTGCCAGCTGCGGGTGCCAGCAAAGGAGCAGCAGTGCGTTTCCTGAATGAGCCCACCACCGATCTGACCTACTCGGACCTCTTCCTGGTCCCGTCCCGGTCCGATGTCACCTCCCGCCTGGACGTCGACCTCGCGGCCGACGACAGGACCGGCTCCGCGATCCCGCTGGTGGCGGCGAACATGACGGCGGTCACGGGGAAGCGGATGGCCGAGACCATGGCCCGCCGCGGCGGCCTTGGCGTCCTGCCGCAGGACGTCCCGCTCGACGTCATCCGTGACGTCACGGCCTGGATCAAGGGACGCCACCCGGTCCTGGAAACCCCCGTCACGCTCGCGCCCACGGACACCGTCATTGATGCCCTCCACCTGATGGGCAAGCGGCCGCACGGGGCCGTTGTGGTGGTGGACGACTCCGGCGCGGTCACCGGTGTTGTCCGGGCCACCGACTGCGAGGGCCAGGACCGTTTCGCGTCCCTGGCCTCCGTCATCCGCCACCAGCCGCTGGTGCTCGACGCCGGACCGCTCGCCGGCGGATTGTTTGGGGGCGGGTCGGCGGCCGATGCTGCGCAGGCCCTCCGCGGCGCCTTTGAGGCGATGGACGCCGCCGGAACCGACTACGCACCGGTGCAGCAGGACGGGGTCCTGGCCGGCGTGCTCACCCGTAAGGGCGCCCTGCGCGCCACGCTCTACCGGCCGTCCCTGGACGACGAGGGCAGGCTGAAGGTCGCCGCCGCCGTCGGAATCAACGGGGACGTGGCCGGGCGGGCCGCCGAATTGCTGGCGGCCGGCGTCAACGTGCTGGTCCTCGACACCGCGCACGGGCACCAGCAGAAAATGTTCGACGCCCTCGCCGCCGTGAAGGGTCTCAACCCCGGCGTGCCGGTAGTCGCCGGCAACGTCGTCACCGGCGAGGCAACGCGTGAGCTCATCGAGGCCGGGGCGGACATCGTCAAGGTCGGCGTGGGTCCGGGCGCCATGTGCACCACGCGCATGATGACGGCCGTGGGCCGCCCGCAGTTCAGCGCCGTCCTGGAATGTTCCGCCGCGGCCCGGGAAGCGGGCGGCCGGGTGTGGGCCGACGGCGGGGTCCGCTACCCGCGCGACGTCGCGCTGGCCCTGGCCGCCGGGGCCAGCCAGGTCATGATCGGCTCCTGGTTCGCCGGTACGCACGAGAGCCCCGGGGACCTGCAGCTCGACGCCTCGGGCCGGCAGTACAAGGAGAGCTTCGGCATGGCGTCCGCCCGGGCGGTGCAGAACCGCAACCAACGCGAGGGCGCCTTCGAAAAGGACCGCAAGGCCCTCTTCGAGGAAGGCATCTCCACCTCCCGCATGTACGTCGACGCGGCCCGGCCCGGCGTCGAGGACCTGCTGGACATGATCACCGCGGGCTTGCGCAGTTCCATGAGCTACGCCGGCGCTGCCGATCTCGCCGCTTTCCGGGAACGCGCCGTGGCAGGCATCCAGTCCGCGGCCGGGTACGAGGAGGGCCGGCCCGTCCCGCAGAGCTGGTGAATCCGGCGCGGCCGGGGACGCGGGCGGTCGGGGGCTGGCGGCGGTTGCTCCTGTAGACTGAACTTCTTATGGACAGTAAATCTAGGTGCCGGCCTGGGGGCTGTCAGCGGAGTACGGAAACCGTGCCCGCCCAGTCCACCCGCAGAGCCGGCAAACCCCGTTCACGTGCCCATCATTCTCCGGCCGCACGCCATTCCGGAGCTTTCCAGGAAACAGGGTCGGCCGCCGCCGACCATCCTCCGCCAGACCGGGCCTTCCCGCATTTGCGTCCCCTGACGCGTCACGTGCCATGCGCTGCTGCGGAAGCAGGCCGCTGACATGGAATGGCTACTCCTCGCAGCAGGCCTCCTGCTCATCCTCGGCACCGGCTTCTTTGTCGCCGTGGAATTTTCCCTGGTCGCCCTGGACCAGGCCACTGTGCAGCGCGCCGTTGACACCGGCGACACCGCCGCCGAGCCGTTGCTCAGATGTCTCAAGTCACTCTCCACCCAGCTTTCCAGCTGCCAGCTGGGCATCACCATGACCACGCTGCTGACCGGCTATGTCATGGAACCGTCCGTGGGCAAGCTGCTCGAAGGCCCCCTCACCGCGCTCGGTGTCCCGCCGGCGGCGGCTGCCTCGCTGTCCCTGGTCCTGGCAATGGCGGTGGCCACCCTGCTCTCCATGGTGATCGGCGAACTGGTGCCCAAGAACATGGCCATCGCGCTGTCCTTCCCGATCGGCAAGGCCGTCGCCCGGCCCCAGCTGGTGTTCACCGCTATCTTCAAGCCCGCCATCGTGGTGCTCAACGGCTTCTCCAACAAGGTCCTCAACGTCTTCGGCCTGGAGGCCAAGGAGGAAATCTCCGGCGCCCGCACCCCGGCCGAGCTGGCCTCGCTGGTGCGCCGCTCCGCGGCCATGGGCACCCTCGACGCCGGAACGGCCAACTTCATCGCCCGAACCCTGAAGTTCTCCGGGCGGACCGCCGCGGACGTCATGACCCCCCGCATCCGCGTGGAGACCATCGACGCCGACCAGCCCGTCTCGGATATCGTCGAGGCCGCCAAGCGCACCGGATATTCCCGGTTCCCCGTGATCGGCGAGTCCTCCGATGACATCCGCGGCGTGGTCCACATCAAGAAGGCCATTGCCGTGCCCGCGGACCGCCGCGCCAAGCTGCAGGCGGGGGCCATCATGACCGACGTGCTCCGGGTCCCCGAAACCATCCACCTGGACGCCCTCCTCGCCGAACTGCGCGAGGGCAACCTGCAACTGGCCGTAGTCCTGGATGAATACGGTGGAACCGCTGGCATCACCACGCTGGAGGACCTCGTGGAGGAAATCGTCGGGGAAGTGGCCGATGAGCATGACAAGGTCCGGCCCGGCCTGCTCCAAAGCGCCTCCGGGGACTGGTACTTCCCGGGCCTGCTCCGGCCCGATGAACTCTCCGAACAGATCCCGGGCCTGACCGTGCCCGACGAGGCTGCCTACGAAACGGTGGGAGGCTACGTCATGAGCCAGCTCGGCCGCATCGCGGCAGTCGGCGACACGGTCGACGTCGTCGGCGGGACACTCAGCGTGACACGCATGGACGGCCGCCGGATCGACCGGATCTGTTTCCGGCCCATCCGCGTGTCCGGCGACGGCCAGCCCGCCAGCCAGGCAGGTGCCGCATGAGCGACTGGGCAGGAATCCTCTGGCTTGCGTTCCTCCTGGTGGGCAACGCCTTCTTCGTGGCCGCCGAATTCGCCGTCATGTCGGCCCGCCGCAGCCAGATCGAGCCGCTGGCCGAGGCAGGTTCCAAGCGCGCCCAGACCACACTGCGGGCGATGGAAAACGTTTCCCTCATGCTCGCCTGCGCCCAGCTCGGCATCACCGTCTGCTCGCTGCTGATCCTGCAGGTGGCCGAGCCCGCGATCCACCACCTCCTGGCCGTGCCGCTGGAAGCGGTGGGCGTCCCCGAGGAGGTCGCGAACATTGTGGCCTTCGCCGTCGCCCTGCTGTTGGTGACGTTCCTGCACGTCACGTTCGGCGAAATGGTGCCCAAGAACATCTCCGTGTCCGTCGCGGACAAGGCGGCGCTGCTGCTGGCGCCGCCGCTGATGTTCATCGGGCGGCTCGTCAAGCCCGTCATTGCGGCGCTTAACTGGTCCGCGAACCACATCCTGAAGCTGATGCGGATTGAGCCGAAGGACGAGGTGACCTCCACCTTCACCCTTGAAGAAGTGCAGTCGATCGTGCAGGAATCCACCCGCCACGGACTCGTGGACGACGACGCCGGACTCATCACCGGAGCGCTCGAGTTCTCCGAACACACCGCGTCCCGTGTGATGGTTCCGCTGGGCAAGCTCGTCATGCTCAAGGCGGCCACCACTCCGGTCGAATTCGAAAAGGCAGTGAGCCGGACCGGGTTCTCGCGCTTCCCGATGCTCGACGACGACGGCATGCTGGCCGGCTACCTCCACATCAAGGACGTGCTGTCCATCCCGGACGCCGGGTACCACCAGCCCATTGCGGAAAGCCGCATCCGGTCGCTGGCGAACCTCGCCATGGACGACGAAATCGAGCAGGCCATGTCCGTCATGCAGCGCACGGGTTCGCACCTGGCCCGCGTGATCGGACCCGACGGGCTGACCCAGGGCGTGTTGTTCCTCGAAGACGTGATCGAGCAGCTCGTCGGCGAAATCCGGGACGCGACGCAGGCCACCGGCTACCGCAGGCTGGGCCAGGACCAGTAAGGGACAGCCCAATAACGGGCAGCCCAGTAAGTGGCAGCCCAACAGCGGATGGGGCAGCTGCGGCCGGGCATTGGCGGGGCACGCCGTGTATCCCTAAATAGGAATGATTCCTATTTAGGGATACACTCGGGCTGTTGCTATTGCTCCTGATTCTCAATAACAGATCCGAGGTTTTCCGTGCGTCGTCCCGCTGCCCGAGTCCTGCTGGCTGGTCTTGCCGGCCTGGGCCTCCTGCTCACCGCGTGCAGTCCGACGTCCGGCAGCCTGCGGGGGACCGCGGGGGACGGCATGGTCAACGTCGTCGCATCCACCAGCGTGTACGGCGACATCGTCTCCAGCATCGGCGGCGACAAGGTCCGGGTCAGCTCGATCATCAACCGCACCAGCCAGGACCCGCACTCGTACGAGGCGACCACGCAGGACAAGCTGGCCGTCTCCAAGGCCGAGCTGGTGGTGGAGAACGGCGGGGGATACGACGCCTTCATGGACACGCTGGCGACCGACACCGGACTGGACCGCGGCAGCGTCATCAGCGCCGTGGACGTTTCAGGCCTTGTCTCCGAAAGCGCTGCCAGCGAAAGCCCGGCAGCGGCGAGCCCCGACTCCGCCGGCCACACCCACGGGTCCACGGGGCTGAACGAACACGTCTGGTACAGCCTGCCTGCCATGTCCCGCCTCGCGGACGCCGTCGCCGAGAAGCTGGGCTCGCTGGAACCGGCCTCGGCGCAGACGTTCCGGAGCAACGCGGCGGCCTTCAAGGACTCGCTCGGAGGCCTGGAAGCGAAGCTCGCCGCCATCAAGTCCTCGGCGGGCCACGCGCCCGTGGCCGTCACCGAGCCCGTACCGCTTTACCTGCTCGAGGACGCCGGACTGGAGAACGAGACCCCGGCCGAGTACACGGCGGCGATCGAGGAGGACGCCGACGTCCCACCCGCAGTGCTCAAGACCACCGTCGATCTCGTGGCATCCCGGGGCGTAAGGCTGCTGGCCTACAATACTCAGACCGAGGGACCGCAGACGGCGGCGGTGAAAAAGGCCGCCGAGAACGCCGGCGTCCCGGTCGTGAACTTCAGCGAGACCCTCCCGGACGGCCAGTCCTATCTGCAGTGGATGACCGGAAACGTGGAGAGCATCGGCAAGGCCCTAGGATGATCGCAACAGCGGGAGCAGCCATCTCCGCGGAAAATCGAGGAAACCCCTTTTGACACCGGTAGTGAGCCTGCGCGGCGCCTCCCTGGCGTTCGGCCAACGGACTCTCTGGGAGGGCCTGGACCTGGACATCAACCCGGGTGAATTCTTTGCCGTGCTCGGGCCCAACGGCAGCGGCAAGACCACCTTCCTGAAGGTCCTGCTGGGACTGCAGGAACTGAGCACGGGAACGGCCGTGCTCGACGGCCACCCCGTTGAGCGGGGAAGCCGCCGGATCGGCTACGTGCCCCAGCAGAAATCATTCGACCCCGATACGCCCCTGCGCGCCCGCGACCTCGTGGCCCTCGGCGTAGACGGCCACCGCTGGGGCATCCGCCTCGGCAGCGCCAAGGTGAACCGTAAAGTCGATGAACTCCTGGAGCTTGTGGGCGCCACCGATTACGCCAAGGTGCCGGTGGGGCAGCTTTCCGGCGGTGAGCAGCAGCGCCTCCGCGTGGCGCAAGCCCTCGCGACCGATCCCAAGGTGCTGCTATGCGACGAGCCGCTGCTCTCCCTTGACCTTCAGCACCAGCAGGGCGTCAGCGCGCTGATCAACAGGCAATGCCGCGACGCGGACAGCGCCGTGGTGTTCGTGACCCACGAGATCAACCCGATCATGGACTACGTGGACCGGGTCCTGTACCTGGCCGGCGGAAAGTTCCGGGTGGGCACACCCGCGGAGGTCATGACCACCGAGGTGCTCTCCGATTTGTATGACAGCCGTGTTGAAGTCATCCAGGCCAACGGCCGGCTGATCGTCGTCGGGCTGCCGGATGCCGCGACGCACCACCATCTGGACGCGCACTCAGTCGCGGGCGAGGTGGGCTAAATGGATCTGGGCGACCTGCTGCACTCAATCTTCAACTTCGAAAACTACGGCGAGCTGCTGGTCCTGGTGCAGAACTCCATCTGGGCCGGCGCCGTCCTCGGGCTGCTCGGCGGAATCATGGGCACCTTCGTGATGAAACGCGACCTCGCCTTCGCCGTCCACGGAATCTCGGAACTCTCCTTTGCCGGCGCGGCGTTCGCACTGCTGATCGGCGCCGACATCATCCTCGGCTCGCTAGCGGGATCCGTGCTGGCAGCCCTGGTGCTCGGCGTGATGGGGGTCCGCGCACGGGACAAGAACTCGATCATCGGCGTCATCATGCCCTTCGGGCTTGGCCTGGGCATCCTCTTCCTATCCCTGTACGAGGGCCGGGCGGCCAACAAGTTCGGCCTGCTCACCGGGCAGATCGTGTCGGTCGGGACCGTCCAGCTGCAGGTCCTGGCGGTCGCCGCCGTCGTGGTGATGCTGGCGTTGGCCGCCATCTGGCGGCCGTTGACCTTTGCCAGTGTCGACCCCGACGTCGCCACCGCCCGCGGCGTCCCGGTGCGGGCCCTGGCCCTTGGGTTCATGGTGCTGCTGGGCATCAGCGTGGCGCTGTCCATCCAGATTGTCGGCGCCCTGCTGGTGCTGGCCCTCCTGATCACGCCCGCGGCGGCGGCGATGCGCGTCACGTCCTCGCCCCGGCTGGTGGTCACGCTGAGCATCGTTTTCGCGATGACGGCGACCGTCGGAGGCATCCTGCTGGCCCTCGGCGGCCGGCTGCCGATCAGCCCCTATGTGACCACGCTGTCGTTCCTGATCTACGTGGCCTGCCGGATGATCGGCAGTGCCCGGGCCAGGCGGGGGCTCAACGGGCGGGTGGTGCGGAGCGCGGGAGCTGTGGCTTAAACGCTCTCACGCCTTTGCGGCGGAATTTCCCCAGGTTAGCCGCCGGCAGCCGGCGGGTCCCTGCGCCCCGCCGGTGATTTCCGGGGTCACGAGGTCAAAGGTGGGGAATTTCAGCAGCTCCGGCTACTGGCCGGGCTGACTGGCTGTGCATTCGGGGCACAGTCCGAAGATTTCCACGGTGTGCTCCACTGCGGTGAAGCCGTGCTCATTCGCGATCCGCGCGGCCCAGGCCTCGACCGCCGGTGCTTCCACTTCCACGGCCTTGCCGCAGTTCCGGCACAGCAGGTGATGGTGGTGCCCGGTGACGGCGCACCGCCGGTACACCGCCTCGCCGTCGGCGTTGCGTAGGACATCCACCAGCCCGTCGTCGGCGAGGGACTGCAGGATCCGGTAGGAGGTCGCGAGGGACACCGCGGTGCCGCGCTCCTGGAGGATGCGGTGCAGTTCCTGGGTGCTGACGAAGTCCGCCAGGTCGTCCAAGGCGGCACTGACGGCGAGGCGTTGCTTGGTGACGCGCTGTTCCTTGCCCTGCACGGGTGCCGAGGCCGGAGTCCGGCTGCTGCCGGTGGTAGCGCCTTGGGACATCGTGGAACTCGCTTCGTCATAAGAATTTGCGGGTGGGACTCGCTAAGGGTGGCAATGTCCAAGATTACCAGCGCCCAAGATTGCCAGCACCGCTCCGTGGACACTGTGACGGCTGGTGCCTAGGCTGGCCGGATGAAGCTGACCAAATTTACTCACGCCTGTGTCCGCCTCGAACAGGACGGCCGGGTGCTGGTGTTTGACCCGGGCACCTTTTCGGAGACGGACCAGGCCCTGGCCGGAGCACATGCTGTGCTCATTACCCACGAGCACGCGGACCATGTGGACGTCGACGCCGTCGCCGCGGCGTTGCAGTCGAACACCACCCTTGAGCTTTTCGCCCCGGAGGCCGTGGCCGCGACGCTCCGCGGCAAGGCGCCCGACGCCGGAAGCCGCATCCATGCGGCGGCCGCGGGCGAGGAATTTGAAACGTCGGGCTTCGCCATCAGGACCTTTGGCGGCCAGCACGCCCTCATCCATCCGCAGATCCCCGTGGTGGCCAACGTCGGCTACCTCGTCGACGGCAACGTCTACCACCCGGGGGACTCCTTCGCGATCCCCGACGGCGTCGACGTCAAGACGCTGCTTGTACCCATCCACGCCCCGTGGAACAAGGTGGGCGAAGTGGTGGATTTTGTCATCGGTGTCCGTGCACCACAGGCCTTCCCGATCCACGACGCGCTGCTGAACGAGCTGGGCCGCGGCCTGGTGGAGGGGCACGTGACCCGGATCGGCGCCAAGTACGGCACCGAGTACCGGCACCTCTCCAGCGGCGATACAGCGGAGGTTTAGCCTCCGCGGGCGCCTTGGCGGGCTGGCGGGCGTACTGGCGGGCGGGCTGGCGGGCCGGTTTAGGCCGGCCAGGCGCCGGTCCGGAAGAACTCGCGCAGCACGGCCTCATGGGGTTCGGGATCCAGGCCGTGGGCCTCCAGCCACTCCGGGTTGTAGTAATTCCCGGCATAGCGGTCCCCGGCGTCGCACATCAGGGTCACAACACTGCCCCGGCGGCCCTCCGCGATCATCCCGGCGATAAGCTGCCACGCGCCCCAGAGGTTGGTCCCGGTGGACGGACCCGCGTGCAGACCGGCGTGGTCCCTCAGATGCCGCATGGCCGCCACCGACGCGGCGTCGGGAACCTGGATCATGTGGTCGATCACGGCGGGCACAAAACTCGGCTCCATCCGCGGCCGGCCGATGCCCTCGATGCGGGAGGGCAATCCCGCCGCGGGTACGGCGGCTGTCCCGCCGTCGGGCCGGCTGTTCCGCCAGCCCGGATAGAACGCGGAATTTTCCGGGTCGACGACGGCGAGGGCCGTCTCGTAGCGGTGGTAGCGCAGGTACCGGCCAATCGTGGCGCTGGTCCCGCCAGTGCCGGCCCCCACCACAACCCAGCGGGGAACCGGGTGCTCCTCCAGCGCCAGCTGGCCGAAGATCGATTCGGCGATGTTGTTGTTCCCGCGCCAGTCCGTGGCCCGTTCGGCGTACGTGAATTGGTCCATGTAGTGTCCGCCTGTGCTGCTGGCCAGATCCGCGGCGGCCTCGTAGACCTCGGAGGCGTGGTCCACCAGATGGCAGGAGCCGCCGAACTGTTCGATCAGGGCGATTTTCTCGCGGCTGGTGGTCCGGGTCATCACGGCGATAAAGGGCAGTCCCAGCAGCTGCGCAAAATAGGCTTCGGAGACGGCGGTGCTGCCGCTGGATGCCTCCACGATAGTGGTGCCTTCCCGGATCCAGCCGTTGACAAGGCCGAAGAGGAACAGGGACCGGGCCAGCCGGTGCTTGAGGCTGCCGGTGCGGTGGGTGGATTCGTCCTTCAGGTACAGCTGCACGCCCCAGTGCTCCGGGAGCGGCACCGAATACAGGTGGGTGTCGGCTGAGCGGTTGTTTTCGGCGTTGATCCGGCGGACGGCTTCGTCGGCCCATGCCCGGTCCTGCAGATGCGCGGTGTTCACCGCTACAGCCTACCGGGGGCGGTGGGACGCCAAAGATAGAGTGGGGAAATGGACACAATTCTCGATGCTGCCGCCCTCAAGGACCGGATGGACGACGCCGGCGCAGCCGGCCAGCGCACAGTACTCCTCGACGTTCGCTGGGCGCTGGGAGATCCCCACGGTCACGATCACTACCTGCGCGGACACATCCCCGGGGCCGTCTTCGTGGATCTCGCCACTGAACTTGCCGGACCGGCGGAACCGGCACGCGGCAGGCATCCGTTGCCGCCGTCGGAGCAGTTCCAGGAGTCTGCGCGCCGCTGGGGCATCAACGACGGCGATGCGGTCGTAGCGTACGACGACAGCGGCAACATGGCTGCGGCCCGGCTGTGGTGGATGCTGCGCAACGCCGGCTTTAGTTCTGTGTACCTGCTCGACGGCGGCCTGGCCGCGTGGCGGGCTGCCGGGTTCGAGCTGGTTGCCGGACCCGAACAGAACGCACCCGGAAACGTCACCCTGTCCGACGGCGCCATGCCCGCGATCGACGCCGGACAAGCCGCCACTTGGGGCCGGCAGGGGCTGCTGTTGGACGCCCGGGCGGGGGAGCGGTACCGCGGTGAAATCGAGCCCGTGGATCCCCGCGCCGGCCATATTCCGGGGGCCGTCAGTGCCCCCACTACCGGGAACCTGCGCGCTGACGGGCGCTTCCTGGCCCCGGCGGAGCTGCGGGAGCGCTTCGAACGGCTCGGTTACCGGGACGGTGTCCCCACTGCCGTGTACTGCGGATCCGGAGTGACGGCGGCCCATGAAATCGCCGCCCTCGAGATTGCCGGCTTTTCCGCTGCCCTCTATCCGGGGTCCTTTTCGGAGTGGTGCCACGGTCCCGAGAACGATGTTGTCACCGGGCCGGAACCGTACGCCGAGGACGCGGCTTCACACTGAGGGCCAGCACGAGCACCGGACGGCCCGCGCAGGCTGCCCAGAGCTCCTCCAGTTCCTCCTGGGGCAGTCAATGATTCCTAGGCTGCGGCGATGGCCGAAGCGGTGTCCCCGGCAGGGGCGGCGCGGTGGAACGGTACGTGTGGCCGGTGGGGGTGGTGAGTTCGATGGTGTGCCTCGCGCCGATGCTCGAGGCGGATCCGGGTGCGGCTCCGGGGCTGGGGCGTGCTTTCCAGCCGGGGGTTTCTTTGGTGTGGTTGCAGGCTTCGCAGCGGCCGGCGGCGTTGTCCGTGGTGGTCGGGCCGCCGGTATGCCAGGGGACGATGTGGTCCAGGTGGCGGATGGGCGCGTCGCAGTAGGGGGTGCGGCAGGTGTCGTCGCGGGCCAGGATGAATCGGCGGTGCCCGGCGGGGAAGAGCCGGGCGCGGGAGTCCATGGCGATGAGCTCGCCGGTGCCGGGGTGGGTGTAGAGGCGGCGGAGCCAGAGGGTGAACGCGGGGTCATCGGCCCTCCCGGCGGTGCCGCCCGGTTGAGGGGGACCGCCGGACTGGCCGTCACCGTTTCTGTCCGTGTTTGGGGCCGCGGCGCCGGGTCCAGGGGGACCACTGTGTCCCGGGGAACCGCCGCCGTCACCGCTGTGGGCGCCGGCCGTGCCGTTGATGAGGCTGCGGGCCCAGCCGGCGGGGACGGTGCCGTAGCCGGGAAGCCGGGCCGGTTCGGCGCCGGCCTGGAAGAGGGTGCGGTCGGTGATGACGAGCTGGATCTCGACGCCGCTGATCCCGCCGGGGGTGCCGGTGGTGCGTTCGACCAGGGCATCGGCCATCAGCTGCCCGCGGCCCCTCGGGTCCCCGGCGGCGCGGAGGGTGTCGGCGTGCCCGCTCAGGGCCTTGTAGGCGGCGACGCCCTGGGCGACGGGGAGCAGGGCGGTGAGGTGGCACATGGTGTCGGGGGCCGGTCGGAGGCTGACGTGCCGCTCGGTGGSGGCGTGCGCGGCTCGTTCGGTCACGGAGCGGGGGTCCAGCCGGTAGGCGGCGGCCCGGGCCGCGGCGACCAGGGACCGGTCACCGGCRCCGGCGAACGTCCCGGTGTCGGGCGCGAGTTCCTCGTCCGGGTGATTCGCGGCGGGCGAGGGCGATCTGCGCGCCGACACCGGTCCCGAGTTCCTTGGCCGGAACCCCGGCGGCGGCTTGTTCGCGGCGTTGGAGCAGGTCGAACGCCACGGCGTGCCGGGCCTGTTCCGCGGACGCGGCGGACTTCAGGTCTTCCAGGTCCCGGATCTCGTCGATCAGGGCGGCGGCGCTGTCCGGGGCCGGGAGGAAAGCCAGGATCCGGGCCAGTTCAGCGACGGTCACCGCAGTTGCCGATGCCGGGTCTGCCGGAACCACTTCGGGCCCTTGATTGCCGTCCATGAGTTAAGTGTCCCTGCGGGCTATGACATTAATGGCCCTCCGGAACCGTTCCACCGCTTCGGAAGCCATCGGGGAGCTTCCGGGCGTAACTCCAGGAACGCTGCCCAGGAAAACGTCGAGCCGAAAACGCATCAGCAATGCGTCGATAGCGGAGTGAAGCTCGTCAAGCCGCCGGTACTGTTCGAGGATCCCGGCGCGGTCCTCGGGCTGACGCTGGTCCCGGAGCACGCGGGAGCAGAATGCGAGCAACTCCTGGAGGTCCTCGTCACCGTGCCCTGCCACTGATGAAGCCTCGTCGGGCCCCTGCTTGCCGTCCATGAACCCAGTCTCCGTCGGGGTCCGACATTAATAGGAACAGCCGAGGCGGGCGGACGCGCGAGGCCATATCGGACCGCAACCGTGGCCTCATTGTTGACATGTCTCCCGCGGCGGCGCGGTCTCCGGTGCGCAGACCGCCCACACGTGACCCGCAGCGTGGCCCCGCACCCCAAAGTGGAATACATCCCGGGACCGGGGGTAGCGTCAACGTATGACACCTGGACGTCCCGTACCCCCGCCCCTTGCCAAGCCGCTGCCGGATTTGGACACCACAGACACCAAATCCGCCACCGCGGACAGCGCCGCTCAGAAGGCCGGCCCCACTCTCGCTGCTGCGTACGGTGCCACCTCACCGGACAGCGGGCTTGTTCCCTTGACCGTGTCCCGACGGGCGCCGAAGGCGGACGACGTCGAGATCGCCGTCGAATTCTGCGGACTGTGCCACTCGGACGTGCACGCCACCCGGGGCGAATGGGGCGGCGACACCTACCCGTTGATCCCGGGCCACGAGATCGTCGGCCGGGTCACCCGGCTCGGTTCCGCCGTCGACGACTTCACGGTGGGTGAGCGCGTGGGCGTGGGCTGCATCGTGGACTCCTGCCGAGAGTGCGAGAGCTGCCTGGACGGCCTCGAGCAGTACTGCGAAAACGCCGCCGTGGGAACCTACGGGGCGAAGGATGCCCGCAACGACGGCGCCATCACCCAGGGCGGGTATGCCACGTCGATCGTGGTGGACCGGCACTATGTCCTGCGGGTGCCGGAAGCCCTGGACCCCGCCGCCGCGGCGCCCCTGCTGTGCGCCGGCATCACCACATATTCGCCCCTGAACCACTTCGAGGTCGAGGAAGGCGACGTCGTCGGCGTCGTCGGACTGGGCGGCCTCGGCCATATGGCCGTCAAGATCGCCAAGGCCATGGGCGCCGAGGTCAAGGTCTTCACGACGTCGGAGAACAAGTTCGACGCAGCGCGCGAGCTCGGCGCCGACGACGTCATCCTCTCCACCGACCCGGCCGCGATGGAAGCCGCGAACCGCAGTATCGACGTCATCATCGACACCGTCGCCGCACCGCACGACCTCAACCCCTACTTCCGCACCCTGGGCCTGGACGGCGTGCTGTTCCAGCTGGGCCTGCCCGCCGAAGCGATGCCGCCAGTCAACCCCGGGGTGCTGATCCGGCGCAGGATCGCCTATGCGGGTTCGCTGATCGGCGGCATCGCCGAGACGCAGGAGATGCTGGACTTCTGCGCCGAGCACGGCGTGGTGTCCGACGTCGAGGTGGTCGGCGCGGACCAGCTCAACGAAGCCTACGACCGCATGGTGGCAGGCGACGTCAAGTA
This sequence comes from Arthrobacter sp. P1_D4, assembly GCF_056406115.1. Lineage (NCBI taxonomy): Bacteria > Bacillati > Actinomycetota > Actinomycetes > Micrococcales > Micrococcaceae > Arthrobacter > Arthrobacter sp. P1_D4. The sequence continues at coordinate 122,331 of NZ_JBFUAU010000004.1, read as the reverse complement.
CCGTTTTGTCCTGGACGTCAGTACCCTGGGGTCCCCGGCAGAAAAGGCGGACGCATGAGCACTCTCTTCACCAAAATCATCAACGGCGAGATCCCGGGCCGCTTCGTCTGGCGCGAGGACGACGTCGTGGCGTTCCTGACCATGGGCCCGCTGGCCGACGGGCACACGCTCGTGGTGCCCACCGAGGAAGTGGACCGCTGGACGGATGCCTCGCCCGAGGTCCTCGGCCGGGTCATGGAGGTTGCCCGCAAGATCGGCGCCGTCCAGGTGGAGGTGTTCGACGCCGCCAGGGCCGGGCTGATCGTGGCCGGCTACGAAATCAACCACATGCACGTCCATGTGTGGCCATCGAACTCAATGGCGGACTTTGATTTCGGCTCCGTGGACCAGCACCCGGATCCGGCCACGCTGGACGCCAACGCGGAGAAGCTCCGCGAGGGCCTGCGCACGGCCGGCCACGCGGAGCACGTCCCGGCCGCCTAGGTCCCGCCCGGACATTCCCGGCCGCCAATGCTGGCGCCGGCGCAGCACCCTCAGGGGTCTACGCCGGCGCCAGCACTTTGTTAAGCGCGGCCCGGATACGCTTTTCGGACACCGAATAGGCGGTCCCGAGTTCGACGGCGAAGAGGCTCACTCGCAGTTCCTCGATCATCCAGCGCACGTGGGTTAACTCCGCGCCCGCCCGCCGCCCGGGCAGCAGCGCGGACACGGCGTCGTCGTAGTCGTCCTCCAAGGCCTGGACAGCGGCCATGTGTTGGGCGTCCCGCTGGACGTTGCCCGGCAGCTTCTCGAGGCGCTTTTCGATCGCCGCGAGGTAGCGGGGCAGCTGGCTGAGCTGGGCGTAGCCCGTGCGTGCCACGAAGCCCGGATACACCAGCTGCTCGAGCTGGCTCTTGACGTCGTTGAGCGCGCTGATCAGGGCCAGGCTCGTGGTGCCCTTGAGCTGCTTTTCGATCCGGCGGGTGCTGGCCAGGATGCGTTCGACGACGGCAGTGACGGTGAAGACGGTGTCGATCAGCTCCGCCCGGACGCTCTCGTAGAGCGCCTTGAACGAGGCCTCGTCCCACGGCAGCGGGGCCGGCGTGAGTTTGTCGATGGCGGCCAGGGCGCAGTCGGCGATCAGGGCGGCCACGGAACCGTGCGGGTTCTGGCTGAAGGTCAGTTTCTCGGTGTTGTTCAGGTGCTCCAGGACATAGCGGTCCGGCGGTGGCACTTTCAGGGCCAGGAGCCGGATGACCCCGCCGCGCATGGCTTCCTGCTGTTCCGACGGCGTCTGGAACAGCCGCAGCGCCACGGACGTTCCCTCGTCCACCAGAGCCGGATAGCCGGTGACGGTGTGCCCGCCAACGGTTCCCTGGACCTGGCGTTGGACGGTTCCAAAGGTCCAGTCCTTGAGCCCGGACATTTCGGTGAACCCGCCCGGCGCCGCGGCAGCGGCCAGGGCGGCCGACGGGGACGCGCCGGCCTGTGATGAACGCGCGCCATCCCTGCCGTTCGCGCCGGCTTTCGCCTTTGCCGCGGCATTTCCCTTGGATTGGGGTGCCGTGGTGCCCGGGGTGGCACCGAGGGATTCCGCGATGGCCCGCCGGGTGGCCGGGGCCAGCCGCTCCTGCAGCGCGTTCAGGTCCTTGCCCTCATCCAGCAGCTTGCCGCGGGAATCCACCACGCGGAAGCTGACCCGCAAATGCGATGGCACGGCGTCCCAGTTCCAGGAGCCCGGCGGAATGACCTGTCCGCGGATCCGGCGCAGCACCAGTTCCAGCGAGGGTTCGAGCTCGTCCGTGGCGGGATCGAAGTCCGCTTCCAGCGCCGCGACGGCCTGGCGGGCCACGTCCGGGGCAGGAACGAAGTTCTTGCGGATCTGCTTGGGCAGCGACTTGATGAGCGCCGTGACGAGTTCCACGCGCTGCCCGGGGATCAGCCAGCGGAACGCGGCGTCGTCGAGCTGGTTCAGGAACAGCACCGGCACCTCTGCGGTGACGCCGTCGGATGGATTTGGCGGCGAACCGGGCGCGACTGGATGGAACTCGTAGCTCAGCGGCAGCTCGAAGCCCTTGTGCAACAAGGTCTTGGGATAGGCCGAATCGTCCAGGGCCGCGGCGTCCTCGCTGATCAGCAGGGACTGGTCGAAGTCGAGCAGCGTGGGATCCTGCTGCCGTGCGTCCTTCCACCACTTGTCGAAGTGCCGCTCCGAGACGACCTCCGCGCCGATCCTGGCGTCGTAGAACTCGAACAGTGTCTCGTCGTCCACCAGGATGTCGCGGCGCCGCATCCGGGCCTCGAGCTCCTCGATTTCGTGCAGCAGCGCGCGGTTGCGGTGGAAGAACTTGTGGTGGGTCTGCCAGTCGCCTTCTACCAGGGCATGGCGGATGAAGAGCTCGCGGCAGAGCTCCGGATCCACCTTGCCGTAGTTGATCCGCCGGCTCGGGATGATGGGCACGCCGTAAAGCGTGACCTTTTCGTGGGCCATCACCGCGCCCATCTTCTTGGACCAGTGCGGCTCGCTGTAGCTGCGCTTGACCAGGTCGGGGGCCACCTGTTCGGCCCAGAGCGGATCGAACTTCGCCGCGACGCGGGCCCAGAGCCGGCTCGTCTCCACGAGTTCGGCGGCCATCACGAACGTGGGTGATTTCTTGAACAGTGCCGAACCCGGGAAGATCGCGAAGCGGCTGCCGCGGGCGCCGGCGTACTCGCGCTTGCGCTCGTCGAGGATGCCGACGTGGCTCAGGAGCCCCGAGAGCAAGCTGATGTGAATGCCGTCGTGGTTGCCCACCGGATCGGCAAGGCGCTTGTTGTCCAGGCTGATGCCCAGCGGCCGGGCCAGCTGGCGGAGCTGGGCGAACAGGTCCTGCCACTCCCTGACCCGCAGGTAGTTGATGAATTCGTTGCGGCAGAGCCGGCGGAACGCCGTGGAGGACAGTTCCTGCTGCTTCTCCTGCAGGTAGTTCCACAGGTTCAGGTAACCGGTGAAATCCGAGTTTTCGTCCCGGAAGCGGGCGTGCTTCTCCGCGGCGAGCTGCTGCTTGTCTGTTGGACGCTCGCGCGGGTCCTGGATGGTGAGCGCTGCCGCGAGGATCATGACCTCCCGAACACACCCCCGCTTTCCGGACTCCACGATCATCCGGCCGAGCCTGGGGTCCACCGGCAGCTGGGCCAGCTGCTGTCCGACGGCGGTGAGCCCGCTGCCGGGACGGCCGGAACCGCGGCGCTGCCCGCCGTCGCGCTGCCCGCCGTCGTCCGTTGGCTCCTGCCGCGCGGCGGTCAGGGCGCCGAGCTCGCGCAGGAGGCTGACGCCGTCGTTGATGGCGCGCGAATCCGGCGGCTCGACGAAGGGGAAGTTCTCCACGTCCTTCGGTCCGCGGGCCACGCCCATGGCGGTCATCTGCAGGATGACGGCCGCGAGGTTGGTGCGCAGGATCTCCGGATCCGTGAACAGCGGCCGCGACTCGAAGTCCTCTTCGGAGTACAGCCGGATCGCGATACCGTCGGAAACGCGGCCGCAGCGGCCCGAGCGCTGGTTGGCCGAAGCCTGGGAGACGCGCTCAATCGGCAGGCGCTGGACTTTGGTCCGGTGTGAGTAGCGCGAGATCCGGGCCGTGCCGGTGTCGATCACGTACTTGATGCCGGGGACCGTCAGCGAGGTTTCGGCGACGTTGGTGGCAAGTACGATCCGGCGCTTGCTGCCGGGGTGGAAAACTTTGTGCTGCTCCTGCAGGCTCAACCGGGCGAAGAGGGGAAGGACCTCGGTGCCCGCGAGGCGCCGGTTGGACTGGATGCGGGCGTTGAGGGCCTCCGCCGCGTCGCGGATTTCGCGCTCGCCGGAGAAGAAAATCAGGATGTCGCCGTGGGCTTCCAAGGCGAGCTCGTCGACGGCGTCGCACACCGCGTCGAGCGGGTCGCGGTCCTCCTCGAGTTCGTCGTCCGCGGCGGCACCTTCTCCGTCACCATCTTCGGCGCCGGTGCCGCCGGCCGGCTGGGAAAGCGGCCGGTAGCGGATTTCCACCGGGAAGGTCCGGCCCGACACCTCGATGATGGGGGAGGGCTCCTCGTCGCTGCCGAAGTGCTTGGCGAAGCGCTCCGGATCGATGGTGGCCGAGGTGATGATGATCTTCAGGTCCGGGCGCTGCGGCAGGATGCGCTTGAGGTAGCCGAGGATGAAGTCGATGTTGAGGCTGCGCTCGTGCGCCTCGTCAATGATGATGGCGTTGTACTTGCGCAGCAGCCTGTCGCGCTGGATTTCCGCCAGCAGGATGCCGTCGGTCATGAGCTTGACCTTGGTGGACCGGCTGACCTCACCGGTGAAGCGGACCTGGAAACCGACTTCCTGGCCGATTTCGACGCCGAGTTCCTCCGCGATGCGCTCGGCCACGGTGCGGGCCGCGAGCCGGCGGGGCTGGGTGTGGCCGATCAGCCCGTTCTCGCCCAGGCCGAGCTCAAGGCACATCTTGGGGATCTGGGTGGTCTTACCCGAGCCGGTCTCGCCGGCGATGATGGTCACCTGGTTGGCCGCGATGGCGGCCATAAGATCTTCGCGGCGCTCGGAGACCGGCAGCTCGGCGGGGTAGGAAATATGCAATGTCATGGCTGGAGACAGTCTACTGGGGTGGACTGTCCGCTGGGGTGGCGGAGGCGGATATCGGGTCCGGCTGTCCGGCCGCGTTGTTCAATTCGCGTTGTTCCGCTGTTCAGCCTCGGCGCATGTTGAGGGCCCGGCTGGATGACCGGGCCCGATGGGCGTGTGGACTAAGCGTGCGCGGACTTAGATGTTCCGCATCGTGTAGTTGATGCTCGGCAGGTCCCGGGCCATCCAGTATTCTTCCGAGCGGACGGGCGGAGTGTGGCCGAGGCCATCCTTGCGGAGGGCGGAGATCGTGGCGGTGACGCCGGCAAGAACCAGGATGATGAGGGCGATTCCGAGGAGTTCCATACCTCTATGGTTCTCCGGTCCGGGCCCTTAAAAAAGTGGCAGAAATGCCCAAAAAGCTATAATTTCTGCCACTGTTCTGTCAGGATGGAATCATGATCAAATCAGTGGCAATGATCGTGGTTCCCAACTTCTCGATCTTCGAGTTCGCGACGGCTTTCGAGGTCTTCGGCATCGACCGCTCGGACCGCGGAAACGGCGTGCCCGCGTTCGATTTCCGCGTCTGCGCGCCCGAGCCGGGCGACGTCCCGCTCAAGTCGGGCCTATCCATGCACGTGGGTCTCGGGCTGGAAGCAACTGCGGACGCCGACCTGGTGGTGATGGCGCCGTACGGCCGGGACGAGGACGTTCCCGACTCCGTCCTGGAGGCGCTGCGGGCCGCCCACGCGCGCGGTGCGTGGGTGATGTCCATTTGTTCAGGGGCCTTCGCCCTGGCTCGGGCGGGCCTGCTCGATGGCCGCCGCTGCACCACGCACTGGCATTACTCCCAGGAACTGGCCACCCGGTACCCCGCTGTCCTGGTGGATGAAAACGTCCTCTACGTCGAAGACGGCCGGATCATTACCAGTGCCGGCACGGCCGCAGGGATCGATGCCTGCCTGCACCTCGTCCGCGTTGAGTTCGGCGCCAAGGTGGCCGCCGCCATCGCCCGGGACATGGTGGTCCCTCCGCACCGGGACGGCGGCCAGGCCCAATACATCGACCGGCCCATTCCGACGTGCGGCTCGGAGCCCATGGAGCAGCTGCTGCAGTGGATGGTCCGGCACCTGGACGAGGAACACGCGGTCAACGAACTGGCGGCCCGGGTCCATATGTCGCCGCGGACGTTTGCGCGGCGCTTCCGCGCGGAAACGGGAGCCACTCCCGCGGCCTGGCTTAATTCCCAGCGGGTGCTGCGCGCCCAGGAGCTGCTGGAGAGCACGGAGCTCAATATCGACGAAATCGCAAGGGAGTCCGGGTTCGGGCATTCGGTCCTGTTGCGGCACCACTTTGCCAAGGCGCTGGACACCAGCCCGCAGTCCTACCGGCGCACGTTCCGCGGGCACCTGGCCACGGCATAGCGGGCCTCGGCCCGGCAGCAGCGGCTAGCCAAAGCCCGGCGACGCCGGCCCCTCAGCGGCGGCCCGGGCGCATTCGACGAGGTCGCGCCACGGACCCGTCAGCGCACGCTCCGGCAGGACCGCGCGGCGCTGATCGGCCCGGATGCTGTACATGAACCGGTCCGGCTGGCCGGTTGTCCCACTGATTCCGGCGACGTCGTCCCACGGGCAGGCCTCGATCAGCGGCTGCCACCGGTCGGTGTCTTCCGGCGGCTCGGGCCGGACGGTCCACGTCCTCTTCATTCCGGCCACGCCGCCACTGCGCTGGACAGTTATCTTCATCGGACTCGGATCTCAATTGGACTCGACTTGCGGGGCTTGGCTTATCGCCGGGCCCCCGGGAACTTTACTTTCACAGTTTCCCACGCGGAGCGCACGGCGTCATGTTCCTTGGAATCGTCCCCGAACAGCTCCTTGGCAGAGGCTGCAGTGGCCTTGGCGAAGGCGCCGAACGTGGCGGTGGGGGACAGCGTGCCGCCCGTCAGCGTCTCGTACCAGATCTGTGCCGGCGCGTCCCAGGCATTGCCACCCAGGGCAGTGGCCACCAGACAGAACGCACGGTTGGGGATACCGGAGTTGATGTGCACGCCACCGTTGTCCGCGCTGGTGCGCACGTAGCCGTCCATCGAGTCCGGCTGCGGGTCCTTGCCGAGCACGTCGTCGTCGTATGCCGTTCCCGGAGCCTTCATGGAACGCAAGGCGGCCCCCTGCACCTGGTCGGTGAAGAGGCCTTCGCCGATCAGCCAACTGGCCTCCGCCGTCGACTGCTTCCGGACATACTGCTCAACGAGGGCCCCGAAGACGTCGGACATCGATTCGTTCAGGGCGCCGGCCTGGTTGCGGTAGACCAGCCCAGCGGAGTACTGGGTCACGCCGTGGGTGAGCTCGTGCCCGATGACGCTCAAGGATTTCGTGAACCGCTCGAAGACCTGGCCGTCACCGTCGCCGAAGACCATTTGCTGGCCGTCCCAGAAAGCGTTGTCGTACAGGCGGCCATAGTGGACCGTGGCATCAAGGTGCAGGCCTTTGCCGTCGATCGAATTGCGTCCGAAGGCTTCGGCGTAGAGGCGGTGGGTGTGCCCCAGCCCGTCATAGGCCTCATCGGCGGCGGGGTCGCCGGTGGGCGGTTCGCCTTCTTTGCGGACCACGCTGCCGGGCAGCTTCTCGGTGGACTTAGCGTCATAGACCGTCCGTTCCGGCGGGGACGGCTTGAGTTCCCGCAGGCCCGGACGGCTGCCGGGCCCTGGCACTGTGCGGGAGGCCTGGAAGCTCGGGACGTGTTGCAGGGCCTGCTTTGCCCCGTGGGCGGCCCTGGAGAGCTCCGGCTTTTGCTGTGCGGCCAGCCTGCGGAGCAAATAGGGCGGAACGATAGAACAGGACGGAGTTGGATAGAACATGTGAGACCCCCTTCACGCTTCGGAGCGGGCAGGGTAGCCCGCCACCGATGAAAACAGCCTACGAGGGAGCACCGACAATCGGCAGGGGCAATGCCGCTGGTTTTCCGCGGTCTTTTGGCGGGATTCAGGGCACAAAAAACCCCGCCGTTTCAAACGGCGGGGTTTTGTTCGTGCCCTCGATTGGAATCGAACCAACGACCTTCTGCTCCGGAGGCAGACGCTCTATCCCCTGAGCTACGAGGGCATCCAGGGATCCTGCCGTTGCGGGCGGGACGTCCTAGAGCTTAGCAGGAAGTTGGCCTCCAACGGAAAACCATGGAAAACGGTCGCCCATTTATAGCGTCAAGTGGAGTCAAGCGGCAGTCAAACGTGTCCTGGGTGCGTGGCAAGTCCAGCGAATTGGCCGGCGGTTCCGTAGCCGGCTCAGTAGCCAGTGAACGTATCCACATGGACCCGCCGGGCGCCCGCGCCACGTGCCGCGGCCCGCAGCGATCGCACACTGGCGGGCGAGCCGGAGACGAAGACCACCCGGCCGCTGATGTCGGGGACCAGCTCCTTGAGGGCCGCCGCATCGATCCTTCTTGAACCTGCGTCCTGCATGAACGCCGGCGGCGCCGAACCGTCCGCAAGCCGCGCCAGGACGCGCGCCCCGGAGCGCTGCAGCTCCTCGGCGTAGCCCAGCTCGGCGGCATTCTTGGCCAGGTACAGGAGGACAACGTCGCGGTCCCCGGACGGGGTTCCGGCGGACACCGCGGCCAGTTGGGCCATGTAGGGGGTGATGCCGATTCCGGCCGCGATGAGCAGCACGGGGGTGGCCGGGTTCCGCGGCAGGAGGAAGTCGCCGTTCACAGTGGTTGCGGTGAGCCCGTCGCCCGCTTCAAGGGCCAGCAGCGAGCGCTTGGCTGACGACACCGGCTCCGCCGTCCCCACCCCGATCGTCAGCAGGGAGGCGTCGGGCGCGCTGGTCAGGCTGAACACGCGCCGGATTCCCTTCCCGTCACCCTTGCCGGCCGACTTCCCGTCACGTTTGCCGGGGGCCTTGCCGTCACCCTTCCCATCGCCCCTGCCGTCATCCTTCCCGCCGGTCGTGTCCGGGGGCAGGTGCAGCTCCAGGGCCTGTCCGGGAGCGAAGCGCACCGGACGTTCCGGGCGGAAGCTGAATTCCGTCGTCGTCGGCGTCAGCGGACGGCTCGCGACGAACGCCAGCCGGACCCCGCCCCGCTGTCCGACGGCGAAGGCAAGCGCGTTGCCCGCGAGCAGCGCCAGCTCGGGGGAGTTGGCCACAAACCCCAGGTTGTAGGGGACGGCAAACAGGGCCCCGACGACGGCGGCCAGCGCCAGTTGCTGCCAGCGCCGCGGGGGCAGGGTGAGCGGCTCGGTGAGCATGAACCCGACGAAGAACAGCACCGGCCGCTGCGCGAGCGTCTGCCACAGGGCCTCGGGGAGATCCATCCCGGCCTGGAGCAGATCCGCGGCCACGATGGACACGGCAACCACGGTGAAGACGGCGGCCATGGCGGACTTCCGGGTCCGGTAGAGCACCAGCAGCACCCCTGGCATCACCAGCCAGAGCATGGCCGGCGTCGCGGCCCACCAGGTGGCAATGTTGAGCCCGGTCAGCCCGGCCAGGAACGCGCCGGCCGCGGCCGGATTGAAGATGTGCCGGCCGCGCCAGGCCAGCGCATACTTCGAGGCCGAGGCCAGGACGCAGGCCAGGGCGACGCCGGCGATCTCTGCCAGCTGGAGGCCCTGGGTCGGCTGGCTGGGCCAGAAAAGCTCGCTGGGCCAGAAAAGGAAGTACAGCAGCAGGCCGGTGATGAGGGAGGATTCCGTGTGCGGCCGCACACGGAACAGGGCGGCCAGCCCCTGGCTGGAGGCGTACGTCAGGCCAAGGCACAGGGCAAGGTGGGCCAGCATTTCCGGCAGCCCGAACGTCAACCAGCCCAGCACATTGAGCAGCAGGCTGTAGCCGGCCAGGACGGCCAGGACCCACAGCACCAGCCGGTACATCGTGAGCCGGCCCAAGGCGGTGTCCAGCCTCGAGCCAAGGGCGGTGGTGGTGATGGCAGTCATGAGAACAGGGCCCCTTCGAAGTCGGCTGAATATTCCGCGTGCCCGTCCGCATACACCGTGAGCCAGGCGCAATCGAACTCCTGCTCCAGCCGCGGACCGTCGACAAAGAACAACGCAGTGGCCAGCGCATCGGCCACCATCGCGGTCCCGGCCATGGCCCAGCAGGCGACAACGGTACGCACCGGAGCTCCCGTGGTGCCGTCCAGGACATGATGGAACCCGTCGCCCCAGGCGCGCCGGTTGGCGGCGGAAGCGCACAGGGCGCCGGCCCCCAGCTGGACGGTGCCGATTGCCCGGGTGGGATCGTAGGGGTGCTCGAGGGCAACCACCACCGGATCCGGCCCCGGATTCAGCAGGTCCCCGCTGGCATCGATGAAATGCCCGGCGCAGCCGCCGTCCCGGAGCCGGGCGGAGAGCAGATCCGCCAGCTGGCCCTTTCCGGCCGCGCCGACGTCGATCACCGCCGGAACCGTGGTGGTCAGCGCGGTGCCCTGCCAGTCCAGCGCATCCTCCCACCGGGGCGCGGGAAGTGGCGCGCCGCCCGGGCGCAGGGTGTAGGTGGCGTCGTAGCCCAGTCGCTCCAGGCTCCCGCCGATGAGCGGGGTCATCGCACCCTCGGTGAGCCGGTACAGGGTGCCGTACAGCGCGCCCAGGGCGGCCCCTTCGGCGGGCAGCTCAATGCGGCCAGGCGTCCGGGCTGCGTCGGCAATGAGCGAATCGGGGCGGAACCGGGACCACGCGGCGTCGTACTCCTCCACCGTGGCGAGCAGGCCACGGCGGAGCTCGCCGGAGAGCCGGGACGGGGTGGAAATCTCCCAGCGGGTCCCGATCCCGTCAAAGCTGAAGTGCGTCCAGCCCGGATGCGCCACGATTACTCTGTCCCTCGCTGCGCTATTGGGCCTGTGACTTGATCTTCGCCACGGCCTGGTTGAAGCCGCCGCTGGTCAGCGAGGATCCGGCCACTTTGGAAACCTTGATCTCGTCAAGCTTCTTGCCAACAACCTGGGACTGGATGCCGCCGGCGAACTCGCCCTGGAACTTTCGGGTGTTCGGATTCGAGGGGTGCTGCGTGATCTTCACGTCGGACACGGCACCGCCGGCCAGCGTCAGTTCCACGCCCACGGTCTCAGTGCCGTTGGGGGAGGTGTAGTTCCCGTCGGCGCTGTACGTGCCGTCCTTGTAAGAACCGGTACCTGCAGCGGACTCGGATGCCGGGGGCGCGCCCTGTGCGGCCGGGGCCTGGGCCGACGGGGCGCAGCCAGCCGCTGTTCCGGCCACGGAGAGGCCAGCAATGCCGACGAGGACGCTTTTGCGGAAGGCGGTATTCATGCGGGACTCGATTCTTTGCGGGGATCGGACAGCGAACAATGTGGAGGCATGACAGGGTTGCAGACGTTGAATTCAGGGTAACGGTTCACCCTGGGCGCGAGGCCTTGATGACCTCGGGCCTTCCCGTAACCGGCCCCGACGTCATGCCGGGACGGCAGATTCCGCCGCACTCCGGGCCCACCGGTAGGCTAGAAGTGTGACCCCAGAAGAACTCTCCCTCGCCATATCCGCCTGCCTGAAGGACGCCGTCGCCGCCGGTGACATAGCCCTCTCCGCGGCCGACATCCCGGATGAGGTGCGCGTGGAGCGCCCCAAGAACAGGGACCACGGGGACTGGGCCACCAACGTCGCCCTCCAGCTGGCCAAAACGGCGGGCACCAACCCGCGGGAGTTCGCGTCCGTCCTGAGCGCCCGGCTCAAGACGATCGACGGCGTGTCCGCGGTGGACATCGCCGGCCCCGGCTTCCTGAACATCACCGTGGACGCCGCTGCCGCCGGTGCCCTCGCCAAGGCGATCGTCGAGGCCGGTGCGGCCTACGGCACCAACACCGCGCTCGCCGGGCACACGGTCAACATGGAATTCGTCTCGGCCAACCCCACCGGCCCGCTGCACATCGGCCACACCCGCTGGGCCGCCCTCGGCGACGCGATCGCCCGCGTCCTCCGGGCCTCCGGTGCCGACGTCACTGCCGAGTACTACATCAACGACGCCGGTTCCCAGATGAACGTGTTCGCGAACTCCGTGTTCGCCAGGCTGCACGGCCGGGACGTGCCCCAGGGCGGCTACCCGGGCCAGTACATCGCGGACCTCGGCCACGAGGTGCTCACCGAACACCCGGACATCCGCGAACTCACCGAAGTGGCGGCCCTGCCGGTGATCCGGGGCGCCGCCTACAAGGCGCAGATGCATGACATCAAGCAGACGCTGGCCGAGTTTGGCGTCGACTTCGATGTCTACTTCTCCGAGCAGGAGCTCCACGACGCCGGCGCGATCGAGGACGCCGTCGCCCGCCTGCGCGAACAGGGCCACGTGTTCGACGACGGCGGCGCGGTCTGGCTGCGCACCACCGACTTCGGCGATGACAAGGACCGCGTGATGGTCCGCGCAAACGGTGAGCCCACGTACTTCGCCGCCGACGCCGCCTACTACCTGTCCAAGAAGGACCGCGGCTACACCGAGAAGATCTACCTCCTCGGCGCCGACCACCACGGCTACATCAACCGGCTCAAGGCCATCGCGGCAGCCGCCGGGGACGACCCCGAGGTCAACATCGAGGTCCTGATCGGCCAGCTGGTCTCCGTCAACGGCGCCAAACTGTCCAAGCGAGCCGGCAACATCATCGAGCTCAAGGACCTCATCTCCTGGCTCGGCAAGGATGCCGTCCGGTACTCGCTGGCCCGGTTCCCCGCCGATTCGCCGCTGACGCTGGACCCGGAGCTGCTGAAGAAACACAGCAACGAAAACCCGGTGTTCTATGTCCAGTACGCCCACGCCCGCTCCCGCGGCGCCGCCCGCAATGCCGTGGCCGCCGGCGTGGAGCGCCGTGTGGACGGCATAGACAGCTTCAACGCTGCCCTGCTGGAGCACCCCACCGAAAACGAGCTGCTCTCGCACCTGGGCAGCTATCCCTCGATCGTGGCCAAGGCCGCCGAGCTGCGCGAGCCGCACCGCGTGGCCCGCCACCTCGAAGTGATCGCCGGCGCCTACCACCGCTGGTATGACGCCTGCCGCGTGGCGCCGCAGGGCGAGGAACCCATCACCGACACCAACCGCACCAGGCTGTGGCTCAATGACGCCACCAGCCAGGTGCTGGCCAACGGACTGGAACTGCTGGGCGTCTCGGCGCCGGAACGGATGTAACCGCCATGACCGCGAATTCAGGACAGTCCCCGCTCGCCCCGGACTGGCTCGAGGTCCCCGCCGACCTCAATGCCCTCCACGAACCGCTGTGGGCGGGCGGTGTTGCGCGCAACGACGACGGCGAGCTCACCATCGAGGGGCTGACGGTCAGTGAGCTGCAGCGCCAGTACGGCACGCCGCTGTTCGTGCTGAGCGAGACAGACTTCCGGGCCCGGGCCCGGGCGTTCAGCGACGCCTTCAACGACGCCTTCGCCGATATTTGCGGGGGAGTGGACGTCTACTACGCCGGCAAGTCCTTCCTGTGCACCTCCGTGGTCCGCTGGGTCGAGGAAGAGGGGCTGCGCCTGGACACGGCGTCCGGCGGCGAACTCGCCGTGGCCTTCCGCGCCGGCATCCCCGGCGCCGACGTCGCCCTGCATGGGAACAACAAGTCCGACGGCGAAATCCACCGGGCGCTGGACATGCAGCTGGGACGGATCGTGGTGGACAGCCTCGACGAGCTCGAACGCGTCGCGGCGATCGCCGCCAACCGGGGCGACACCGCCAGGGTGATGCTGCGGCTGACCCCCGGAGTGCACGCCCACACCCACGAATTCATCGCCACGGCCCACGAGGACCAGAAATTCGGCCTGTCCATGGCCGGGGACTCCACGGATCAGGCCGGACTGTCCGCCGCAGAGGAAGCCGTGGCCGCGGCCACCGGGCACGCCAGCATCGAACTGCTGGGCCTGCACTGCCACATCGGCTCGCAGATCTTCGAACCGGACGGCTTCGCCCTCGCCGCCGAGAGGCTGCTCGACTTCCTGGCAGCGATGCAGTCGAAGTACTCCATCGTGTTGCCCGAGCTTGACCTCGGCGGCGGCTACGGCATCGCCTACACCCCCGTGGACACCCCGCGCCCGGCCGCCGAAATCGCGCAGGCGATGGCCGCCGTCGTCCGTTCCAAATGCGCTGCCCTCGGCATAACCGCCCCCCGGATTTCGATCGAACCGGGCCGCGCGATCGTCGGAAGCACCACCTTTACGCTGTATGAGGTCGGCACGCTCAAGACCGTCCGGGTGGATTCCCCGGCCTCTGCTGGTGCCGCGGCCGGCCGCGACGGAGCCGGGGACGTTACGCACCCCCGCCGCTATGTGTCGGTGGACGGCGGGATGAGCGACAACCCCCGGCCGGTGCTGTACGACGCGGATTATTCGGCGATTCTCGCCTCGCGGAGCTCCGACGCGGCGCCGCAGCTGTCCCGAGTGGTGGGCAAACATTGCGAGAGCGGCGACATAGTTGTTAGAGATGTATATCTGCCCGAGGACGTGGCAGCCGGTGATCTGCTTGCTGTACCGGGGACCGGCGCCTACTGCTGGGCCCTGTCAAGCAACTACAACTATCTGGCCCGGCCGGGCGTTATCGCTGTCAGCGACGGATCTGCCCGGCTCATTGTCCGCGGGGAAACCGAAGAAGATTTGCTCAACCGCGACATGGGAGTCTGAATGTCTGAATTGCGAACCCTGAAAGTGGCCCTGCTGGGCTGTGGCAACGTTGGGGCCCAGGTTGCGCGGATTCTCATTGACGACGCCGACGCCCTGGCCGCGCGCACCGGCGCCCGGCTGGAACTGCAGGGCATCGCGGTGCGCAACCTCGATGCCAAGCGCGACGTCGAGCTGCCGCGGGAGCTGTTCACCACTGACGCCGAAGTCCTCGTCAAGGACGCCGACGTCGTCATTGAACTCATGGGCGGCATTGAGCCGGCCCGGACCCTGATCCTTACCGCCATGCGGCACGGTGCCTGTGTTGTCAGCGGCAACAAGGCGCTCCTGGCCCAGGACGGCCCCACACTGTACGAGGAAGCGGACAAGGCCGGGGTGCAGCTGTCCTACGAGGCCGCCGTGGCCGGCGCCATCCCCATCCTGCGGCCCATCCGTGACAGCCTGTCCGGCGACCGGATCACCCGGGTGCTCGGGATTGTCAACGGCACCACCAACTTCATCCTCGACCAGATGGACTCGACCGGCGCGCAGTTCGCCGACGCGCTGGCCGAGGCCCAGCGCCTGGGCTACGCGGAAGCCGACCCCACGGCCGACATCGAAGGCTACGACGCCGCCGCCAAGGCCGCAATCCTCGCTTCGCTGTCCTTCCACACGCGGTTTGCCCTGGAAGATGTCTCCTGCGAGGGCATCACGTCGGTCACCGCGGCGGACATCGCCGCCGCCAAGGAAGCCGGCTTTGTCATCAAGCTGCTGGCCATTGCCGAGAAACTGGTTGACGAGGACGGCAAAACCGGCGTCTCGGTCCGTGTCCACCCCACGCTCCTGCCCCGCGAGCACCCCCTCGCTGCTGTCCGCGGTGCATTCAACGCCGTCTTCATCGAAGCCGAGAACGCCGGCGAGCTCATGTTCTACGGCCAGGGTGCCGGCGGCACCCCGACGGCGTCCGCCGTGCTGGGCGACCTCGTCTCCGCGGCCCGCCGCATTGTCCTGGGCGGCCCCGGCCGCACCGAAACCACCACGGGGCACGTGCCATCGCTGCCCATCGACGCGGCCGTCACCAGCTACTACATCGGACTCGACGTCGCGGACCAGCCCGGCGTCCTGGCCAGGATCGCGCAGCTCTTCGCCGAGCACGGCGTGTCCATCGAAATCATGCGGCAGACCATTCACCGCGACGCCGACTCCAACGTGGAATCGGCCGAGCTGCGGATCGTGACACACCGTGCACGCGAAGCCGCACTTGCAGCAACCGTCGAGGCCGTCAGGCGCCTGGACGTCATCAATTCCGTCACATCCGTACTCCGGGTAGAAGGAGTCTAAGTGGCTCACCAATGGCGCGGTGTCATCCGCGAATACGCCGACCGTCTTCCTGTCACGGAAGCGACCAAGGTCATCAGCCTGGGCGAGGGCGGCACCCCGCTCGTGCATGCCCGCCACCTCTCCGAGCTGACCGGCAGCACCGTCTACCTCAAGGTCGAAGGCATGAACCCGACCGGTTCTTTCAAGGACCGCGGCATGACCATGGCCATGACGGCAGCGG
The DNA here is from genome assembly GCF_056406115.1 of Arthrobacter sp. P1_D4. Taxonomy (NCBI): domain Bacteria; kingdom Bacillati; phylum Actinomycetota; class Actinomycetes; order Micrococcales; family Micrococcaceae; genus Arthrobacter; species Arthrobacter sp. P1_D4. The sequence goes on along the minus strand of NZ_JBFUAU010000004.1, from coordinate 106,626 downwards.
TGGCCGCTGGCGCCAAGGCCGTGGTCTGCGCCTCCACCGGCAACACCTCCGCCTCCGCCGCGGCCTATGCGACGGCTGCCGGGCTGCAGTGCGCGGTGCTGGTCCCGGAGGGCAAGATCTCCATGGGCAAGCTCAGCCAGGCAGTCGCGCACGGAGCCACGCTGCTGCAGGTGGACGGCAACTTCGACGACTGCCTTGACATCGCCCGCAAGCTCGGCGAGTCCTACCCGGTGTTCCTGGTCAACTCCGTCAACCCGGCCCGGATCGAAGGCCAGAAGACCGGTGCCTTCGAAGTGGTGGATTCGCTCGGCGACGCCCCCGACTTCCATGTGCTCCCGGTGGGCAACGCCGGCAACATCAGCGCGTACTGGAAGGGCTACAAGGAATACGCTGCGGCGTTTGAGTCGCCCACCGCCGGGTCGCTGCCCGCCGTGTCCACCAGGACACCCGTCATGTGGGGCTTCCAGGCCGCAGGGGCGGCACCCTTCGTGGCCGGCCACCCCATCACCGAGCCCGACACCATTGCCACCGCCATCCGGATCGGCAACCCGGCCTCCTGGGACACCGCCGTGGCGGCCCGGGATGAATCCGGCGGCGTGATCGAGGCCGTCACGGACGAGGAAATCCTGTCCGCGCACCGGTGGCTCTCCGCCCGGGAAGGCGTTTTCGTGGAGCCCGGCTCCGCTGCCGGCGTCGCCGGGCTGATCAAGAAGCACGCGGCCGGGGAAGTGCCGGCAGGCAAGACGATCGTGATCACGGTGACCGGTCACGGCCTCAAGGACCCGCAGTGGGCCCTGCGCACCGAGGACGGCAGCGACGTGCAGCCGGTCAAGGTCTCCAACGACGTCGTCACCGTCGCCGCAGCATTGGGACTGGAAGAAAAATAACGTTGGAAACAACCCTCACCGTCCCGGCCGAATCAGCTGCCGGCTCCCCGGCCGTTCCGGCGGGCCAGCTGGTCACCGTGCGTGTCCCGGCCACGAGCGCCAACCTGGGCCCCGGGTACGACAGCCTCGGCCTGGCCCTCTCGCTGCATGACACGCTGACCGTGGAAACCCTGGCCAGCGGTGAACTCGAATTCGAGCTCAGCGGCGAGGGTGCCGAGTCCCTGCCCCGCGATGCGACGCACCTCGTGGTCAAGGCCTTGACCGAGGCCCTGCACCGCCTGGGGTTCCGGCACGAAGGCCTGCGGATCACGGCGGACAACGTCAACCCGCACGGACGGGGCCTGGGCTCCTCGGCCTCGGCCGTGGTGGCGGCCGTCAGCGCCGCCAATGCCCTGGTTCCGGAGGCCTCCCGGCGTGGCAGCGACTGGATCCTGCAGCTCACCAGCGAAATGGAAGGCCACCCGGACAACGTTGCACCCGCCATTTTCGGCGGACTGGCGCTGTCATGGCAGGACAGTGACCAGTACAGCAGCACGTGCGCGTCCGTGGCCGCCTCGGTGATCCCTGTGGTCGCCGTGCCCGACTACGAGCTCTCCACTGAGGCCGCCCGGGCCCTTTTGCCCGCTTCGGTGGGCCACCATGCCGCGGCCATGAACTCCGGCCGCGCCGCCCTGCTGATCCATGCCCTGACCACGAACCCGGAATTCCTGCTGCCCGGCACCGAGGACTACCTGCACCAGAGCTACCGAGCCGAGGCCATGCGGCCCAGCGCGGAACTGATCGGCGCGCTGCGCCGGGCAGGGCACGCCGCCGTCGTATCCGGCGCCGGACCCACCGTGCTGGTCCTGGCCAACGGCGAAGCGGAAGCCCGTGAGGTTGTGGACTTCATCGGCGCCCACACCGCGGGCAACACGCCGGAAGTGGGCTGGCGCGTGATGAAGCTGGCCGTGGACGTTGAAGGTGCTAAAGTGGAAGTGCACCGGCGGTAAATACGCAGGCGGTAAATTTGTAACCGTTGTAAGACCGCGATGTTGGCCACGTAGCCTCTCTCATCTTTCACTGCGCAATATTTTCCGGTGCCACCTGCTTTCGGTCTGACGCAGGAATCAGCAGAATTGATCTGCCCCCTGAAACTCAGCCCGCCGTTCCTCATTTCTCGGATCGTGCATGGTGAAGCAATATCCGGCCCTGCTGGCCGATATCCATCCGGCAAGGCCGAAATCCCGGCTGCAGATCTGAACTGCAGCCCAGATCAAATCACCGCGTCCAGCTCTTAGCCTGGACGCCGTCGAGGGGGAAGGATCCTTCGTGACCGAAACCACTGAGCTGTCTCCGGCTGTGGATACATCTTCTGCTGCCGAATCAACGGCAGCACCCGCCAAGAGCAGCGGCCTTGCAGGCCTTAAGCTCGCCCAGCTCCAGGCCCTCGCCAGCCAGCTGGGCATTTCCGGCGGTTCCCGCATGCGCAAGGGTGATCTGGTCACGGCCATTTCCGCCCACCGCGCAGGCACTCCGGTAAGCAAGGCTCCGGCCCGCGCTGCCGAAAAGGCGAGCGACAACGGCACTGTGTCCCACGCAGCGGCCCCGGCAGCTGCGCCCGCAACGGTGCCCGCCGCCGAGGACGAGTCCCTGGCAAGGGAAAACACCGCCCAGGAAAGCCCCCGCGCCCGCCGTGGCCGCAGCCGCCGTGCAGGCAGCGACGGAGTCGTCACGGCTCCCGCCGTTGAGGCACCCGCCGCCGCCCCGGCTGAAGCCCCCGCGGGTTCCACCGAGTCCGGCGCCCGGGAATCCGCCACTGCAGAATCCGCCGCCGCCGTTTCCGGAACGGAATCCGGCGACCGCGCGAGGCAGCCGCGCACCCGCAACCGCCGCCGCGGCGAAGCCGCAGCCCAGGCCACGGATGCCGGCCAGAACGCCGTCGAGGCCCCGGCCGAGCAGCCCGTCGCTGAACAGCGCACCGAGCAGCGCGATCAGCGCACCGAACAGCGTGAACAGCGCACCGAACAGCGTGAACAGCGCACCGAACAGCGCGAGCCCGGCAGCGAAGACGGCCAGCGCCGTGACACCCGCACCCGTGGCGGCCGCGACGACTCGGCCGGCCCCCGCGAGAACACCCGCGACAGCGATGATTCTGACGGCGGAAGCCGCCGGAACCGCCGCAACCGTCGTGACCGCAACGACCGCGGTGACCGCCAGGGCCAGCAGGACAGCCGCGACAACTCCTCGCGCAACGATCGCTTCCGCGACCGCAACGACCGCCGCCGCGGACGTCAGCAGGGACCCGACGTCGACGACGTCGAGGTCACCGAGGACGATGTCCTGCTGCCGGTCGCCGGTATCCTCGACGTGCTCGAGAACTATGCGTTCATCCGCACGTCCGGTTACCTGCCGGGCCCGAACGACGTCTACGTCTCGCTCGCCCAGGTCAAGAAGTACAACCTGCGCAAGGGCGACGCCGTCGTCGGCGCCATCCGTGCACCGCGCGAAGGCGAAGCCCAGCAGGGGAGCCAGCAGCAGTCCGCCCGCCAGAAGTTCAACGCCCTGGTCCGCGTCACCTCGGTGAACGGCAAGACGCCGGAAGAGCTCAAGGACCGCGTCGAATTCGCGAAGCTCGTCCCGCTGTACCCCTCCGAGCGCCTGCGCCTCGAGACGGACCCGAAGAAGATCGGCCCGCGCGTCATCGACCTCGTGGCCCCGATCGGCAAGGGCCAGCGCGGTCTGATCGTTTCGCCGCCGAAGGCCGGCAAGACGCTCATCCTGCAGTCCATCGCCAACGCCATCACCACCAACAATCCTGAGGTCCACCTCATGATGGTGCTCGTTGACGAACGTCCCGAAGAAGTCACGGACATGCAGCGCACCGTCAAGGGTGAGGTCATTGCCTCCACCTTCGACCGTCCCGCCGACGACCACACCACCGTGGCCGAGCTTTCCATCGAGCGTGCCAAGCGCCTCGTGGAAATGGGCATGGACGTTGTGGTGCTCCTGGACTCCATGACCCGCCTGGGCCGCGCCTACAACCTGGCAGCACCGGCCTCCGGCCGCATCCTGTCCGGTGGTGTGGACTCCGCAGCGCTGTACCCGCCGAAGCGCTTCTTCGGTGCAGCCCGCAACATCGAAAACGGCGGCTCGCTGACCATCCTGGCCACCGCGCTCGTCGAGACCGGCTCCAAGATGGACGAGGTCATCTTCGAAGAGTTCAAGGGCACCGGCAACATGGAACTGCGCCTGTCCCGCCAGCTCGCGGACAAGCGCATCTTCCCGGCCGTGGACGTCAACGCGTCCGGTACCCGCCGCGAGGAAAACCTGCTTTCCCCCGAGGAAGTCAAGATCATGTGGAAGCTGCGCCGCGTCCTGTCCGGACTCGAAACGCAGCAGAGCCTTGAGCTGCTGACCAACAAGATCCGGGAGACCCAGAGCAACGTCGAGTTCCTCATGCAGGTGCAGAAGACGACGCTTGGTGCGAAGTCCGATAACGACAAATAGCTGCTCCAACCGCTAGATTCTGGCGGTCCCGCGCGCTAACGCCGCACGGATTTTCCGCCCCCGCCCCTCCGCCGGGTGGCTTACGATCTACGATCGCAAGCCACCCGGCGTCGGCAGGCCCGAAGCCACTCCCGGGGCGGAAAAATCCGTGCGGCTTCGTCGTTAAGTCGCCAGCCGCGGTCCAGTTTTTGTTGTCGTAACTAGACTTGGTTTCAAGTCGAAAGAGGTTTGAAAATGTTTGAGTCCGTACAGGGCCTGTTGGATGAGCATGACTCTATCCAGGCTCAGCTGGGGGATCCTGCTGTCTACGCTGACCAGCGCCTGGCCCGGAAGCTGGGGCGGCGTTCTGCCCAGTTGAACGGCATTGTGGAGGCCTACCACCGCTGGGAAGGCATCCGCGATGACCTGGCCGCTGCCAAGGAAATGGCGGACGAGGACCCCGAGTTTGCGGCCGAGGTGCCCGAGCTGGAGGCCGCGCTGGAGCTGGCGGCGGCCAAGCTGCGCCGGCTGCTGATCCCGCGCGACCCGGACGACTCCCGCAACGTGATCCTCGAGGTCAAGGGCGGCGAAGGCGGCGACGAGGCAGCCCTGTTCGCCGCGGACCTGCTGCGGATGTACAGCCGTTACGCGGAATCCCGCGGCTGGAAGACCGAGATCATCTCTGCCACCGAATCGGACCTCGGCGGGTACAAGGACGTCCAGATGGCCGTCAAGGGCAGCTCGAACGATCCGGCCGAAGGCGTGTACGCCCGGCTCAAGTTCGAAGGCGGCGTGCACCGGGTCCAGCGTGTCCCCGTCACCGAATCGCAGGGCCGCATCCACACCTCGGCCGCCGGCGTGCTGGTGCTGCCCGAAGTGGACGAGCCCGAGGAGCTCGAGATCAACCAGAACGATCTCAAGATCGACGTCTACCGCTCCTCCGGTCCCGGCGGGCAGTCGGTCAACACCACCGACTCCGCGGTGCGCATCACGCACCTTCCCACCGGAATCGTCGTCGCCATGCAGAACGAGAAGTCGCAGCTGCAGAACCGTGAGGCCGGCATGCGCGTGCTGCGTGCCCGCATCCTGGCGCACCAGCAGGAGCTGATCGACGCCGAAAACTCGGCGCAGCGCAAGTCGCAGATCCGCACCATGGACCGCTCCGAGCGCATCCGTACCTATAACTACCCGGAAAACCGGATTGCGGACCACCGCACCGGTTACAAGGCCTACAACCTGGACCAGGTCATGAACGGCGACCTGGAACCGGTGATCCAGTCGGCCATTGAATTGGACGAGCAGTCCCGGCTCGACGCCATCGGCGAATAGGCGCGGGTCACTGGTGATGACTGCAGGTGATGGTCCGAGCCTCGCGGAGGCCGTCAGCGAGGCGACGGCGGTCCTCGCGGAGGCCGGCGTGCCCAGCCCGCGCGTGGACGCCGAGCTCCTGGCCGAGCACCTGCTCGGCGTCGGACTGGGCCGGCTGCGCGCGCTGATGCTCGGGGACTCGCCGGCGCCGGAAGGCTACGCTGACCTCGTCGCCGAACGGGCGCAGCGGATCCCGCTGCAGCACATAACGGGCGTGGCGCACTTCCGCTACCTCGAACTCGCCGTCGGTCCCGGTGTGTTCATCCCGCGGCCGGAGACCGAATCCGTGGTGCAGCTGGTCCTGGACTGGCTTAGCGACAGGAAACGGCTGCACGGCCTGGCACACCCCAAGGTCGTGGACCTGGGCACCGGGTCCGGTGCCATTGCAGGCTCGATCGCCCATGAGGTTCCCGGCGCGGAAGTCCACGCGGTCGAGTTCAGCGAATTCGCGCACGCGTGGGCGGCGAAAAACTTGGCTCCCCTGGGCGTCCACCTCATCCGTGGCGACCTGCGCGATGCGCTGGCCGAACACAACGGCACGTTCGACGTCGTCGTCTCCAACCCGCCCTACATCCCCGCCGAAGCGATCCCGAACGAACCCGAAGTGGCGCTGCACGACCCGCCTGAGGCGCTCTACGGCGGGGGAGCGGACGGGATGGAACTTCCGACGGCGGCGGCCGCCTCGGCCGCCCGCCTGCTGGTCCCCGGCGGCTACTTCGTGATGGAGCACGCCGAGGTCCAGTCGGAATGGATCGCCGCGATGCTCAACCGCACCGGCGTGTTCGCCGAGGTGACAACGCACCGTGACCTCAACGGCAAGGACCGCGCCACCAGCGCCGTCCTGGCACCGTCAGGGCCGACGCCTGCGAATAATCGTGTGACAAGTGATGAAAGAATAGGCCAGTGACGACTAGCTACGATTGCACGGCGGCCGAGCAGCGCGCTGCTGGACTTGAGCACGCCCAGCGGGCCATCCGGGAGAACAAGTGCGTGGTCTTTCCCACGGACACGGTCTACGGGATTGCCGCCGACGCCTTTTCACCCCTTGCCGTGACCCTGCTGCTCGCCTCCAAGGGCCGGAGCCGGAAGATGCCGCCGCCCGTGCTGATCCCGAGGCTGAACGCCCTCGATGGCCTGGCCACGGACGTTCCGGCCGAGGCGCGGCGGCTGGCCGAGGCGTTCTGGCCCGGCGGCCTGACCCTGATCCTGCATGCCCAGCCGTCGTTGGACTGGGATCTCGGCGAGACCAAAGGCACGGTCGCCCTGCGGATCCCGGCCGACGAGATCGCCCAGGACCTGCTGACGCTTACCGGACCCCTCGCGGTGTCCTCCGCGAACCGCACCGGGCAGGCCGCAGCGCAGACCGCCGCGGACGCCGAAGCCCAGCTGGCGGAATCCGTGGAGGTCTACCTGGAGGGCGGACCCCGGCCCGCGGACGGCGCCGACGCCCTCGCCTCGACCATCGTCGACGCGACGGCGCTGCCCTTGCGCGTCGTCCGGCAGGGAGCCATCAGCCTCGACCGCCTGCGCGGCGTGGTGCCCGGCGTCCTGGACATCGACGGCAACGCCGCCGATGCTCCGGATGCTCCGGAGCCCGCTGCGGAGCCCGCTGCGGAGTCCGCCGCTGCGCCGGAGCCCGGTTCCGCATGACGCTGGAGCGTCAGCGCGTCCCTTTCCTCGACGTCGAAGCGACCCCCGTGACGGTGTCCGAGCTGACCGCGGTCCTCAGCACCTTCATGGCCGAGGGCGTGACCAGGATCGTGGTGGGGCACAACCTGCACAGCGTGACGCTGCTGCACTCCGATCCTGCCTTCCGTTCGTTCTACGAGCGCAGCGACGTGGTCCTGATCGACGGCGCACCGGTGCTCTGGCTCTGGGCGAAGACCGGCGAAGAAGACGACGGCAGGGAACCGGTGATGGACTACCGGCTGGGGTCGACCGACTGGATTCCCGCGCTCGGCAATGTCGCGGGACTGGAGCGCATTGCGGTCATCGGTGCAGGTGCCGTGGCCAACGCCGGCGCCGTGGCCAAGCTGCGGGAGATCGTCCCCGGGGGGCGGGTCGACGGCATGCCTGGCGAAGGCTGGAACAAGGAAGTTGAGGAAGCCGCCGTCGAATGGCTGAACCGGCTGCGCCCCCAACTTGTGCTGCTGGGCCTCGGGATGCCGCTGCAGGAGCAGGTCATGGCCCGACGGCTTGCCGCGCTTCCGCCTGCGGTCTACTGCACCGTCGGCGGCGCCATCGAACAGATTGCCGGTGTGCAGAAACTGGCGCCGCGCTGGATCGGCCGGCTCGGACTCGAATGGGCCTGGCGGCTCATGCTCCACCCGCAGCGGGTGGCCTACCGGGTGTTCGGCGAACCCTGGGTGCTGCTGGGCCTGCTGCTCCGACGGCGCCTGCGCCGGCAGCCCTAGGCTGCCGGCGGGGCTGCCAGCGGGGGAGCACGTCAGAACTTCTGGTCCTCCAGCGGGCCGAAGCCCTTGCCGCGGAGCCCGGCGGAAAAGGCGCGGAACCAGTCAGCGAGCCCGCGGAAATCGCCGCTGCGCAGGAAGTAGCCGAGGTAGCCGCCCACATCCGCGATGAAGGACTTGACCCGGAAGTGGCGGCGGATCATGTACCCGCGGTTCCGGTAGTAGAAGTAGCGCTTGAAGGCGGAATCCGGAACGATCACGTGCCACCGCGCACCGAAGACGTGCTTGGTTTCAGCGAAGGCGTGCGGGTGCGTGATGGCGGCGGTGGTCACCGTGCCGAAGCGGATCCCGGCCTTCCTGAGCCTGAGCGTGAAGTCCACCTCGTCGCCACGGATGAAAAGGCGCATGTCCGGCAGGCCGACTTTGAAGAAGACATCGGAACGGATCAGGGCGCCGTTGAAGAAGTGCCCGTCGTCGGGCAGGAATCCGACCTTTTCCACCTCCGCGCGCTCATGCGTGACCTTGCCGCCCAGCCGGAAGAAAAAGGACAGCTGGTCCGGGTGGCCGGGGGCCACCACGAGGGGCACGACGGCGTCCAGATCACGTTCCTGGGCCTCACGGAGCAACGTGGCAAGGCAGTCGGGATCTGCCGGTTCGGCGTCGTCGTCCATCATCCAGATCCAGTCAGCCCCGCTGGCCACGGCCTTGAGGATGGCCAACGAGAATCCGCCGGCGCCGCCAAGGTTTGCCTCGGACCGGACATAGTCCACGTTGGCGTGCTGGCCGGCAACGTCCGTCGACGGCACGGTGCCACTGTCGACGAGGCAAATGGACTGCACTGGAGCGGTCTGGTTGTTGATGGCGTCCATCAGGACCGCCAGCTCCCTGGGACGGTCAAACGTCACGGCAGCGACTGCAACCGAGGGGGTCATCGCGGGGTCCTTTCAGCACGACCGTCAGTGGTTTTCCCGCCGGCAGAGGGCCGTGTGACGCGAAGACAGGTGGCCGTTGGCATTAGTATCTTGACTAGAGTCCACTGTAATACAGCCCTGTCAGGCACTACGCACTGCCTGCCCTGCGCACGGCGACGGAGAAGTTTCATTTTTCGAAAGACAGTTCCACCGCAATCGAATCCACCCCATTTCCGCAGCTCACCGGCGCGTCCGGTGCTGCCGGACGTGCCGGCGTGCGGTGCCTGTGCTGACGGTACGGACGGCGTTTGGCTGGTGGTCGTCCCGTGATCATGTACCTGCTCATGATGCTGACGGCAGCGATTGTGACCTACGCGGCGACATGGGGTGCCCGGCTCGCGGGCAACAAGCTGGAGCTGTATTCCCCGATCCGCAGCCGCGACATGCATTCCACCCCGATCTCCCGGCTCGGCGGCCTCGGCATCTTCGCGGGCGTGCTGGTTGCCCTGGTCACGGCGAGCAATTCGTTTTTCGTCAAGGACATCTTCCGGAACAACACGGCGCCATGGGGAATCCTGGCCGGGGCCGCCGTGATCGTCGTTGTCGGCGTGGCGGACGACCTGCTGGATCTGCGGTGGTGGGTCAAGCTGATCGGCCAAAGCGCCGCGGCACTGGTCGTGGCCACCTGGGGGGTCCGGATGACGATCATCCCGTTCATTCCCGAGCCGATCGTGATCCAGAACGAGGCCGTGAGCATTGTGCTGACGGCCGGGCTGATCGTCACCACCATGAATGCGTTCAATTTCATCGACGGACTGGACGGGCTCGCCGCGGGCGTGGCGATCATCGGCGGGGCGGCGTTCTTCCTCACGGCCTACTGGGTCCACCGCACGGCCGTCCTGCTGGACCGTTCGGACCTCGCCACCCTGCTGACCGCCGTCGTGGTCGGCAGTTGCGTCGGCTTTCTGCCGCATAACTGGTTCCCCTCCAAAATCTTTATGGGCGATTCCGGGGCCATGCTGATTGGCCTGCTGATGGCCTCGGCCGGCGTCGTCTCGACCGGCCAGATCAGCTCGGGCCTCTACGACCGGGCCAACGGCATCCCCACGATCATCCCGATCCTGTTGCCGTTCGCGGTGCTGTTCCTGCCGCTGCTGGACCTGTGCCTGGCCGTGGTGCGGCGGACAGCGCTGGGCCGGTCGCCGTGGTCGGCGGACCGCGGACACCTGCACCACAAACTCCTGGACATCGGATACTCGCACCGCGGCGCCGTCGTGCTGATGTACTTGTGGACCTGCATCCTTGCCTTCGGCGGCCTCGCTTTCGCGATCTTCCCCTGGCACATAGTCCTCGCCATCGATCTGGCCGCCGCGGCAATCATGGCCGTGGCGACTGCCTGGCCGTACCTGCGCCAGCGCGGGCCGCGGCAGATGGCCCGCACTCCCGAATAGCCTGACCGGCATGCCCGGGAACCGGCTCCGACGCGCTTTTCCGAATAATTTCTATCTAATGTAGAATTCAGGGGCGGTACTTCGCCGCCTGCCTTGACCAGCAATACGCCAGCGACGATTGGGATCTGATGACCTCCAACGCCGAACCGGAACCCGCTTCCGGCAACGGACCCGTTGGCGTCTCCGGCCCCACAAAATCCCTGTGGCTCAGGCTGCTGGCAATCAGTTCCGCGGCCTCCGCCGCAGCACTGGTGTTGACCGGCACAGCCGCCTACATCTTTAACGGCGCCGTGGGGTTCTGGTCCGCACTGTTCGGGGGCGCGCTGGTGATGGCCTTCTTTGCCATCAGCCTCGCGGTGGGCCACTTCGTCGGCCGCAACAACCCCTCCGGAGCGATCGGAGTGTTCGTCGCGACGTACTTCGTCAAGGTTGTCGGCTTCGCCGTGGTCCTCTTCGTCATCGGCGCCCCGGCCTGGCTGCACGACCGCTGGTTCCTGATCGGCGCCGTCGTCACCGTCGTGTTGTGGCAGGCAGCCGAAATTTACGGTTTCAGCAAGGCCAGGCTTCAGATTTACAACGATCCCGAAACGCGAAAAGGCGGCACCGATGTTTAGCCGCAAATCCGGCCGCAGGCCAGTTGGCGGACCACGTACCGGACCAGAAAACCAGCCAGCCAAATCACCCAAAACTACGCCCGGTGCCCCCGGTGTATCGACCGACGGAAGCGACGGCGGATACAACGCCGGAATCGCCGTCTTCAGCTACATTGTTGGCGGAATCATCGTCTGGAGTTTGATAGGGTGGGGACTGGATAATCTGTGGGGAACCCGCTGGATTGTGCTCGCAGGCGCTCTGCTTGGAGCTGCGGGAGGGTTCTATCTTTCTCATATGCACGGCCTCACCAGTAACAGAATTTCTGCTGGTGACGGCAATGCTGCACGTGGCCCGTCCCAGGACGAGGAACAGTAATGCCAAATAATTTTACAGGGGGAGAGGCGGGCACCAATGTCGCCGGTCCCCGCCCAACGCCCAATGATGGACACTGCAGAGAGGAAACGCGTTGATCGCGCTTGCGCTCCCGGCCCAAGATTCAGGAACCTTCACGCCTCCTGGAATTGAAGAACTTCACCTGCCGGCTATCATCCCCTGGGGTGCGGCCGAAGGATTTTCCAAGCAGATGCTGCTGGTAATCCTGTCGGTTGTCATTATCGCTACATTTTTTGTGATCGCTGCGCGGAAGCAGCAGCTGGTTCCCGGCAAGCTGCAGTTCGCAGGCGAGGCTGCCTACAGCTTCGTCCGCAACGGCATCGCCAAGGACATTATCGGCGGCCGGGACTTCATGAAGTATGTCCCGCTGCTGTTCAGCCTGTTCTTCTTCATCCTCGTGAACAACATCTACGGTGCAATCCCGCTGATCCAGCTTCCGACCTTCTCCCATGTCGGCGGAGCCTACGTGATGGCGGCGATCGTGTATGTCACCTGGATCGCCATCGGCATCAAGAGGAACGGCCTGAAGTACTTCAAGCTGGCAACAGTTCCTTCCGGTGTGCCGTTCTACATTCTCCCGATCGTCGTCCCGATCGAGATCATCTCCAACTTCCTGGTCCGCCCGGTCACGCACAGCCTCCGTCTGTTCGCCACCATGCTGGCCGGCCACTTGATCGTGATGATCTCCGGTGCGGGCATCGAATTCCTCGTGATGCAGGAAAACGTCCTCCTCAAGGGCGCGTCCGTACTCGTCCTTGGCGGTGCGATCGCCATGTACATGCTCGAAGCGCTGATCATGGTGCTGCAGGCCTACGTTTTCACGCTGCTGACCGCGATCTACATCGAAGGCGCGCTCCACGCCGACAGCCACTAGGCCCAGCGCCAGACGGCAGAAGGCCAGACGGCACAACATAGTCTTCCCCTCTAGGGGATGAAGCAAACCAAACAACCTGCCACATGGGTGGCATCTTGAAAGGAACAAAAAAATGGAAGGCTCCATCAACGGCTCCCTCAACCTCGTCGGCTACGGCCTCTCCGCCATCGGCGGTGGTATCGGTGTGGGTCTCGTGTTCGCTGCCTACATCAACGGCGTGGCACGTCAGCCGGAAGCCCAGCGCGTCCTGCAGCCGATCGCATTCCTCGGCCTCGCGCTGACTGAAGCCCTCGCCATCCTCGGCCTGGTCTTCGCGTTCGTTCTCAAGTAAACAGAACAACCGAACATCCAGAACCGAGTAGATAAGGACGGGTGAAATATGAATCAAGCGATCATCTCAGCCGCCACCGAAGGCGGTACTAACCCCCTCGTTCCCAATCCTTGGGAAATGCTTGTCGTCTTCGCCGGCTTTGCGCTCCTCATGTTCATCGTGGTCAAGTACGTTGTCCCGATGTTCGAGAAGACCTTCGCAGAGCGGGCCGAAGCCATCGAGGGTGGCATCGCCAAGGCCGAAAAGGCCCAGGCCGAGGCCTCCGCAGCACTCGAAGAGTACAAGCAGCAGCTCACGGAAGCCCGCACCGAAGCCAACCGCATCCGCGAGGAAGCACGCGCCGAAGGTGCCCAGATCCTTGCAGAGCTGAAGGAGAAGGCGGCTGCCGAGTCTGCCCGCATCACCGCGCAGGCCCACACGCAGATCGAATCCGAGCGCCAGGCGGCCGTTGTGTCGCTCCGCGCGGAGGTCGGCACGCTGGCCACGACTCTGGCGAGCCGCATCGTCGGCGAGGCACTGAGCGACGATGCACGGTCGGCCCGAGTGGTGGACCGCTTCCTGGCAGATCTGGAGAACCAGAACGCGGGTGTAGCTAAGTAATGGCAGGTGTATCGAGCGAATCGCTGGCCGCTGCGCTGGCGGCACTGGAGGCCAAGCTTCCCACTGCGTCGCTGCAGTTGGCAAAGGAACTCTTCGGAATCCTGGGAACCGTGGACAGCTCAGCCGGCTTGCGCCGTGCTTTGACTGACCCGTCCCGCAGCGGTGACGAAAAGTCGGCGCTGGTCAAGCAGCTCTTCGGCGGGAAAGTATCCGCTGACGCTGTTGAAATCGCAGCCGGACTGGCCAGCTCCCGCTGGGCATCGGCACGGGATATCGGCGATGCACTCGAGACTCTTGCCGCTTCGGTGGTCATCGCTGTTGCCGAGAACAAGTCGGCCGTCTCTGCCTCCGGGCTCAGCGGACTGGAATCGCTGGAGAACGATCTGTTCTCCTTCAACCAGGCCGTCGAGTCCAGCCACGAGGTCCAGCGTGCTCTGTCCGAGCCGCAGGCCAGCCCGGCCGCCAAGGTGTCCCTCGCCGACAAGCTCGTACCCGGTGCGAGCGAGGAAGCGAAAGTCCTGATCGGGCAGGCCGTCACGGCTCCGCGCGGGCTTAAGGTCACCAGGCTGGTCCGCCGTTTCGCCGAGCTTGCCGCCAAGCGCCAGCAGCGCTGGATTGCAACGGTCGACGTCACCCGTCCGCTGACGGAAACGCAGATCAGCCGCCTGCAGGCGGGGCTGAACGCCCTTTACGGGCGCGAGCTCAAGATCAACATGAACGTTGACCCGGCACTGATCGGTGGCATCCGGATCCAGGTAGGTGACGAAGTGGTTGACGCTTCGGTCGCCGGCCGCCTGGGCCAGCTCCAGCGTCAGCTTGCCGGCTAGCCGGACAAGCACAACCTAACGACAAGAAACCCCGGTCATCGTGAGCAACGATGATCACGAAAACAGGAGAGCAGGGACTGCAGATGGCCGAATTGACCATCAACGCCGACGACGTCCGTAATGCGTTGAACGAGTTCGCGGCGTCCTACGAACCCGGAAACGCAGAGCGCGTAGAGGTCGGCCGTGTAACAACCGCAGGTGACGGCATCGCCCGTGTTGAGGGCCTTCCCTCGGTCATGGCGAACGAGCTGCTTCGCTTCGAAGACGGCACGCTGGGCCTGGCCCAGAACCTCGACGTCCGCGAGATCGGCGTCATCATCCTCGGTGACTTCACCGGAATCGAAGAAGGCCAGGAAGTCCACCGCACCGGGCAGGTTCTGTCCGTGCCGGTTGGCGACGCCTTCCTCGGCCGCGTGGTTGACCCGCTGGGCCAGCCCATCGATGACCTCGGCGAGATCAAGGCCGAGACCACCCGTGCTCTGGAACTCCAGGCACCCGGCGTGACCCAGCGTAAGTCGGTCCACGAGCCGATGCAGACCGGACTCAAGGCTATCGACGCCATGATCCCGATCGGCCGCGGCCAGCGCCAGCTGATCATCGGTGACCGCCAGACCGGCAAGTCCGCCATTGCCATCGACACGATCATCAACCAGAAGGCCAACTGGGCTTCCGGCGACGTGACGAAGCAGGTGCGCTGCATCTACGTGGCGATCGGCCAGAAGGCATCCACGATCGCAGCCGTCCGCCAGACCCTCGAGGACAACGGCGCCCTGGAATACACCACGATCGTGGCTTCCCCGGCGTCCGACCCCGCAGGCTTCAAGTACCTGGCACCGTACGCCGGCTCGGCCATCGGCCAGCACTGGATGTACGGCGGCAAGCACGTCCTCATCGTGTTCGATGACCTGTCCAAGCAGGCCGAGGCCTACCGTGCAGTGTCGCTGCTGCTCCGCCGCCCGCCGGGACGCGAAGCCTACCCGGGCGACGTCTTCTACTTGCACTCCCGTCTGCTGGAGCGTTGTGCCAAGCTCTCCGACGAGCTCGGTGCAGGCTCGATGACCGGTCTGCCGCTGATCGAGACCAAGGCGAACGACGTTTCCGCCTACATCCCGACCAACGTGATCTCCATCACCGATGGCCAGATCTTCCTGCAGTCGGACCTCTTCAACGCCAACCAGCGCCCCGCTGTCGACGTCGGTGTGTCCGTCTCCCGTGTTGGTGGCGCCGCCCAGGTCAAGTCCATGAAGAAGGTCTCCGGTACCTTGAAGCTGGAACTGGCCCAGTACCGCGACATGCAGGCCTTCGCCATGTTTGCCTCGGACCTGGACGCCGCATCGCGCCAGCAGCTGACCCGCGGTGCACGCCTGATGGAACTGCTCAAGCAGGGCCAGTACTCGCCGTTCCCGGTCGAGAACCAGGTCGTCTCCATCTGGGCCGGCACCAACGGCCACCTGGACGAGGTTCCGGTTGAAGACATCAACCGCTTCGAGACCGAGTTCCTGGAGCACCTCAAGCACAAGTCCTCCATCCTGACGACGCTGGCCCAGACCAACGTCATGGACGATGACACCGCTGAAGCACTGAAGACCGCAATCGTGG
This sequence comes from Arthrobacter sp. P1_D4, assembly GCF_056406115.1. NCBI lineage: Bacteria > Bacillati > Actinomycetota > Actinomycetes > Micrococcales > Micrococcaceae > Arthrobacter > Arthrobacter sp. P1_D4. Next base: position 90,915 of record NZ_JBFUAU010000004.1, on the reverse strand, counting down.
ACTTCAAGAAGGGCTTCTTCGGCGAGGGAGACAACCTCCTGGTCGGTGCGGGGCACGAGGAGCACGCCCCCATCGGCGAGGATCAGGTCGACCAGGAAAAAATCGTCAAGCAGAAGCGCTAGTTTCGCTGGCAGGGACTGCCGGGACCCGCACGGGTTCCGGCAGTCCCGGCCATCGGGATCTTAGGAAAGGATAAGTATGGGAGCCCAGATCCGGGTCTACCGCCAGAAGATCAGCTCGACGACGTCGATGCGCAAGATCTTCAAGGCGATGGAACTGATCGCTACCTCGCGCATCGGCAAGGCCCGCGCACGCGTAGCAGCTTCACTGCCTTACGCGAACGCGATCACGCGTGCCGTTTCTGCTGTCGCAAGCCAGAGCGAAATCGACCACCCGCTGGTCACCGAGCCGGCGCAAATCCGCCGGGCCGCCGTCCTGGTCATCACCTCGGACCGTGGCCTCGCGGGATCTTACTCGGCGAGTGTCCTCAAGCAGGCCGAAGGCCTCAACGAGCTGCTCCACGGGGAAGGCAAGGAAGTCAAGACGTTCCTGGTCGGCCGCAAGGCGCAGGCGTACTTCGACTTCCGGAACCGTGAATACGCTCGCGTATGGACCGGCAACACGGATGCACCGGAGTTTGCGACCGCGCGCGAAGTCAGTGAAGCACTGCTGGCCGAATTCGCTAACGCCTACGAAGAGGGCGGCGTCGACGAAATCCACGTCGTCTACACCCGCTTCAAGTCGATGGTGACCCAGGAGCCGACGGTCGTCCGTCTGCTGCCGCTCGAGGTTGTCGAAGAGAAAGCCGCGTCCGAATCGGACCTGCTGCCCCTCTACGAATTCGAGCCGGAAACGGAGCAGGTTCTCGATGCCCTGCTGCCGCGCTACATCGAATCACGTATCTTCGCCGCCATGTTGCAGGCAGCAGCTTCCGAGCTCGCAGCCCGCCAGCGTGCGATGAAGTCCGCCGGCGACAACGCGACGGATCTCATCAAGAAGTACACGCGTCTGCGCAACACTGCCCGTCAGGCTGAAATTACGCAGGAGCTTTCCGAAATCGTTGCCGGTGCCGACGCGTTGTCCGCGTCCTAGCCAGTACGAGCCCGGATCCAGCTGTACCTGCACCAAAAGATAAACTTAACCCCACGCCATCTACTGAGTGAAGTGAGAGAGATGACTGCCACTGCTACCGATCACGTAGCCGCAACGTCCGGTGCTACCGGTCGTATTGCACGTGTTATTGGCCCGGTTGTCGACGTCGAATTCCCGGCTGACGCAATCCCCTCGATTTACAACGCACTCACCACCGAGATCACTCTCAACGGTGAGACCCGAACCATCACGTTCGAGGTTGCCCTGCACCTGGGTGACAACCTGATCCGTGCCATCTCCCTCCAGGCCACCGACGGACTTGTCCGCGGTACCAACGTGGTGGACACCGGTGCCCCGATCTCCGTGCCCGTGGGCGACGGCGTCAAGGGCCACATCTTCAACGTGCTGGGCCAGCCCCTCGACGTTGCCGAGTCCGAACTCCAGATCAGCGAACGCTGGCCTATCCACCGCAAGGCTCCGGCCTTCGCGACCCTGGAAGGCTCCACCGAGATGCTGGAAACCGGCATCAAGGTGATCGACCTCCTCACCCCGTACATCAAGGGTGGCAAGATCGGCCTGTTCGGTGGTGCCGGCGTCGGCAAGACCGTGCTGATCCAGGAAATGATCACCCGTGTTGCCCGCAACTTCGGCGGCACCTCGGTGTTCGCCGGTGTCGGCGAGCGTACCCGTGAAGGTAACGACCTCTGGGTCGAAATGGAAGAGGCCGGCGTCCTCAAGGACACCGCCCTTGTGTTCGGCCAGATGGACGAGCCGCCGGGAACGCGTCTGCGCGTTGCACTGTCCGCCCTGACCATGGCGGAGTACTTCCGCGATGTGCAGAACCAGGACGTGCTGCTCTTCATCGACAACATCTTCCGCTTCACCCAGGCAGGCTCCGAGGTTTCCACCCTCCTCGGCCGCATGCCGTCGGCCGTGGGCTACCAGCCCAACCTGGCTGACGAGATGGGCCTCCTCCAGGAGCGCATCACGTCCACCAAGGGCCACTCCATCACCTCGATGCAGGCCATCTACGTTCCCGCAGATGACTACACCGACCCGGCTCCGGCCACGACCTTCGCACACCTCGACGCGACCACGGAACTTTCCCGTGAAATCGCTTCCCGTGGTCTGTACCCGGCCGTTGACCCGCTGACGTCGACCTCCCGCATCCTGGATCCGCAGTACATCGGCCACGACCACTACAACACGGCCGTCCGCGTCAAGCAGATCCTGCAGAAGAACAAGGAACTTCAGGACATCATCGCCATCCTCGGCGTTGACGAACTCTCTGAAGAAGACAAGATCGTCGTGTCGCGTGCACGGCGCATCCAGCAGTTCCTCTCGCAGAACACCTACACCGCCAAGCAGTTCACCGGCGTCGAGGGCTCCACCGTGTCCATCAAGGACACTGTTGAAGGCTTCACCGCTATCTGCGACGGCGACCTTGACCACGTTGCAGAGCAGGCGTTCTTCAACGTCGGCGGCCTGGACGACGTCGAGCGCCAGTGGGCCAAGATCCAGGAACAGACCAAGTAATATGGCTGAGCTTGAGGTTGAGATTGTCGCAGCGGACCACTTTGTGTGGTCCGGAGCGGCCAAGATGGTCAAGGCCCGCACCAGCGATGGTGAAATCGGAATCCTGCCCGGCCACTCGCCCCTGCTGGCGATTCTGGCCGAAGGTGAGCTGGCAATCGAGCCGGTATCCGGTGACCGCATCGCTGTAGTCGTTGACGGGGGATTCTTCTCTGTCGACAACAACAGGGTGGTCATTGTTGCTGACAACGCCCAAATGGGCGAAGCGGCTACTGCGGGGATCCGCTAGCACGACCTTGATGAACGATATTGGTTTGCCGTTCATCGTCCTGGCAACTGCGTTTGCGTTGCTGGTATTTGCACTGTGCCTTTCGGGGGTGCGCCGCTTCAATCTGCGGCGCGCCCTGGGCACGGTGGACGCCTCCATCTGCACGGCTGGAAACAGCTGGCAGATGGGGGTTTGTCGTTATCAGGACAACGACCTCGAATGGTTCCGCCTGGTCTCACTCAGCGTCCGCCCCAAGCACACCTTCCGGCGTAGCTCACTGGAGCTGCTTGGCCGGCGGAAGCCGACCGAATCCGAGCTCCTCAAGGTCCAGCCCGACGCCGTTATCGTGGAGCTCCGCTACGAGGGCCAGCAGGTCCTGCTGGCCATGCGATTTGATGCCTACACAGGGTTGTCATCCTGGCTTGAGGCCGGACCCGTCATCGGCGTCGGCACCTGGCGCTAGCCCCGGTGGACTACCTCGATGGCCTGAGCCTGGTCGACGGGCCGGTGGCGTGGCTCGTGTGGGCCGCCGCCGCGGCGGGCCTGGCCTACCTCCTGACCCACGTTGCCCTCCGGCACACGGGTTTTGCGCGCACGGGTTTTGGGCGCACCGGCCGCCGCGAGCCCGGCGCGGCCGTGGCCGTCGCGGCTGCCATGACCCTGCTCGCCGCGGCGCTCGTCGCTGCCGTGCACTGGTTCCTGCTCTACGCCGTCAATGTCTTCCCTGCCGAACTGCCGGGGGAAACCCTCGCCTGGTCCGTTGCCGGCGTCCTCGCCCTGCTGCTGTGGTTCATGCGTCTGCTTGGGCTCTGGGGCCGCGGACGGCCCGGCACTAATCCGACCGGCTCTAATCCGAGCCGTAGCCGTCGCTGGCGTTCAAGCGCAGCAGCCACGGCGGCTTTCCTGGCCGTCGTCGCTCTGTCCGCCGTCCAGATCAACATTTACTTCGGCCTGAACCACACTGTCGGCGACCTCACCGGAGCGGCCGCAGCCCGGATCCAGCCGCTCGAGGCCGGCCTGACGCGCGCCGCCGGCGCCCCTGCCGCCACCGGGCTCGCCCACTGGCAGGCGCCCGCCCACCTTCCCGACGGCGTCATCCGCAAGGCGGTCATCCCGGGCACCGTCTCCGGCTTCCAGAGCAGGGACGCCTACGTCTATCTCCCTCCGGCCTACCTGGGTTCCCCCCGGCCCGCGCTGCCGGTGCTGGTCCTCTTTTCCGGCCAGCCGGGAGGTCCTGCCGACTGGCTGACCGGCGGCGCACTCCGGAGCCGGCTCGACCGGTTCGCCGCGGAGCACGCCGGGGTGGCGCCGGTAACGGTGGTGGTCGATCCCAACGGCTCGGCCGCGGGAAACACGCTGTGCATGGACAGCCGGATTGCCCAGGCGGACACCTTCCTGGCGCGGGACGTGCCGGACTGGATCAAGCGCACGCTCGACGTCGACCCGGATCCCCGCCAGTGGGCCGCGGGCGGCTTCTCCTTTGGCGGCACGTGCGCCATGCAGATGGTCACGAGGCATCCGGACGTCTACAGCGCCGCGCTGGCCTTCTCCAGCGAGGAGGAGCCTGCCCTCGCGAAGGTGCGGGCCGAGACCATTGAGGCCTCCTTCGGCGCCGACGCCGCGGCCTTCGACCAGCTGACCCCGCTGCGCGTCATGGCGGAACACCGCTTCGACGGCCACGGCGTGTATTTCGCCGCCGGAGACCGCGACCCGCAGTTCACCGGCCACATGGACGCGCTCTCCGAGGCGGCACGCCGGGCGGGGTTCAGCGTCGAAACACACCGGATCGCCAACGCGGGGCACTCCTGGGACGTGGCATCCGGCGGCCTTCCCGGCGGCCTGGACTTCCTGGCCCGACGCTGGGGGATCGAGCCATGAGCCAGGCCAAGACCGGCAGTAACCGGACCGCGGCGGGCCCGGGCCCGGAGATCCCGCCGCTGCAGGGTGTCTGGCGCCAGGGCCTGCGCCGGACGCTGGCGCACTTCCGTGCCGTACCCTTCACGCTGGCGGTCCTCGCGGCCTTCCTCGGTGTCGGGGCCGTCACGGGCAGCTTCCTGTCTGGCCCGCCCGGCGCCCTCTTGCCCGTAGCGTCCGTCAACGCTTCGGGGCTGAAGGCGGGGCACTGGTGGTCCTTGTTCACCTCGCTGTTCTTCGCCACCAACCTGCTGGCCTACCTGACCGCATCACTGATGATCCTCCTGCTGCTGGGACTCGCTGAACGGCATCTGGGGACCCTGCGGACGGCCGTATTCTTCTTTGTAGGCCAGTTCGCTGCGGTGACGGTGTTCCTGCTGGTCACCCAGCTGGCCCGGTACATTGGCGACGGCTGGCTGGGGCTCATGGTCAACGCCCGGCTGATCGGCCCCTACGCCGCCGTCCTGGCCGTGGCCCTGGCCGCCAGCGGCCTGCTACCCACGCTGTGGCAACGCAGGCTGCGGACCGCCGGCCTGTCCGCGTCCCTGCTGCTGGTGCTCTACGTCGGGCATCCGGAGACAGTGGTTGGGCTCGCCGGTGCCCTTGCCGGCCTAGCCGCGGGCTGGTGGATCCAGGGCGACCGGGGGACCCTGCACCGGCACCGTTCAACCGGACGCGAGACACGCAACCTGCTGGCGCTCACGGTCGCGATCTTCGCGGTGGGGCCGATCCTCACGGCCGCCGTCAGCAGCCCCACCGGGCCCCTGGCCCTGTTGCGCGACGTCGTGCTGAACCCGCTGCCCACACTGGGCCAGCTGGAGGAAAACTGCGGCGGCACGGTGGACGTCAGCTGCCTGGAGGCCGGCCGCGCCGGACTCGCCGGTCCGCTGGGCCTCGCGCTGGCGGTTGTCCCGGTGATCCTGCTGCTGATCTGTGCGGACGGCATGCGGCAGGGCCGCCGCCTGGCCCTGCGGATCGCGATCATCGTCCAGCTCGGCGTGACAGCCCTGGCCGCCGTGTACCTGGCCCTGTTCGCCCGGATTCCGCACTACGCCAGCCAGCCGCACACGGCCGTGATGGGCTCAGGCTTCGTCCGCGTCCTGCCGCTCGTCGCCGTTCCGTTGCTGCTCGTTGTGCTGCTGTGGCTTAACCGCCGGCAGTTCAGGGTGGAGACTGCTCCGCGGGCCAGGCGGACCCTGGGCATCGTGGTCGGGGGCACGTGGCTGGTGCTCGCCGGGGCGTATTCGGTGGCCTGGCTCGCCGCCGGCGGGATGGACCGCGACGGGGGAGTGCTGGGCCTCGCGGCGGAACTCGCCCGGCAGTACCTGCCGCTGCCCATTCCGGGCGCCTACAGCCGGTTGTTCCAGAACCGCAACGCCGTCGAGTCATTTCTGTTCGCCTATGCCGGCATCATCTTCTGGGGGGTGGCCCTGGCGGCGGTCTGGCTGGTGCTGCGGCGGCGGCTGCACGGTACCGGACACAGCACCGACGTCGGCTCCGGGGACCGGGACACGGCGCGTGACCTGATCCGCCAAGGCGGGGACTCACTGTCCTGGATGGCGCTCTGGGAACCGAACAAATACTGGTTTACGCCGGACCGGCGCGGCGGCGTGGCCTATCAGCAGCACGGCAACGTGGCCCTGACGCTGGCGGGCCCGTTCGGATCCGCTGCCCTCCGCGAGGAGACCGCAGCGGGTTTCATGCGCTACTGCGCCGAACACGCCCTGATCCCGTGTTTCTACTCCTGCACCGCCGAACTCTGGCCGATGCTCCGGGCCCGCGGATTCCGCCGCGTGGCCGTGGCCCAGGAAACCAGGCTCGCCGTGCGCGAACTCGAGTTCAAGGGCAAGGAATGGCAAAACGTCCGCACCGCCCTGAACCGTGCCGCGAAGACCGGTGTCCAGGCCGTATGGGGGCGCTACAGCGAATTCCCGGCCCCGCTGCGGACCCAGCTCAGCGAGGTCTCCGAAGAATGGGCGGCGCAAAAGCACGTGCCGGAGATGGGCTTCACGCTCGGCAGCATCGACGAGCTCGACGACGACGAGGTGCTGTGCTGCCTGGCGGCGGACGCCTCCGGACGCGTGCAGGGCGTTACGAGCTGGCTGCCGGTGTACGAGCACGGACAGCTCGTGAGCTGGACCCTGGACTTCATGCGCCGGCGCGGCGACGCGTTCCCTGGTGTCATGGAGTTCCTCATTGCTTCCGCCGTGCTGGAACTCAAGCGCACGGTTGAGGTGATCTCCTTGTCCGGATCGCCGCTGGCGAAGGACCGTGACGGAGACATTGCCGGCGCCAGCGACTCGGGCAGCGACTCCGGCAGCGATTCCGGCGGCAGCGACGCCGGGCCGGAGGGGCTGGCCGGGATCCTGGACGTGGTGGGCAGGGCCCTGGAACCCGTCTACGGCTTCCGCTCGCTGGCGACCTTCAAGTCGCGTTTCAAACCGGACTACCGCACGCTGTACCTCTACTACCAGGATCCGTTGCAATTGCCGGCGATGGGCCGGGCCCTGAGCCGCGCGTACCTTCCCGGGTTGTCCGTCCGGCAAAGTGCCCGGCTGCTGCGCACTTTGGTGCGTTAGGCAGGGCCCTGCGGGTTAGTGCCCGGGGTTAGTGCGGAATTCGGCCGAAGAATGCACCGGGCCAATGCGGACGACCTGAAACACCGCGCCGAAGAATGCACAAAAAAATGATCCCCGGCACTAATGCCGGGGATCATTCCTGGTGCCGGAAATGCCCTAAAGCACTTCCCGGCGGCAGACTAGACCAGCGTTACGCCGGTGGCCTGGGGGCCCTTGGCGCCCTGGCCGATCTCGAACTGAACACGCTGGTTCTCGTCGAGGGTCTTGAAGCCACCGGTCTGGATCTCGGAGTAGTGAACGAAGACATCGCCATCGGAGTCATCCGGGGTGATGAAGCCGAAGCCCTTTTCTGCGTTGAACCACTTGACGGTTCCCTGAGCCATTTGTTTCTCCTCATTGTGGATCTTGAATAAATCCGGCGCACTTCGCACCGGACTTGGTCACTCTGCGAGAAGAACCTTTGGCAACGGAACCGGATTCACGGACCGTGGCGGCAGGAGCTTCACGCTCGCAACATGTCTTGCGAGCATGAAAAACACCTACACAAAGACTCGTATAAGAATTTCATGACACTTGCGTCAGGTCAACGGGCGAACGGAAGAATTGCATAAAAATTGTGCAAAGAACGTCTTAACGCGAATCGCCGCCACGGAAAGCCTGCCGCAGGGTGCTTAAAAGAGCCGGGATTCGCTGTCGTCAACGCCGCGCATGGCGTCGTAGTCCAGGGTCACGCAGTCGATTCCGCGGTCCTTGGCGAGGACCTTGGCCTGCGGCTTGATCTGCTGGGCTGCGAAGATTCCCCGGACAGGGGCCAGCAGCGGGTCCCGGTTCAGCAGTTCCAGGTACCGGGTGAGCTGCTCGACGCCGTCGATGTCCCCCCGGCGCTTGAGCTCAATGGCCACGGTGGCGCCATCCGCGTCCCGGGCAAGGATGTCCACGGGGCCGATCGCGGTGAAGTACTCGCGGCGGATCAGCGAGAACCCGGTGCCCAGCAGTTCGATCTGGGCGGCCAGGAGCCGCTGGAGGTCCGCTTCGACGCCGTCCTTGATCAGGCCGGGGTCCTGGCCCAGTTCGTGGGAGGTATCGTGCAGCTGCTCGTGGATGTTGATGATGAGCCGGTCATCGGTCTTGGCCGACTGGACCGTCCACTGTTCGACGACGCCGACCTCGACGTCGACCTCATCGGGTGTGGAGACCCGCAGGGACGCAGGAGGGCTCATCCAGTTCAGCGGCTTGTAGGACCCGCCGTCGGAATGGACCAGGACCGAACCGTCGGCCTTGACCAGCAGCAGCCTGGTGGCCAGCGGCAGGTGGGCTTTGAGGCGGCCGACGTAATCAACGGAGCAGCGGGCTATGACTAAACGCACCCGGTCAACTCTACCGCCTGCGCGGGCGGCGGCTTGGCGGCCCGGCAACGGGCGGCAGCCGGACTGGGGCAGAATGGAGGCATGCCCCGTTCCAACCGACCCCGCCGCGCCGGTTCTGCGAAGACAGGCTCCGGCAAGGGCACAGCGCCCGGAAAGAGCAAAGCCGCCGGAGCCAAGCACGGACCGGCACCGGAACTTGACCTGGAGCGCGCCCGCTCGGGTTTCGCCCGCCGGGAGAGCGCACCGGACGGCGAATGGATGGTCCGCCCCATCACCGCGGGCCGCGCCGAGAAGACCTACATCTGCCCGGGCTGCTCCACCGCCGTGCTGCCGGGAATCGCCCACCTGGTGGTCTGGTCCGAGGACCATCTCTTTGGCGCCGCCGCGGGTCTCGCCGAGCGGCGCCACTGGCACAGCAACTGCTGGACTTCGCGGAGCTACCGGTATCGCTAAGCTGGTCAGCATGAGCTTTGATCCCGCGTCCTACGTCTTCACCCAGCCCTCTGCTCCCACTGCCATCCGCGCCTCCACGGTCCTGCCGGCCCGCCGCGAGAACGTCGAACTCCGCACGTCGGACGGGCACCGGCTGGTGGGCGAGCTCGCCGTCCCGGAAACCGGCGGAATCAAGGCAACACTCATCACGCTGCACCCGCTGCCGACGCACGGCGGCTTCATGGATTCGCACGTCTACCGCAAGGCCTCCTACCGGCTGCCAGCCCTCGCGGGAATCGCCGTCCTGCGCTTTAACACACGCGGCACCTCATCGCCGCGGGGAACCAGCGGGGGAGCCTTCGAGGAAGGCGTCGGCGAGCGTCTCGACGTCGAGGCCGCGGTGCAGTTCGCCGTGGACCGCGGCCTGCCAAACCGGTGGCTGGTCGGCTGGTCCTTCGGCACCGAGCTGGCCCTGATGTACGGCGCTACCGAGCCCGTCGCCTCGGAAATCGAGGGGGCTGTGCTGCTCTCGCCCCCGCTGCACCGGGCCACGGACGTGCACCTGAAGGAATGGGCCGAGGCCGGCAAGCCGTTGAAGGTCCTGGTCCCCGAGCACGACGACTACCTGCAGCCGGCGGCTGCGGCCGCGAGATTCGCGCTGGTGCCGCAGGCGCAGGTGCTGGGGGTCGACGGCGCCAAGCACCTGTGGGTGGGGGAGAAGTACGCCGGGCGGGTTCTCAACGAAATCGTGGAGGAGGTCATCCCCGGCAGTGCCGGATCTGGCAGCGCCGGAACTGTGCTTCCGCAGGAATGGGACGGGCCGGTCGCCACGGCACACGCCTGAGCCGCCAACGGCGCAAAGGAAAAAAACCGCACCGAAACAGGACAGCCGCACCGTGGACCACGGTGCGGCCGTCCTGTTTCAGTGCGAAAATCCGCCAGGCGGAACTGTCAGCGGCTGTCCTGGCGCGCGATGAGGATTTCTTTGACCAGCAGCATGATGGCCGCCGCGGTGGGAATGGCGATCAGGGCTCCGAGGACGCCCAGCAGGCTGCCGCCGGCGATGACCGAGATGACGGCGACGGCGCCCGGCACCGCCACGGCTTTCTGCATGATGCGCGGTGAGATGAAGTAAGCCTCGAACTGGAGGTAGGCGAAATAGCAGATGGCGAAGACGAGCGCGGTCTGCCAGCCGGCGGTCAGTGCCACGATTGTCACCAGGAACCCGGCAATCATGCCGCCCACCAGCGGGATGAACGCCAGCAGGGCCACCACGAACGCCAGCAGCGTGGCGAACGGTACGCCGATGATCGACATCACAATGAACGCGAACGTGGCGTTCAGCACTGCGACGGCGGCCTGGCCGATCACGTAGTTGCCCACCGAACCGGTGATTTCCTCGGACAGGGCTTCAACCCGGGCCCGGCGCGAGCGCGGCGCGAGCCGGTAGCCCCACTTCTTCATGGCGGGCAGGGCACCGAGGAAGTACAGGCTCAGGACCAGCACGATCAGTGCGCCGAACAGTCCGTTTGCCACGGTGGAGCCGAAGCCCACAACACCGCCGAAGATGCCGCCCATGGCGTCCGGGTTGTTCACGAACTTCTCCAGCTCCTGGCTGATCCGGTCCCGGATGCCGAACTGGCTGTCGACGCTCCGGAAGAATTCCGAGTCAATAAACTCCTGGACCCACTTGGGCGCCTGCTGCACGATTTGCGTCACCTGCTGCACGATCGTGGGGATCAGGGCGGCAAAAAATGCGGCGACTCCGAGTGCCAGGGTCGATACGGACAGGAGGATGCCGGCGGCCCGGGGGACATTCCGGCGTTCGAGCCAGCGAACCACCGGGTCCAGGCCGAGGGTGATGAAGAGCGCCGTGATGATCCACAAGAGCAGCTGCGTCGTATTTGACCCGATCCAGTAGACCAGGAGGGCGAAGCCGACGCCGACCGTGCCCATGAAGCCCATATACAGGGGGTGCTGGGCCGACATGCGCGGACCGGGACTGCCGAAGCGGGCATCGGCCGCGGACGTCTCCTCGTCCCCGGCCTCATGCTCCGGGGGCATCTCGAAGCGGATTCTCGGCTGGGCTCCGGGCAGGGGCTGGCGCAGGCGCCGGGCCGCGGACAGCAGGACATTTGCCGCGGCAATCCGGGGGCGGGAGGTTGTGGGCCGGGGACTGGAAACGGGTTGTTCGGGGCCGGGTTCCTGGCCGTCGGACTCCTGCGCTTCTTCTGGTCCGGCGGAGGACGAATCCGTATGTTCAGTCACTGCGTTAAATGCCCTTAATTCCTTGCTGCGCCACACTCGCGGCACTGGTGTGATGATCACCGCAAACACTATCAGCAGGCTTGTCACCAGAGGGGAAAAATGCCCCCGCGGCCACAGCCGCTGGGGGCCGTCCGGGTCCCCGATCTGACTCGCGGGTAACAAAATGGTTACTATTGAAGCTAACTGTCCGCTGATGATAGGTAGTATTTTGCGTTTCAAGACTGCAGTCGCCCTGGTGCTGCTTGGCCTCCTGACACTCCTGGCCGGGATTGGCCAGAAGACGTTCTGGGCTCCCCCGGAGACGATTACGGCCACCGCTCCGACCGGCACCGCCGCGCCGCTGACCGTCTTCGACGAGAAGCTGAAGACTCTGCACCCCGGGACCGTGAAGATTACGGTCAAGGGTGAAGGGGCCTTCCTGCTGGCCGCGGGCCGGCCGGACGACGTCGACGCCTGGGTGGGCAAGACGGCCCACAACACCGTCGCCGGCGTCTCCGAGGACGGCAAGGCGCTGCAGCTGACGCATACCGACGGCGAAGCTACCGCGCCGTCGCCCGCCGGATCGGATCTTTGGGTCACTACCGAGAACGCCACCGGCGAAATGGACTACTCGTGGAACGCGCCGGCCGACGGCGACTGGTCGCTGCTCCTCGCCGCGGACGGCACCAAGCCCGCCCCGGGCTCCATCACGATGACTTTCCCGAACGACACCTCCACGCCGTGGGCCATTCCGTTCATGGTGCTCGGCGGCCTGCTGATCATCGCCGGCGGGGCGCTGCTGGTCCTCAAGCCGAAGTCAGGCAACCGCGACGGCGGCGGCACCGGCGGCGGCACGTTCGCCCGCCGCGCGCAGGCCAAGGCCGCGGCACGCCGCGGGGACAACGGCTCGACGGCAAGCACCCAGGATCCTGCCGCACCCGGCACCCCCGCACCCGAGACTGCGCCGCAGCCGGCCACGCCGGAGAAAACAGGCCCGGAGAAAGCAGCGGCCGGCCAGAAGAAGGGCTCCGGCACGGTGCGCCGTTCCGGCATCGTGGTGGCGGTGCTGACCGCCGCTGCCGTCGCCGGAACGTCAGTGGCCGCCCAGGCCAGCCAGACGCCCGCGCCGTCGCCCAGTGCCCCGGCCTCCAGTGCTCCCGCCTCCGGTGCCCCGGCCTCCGACGCCGCGACCCCGGGCAGCGAGGGCCAGACCGGCGATGCGCCGGTGCTGCTGGACGCGCAGTTCCGCCGCGTCCTGGAACAGGTTGCCGGTGCCGTCGATGCAGGAGACGCTGCCAAGGACGCCGCCAAGCTGGCGCCGCGGGTGGCCAAGTCCGAACTCCAGGTGCGCACACAGAACTACAAGATCCGCTCGCAGGTCGGTTCCTACGAGGCCCGCATGCCTGTCCGCTCCACCAAGCTGCTGACCACGGTGGTCACCAACAAGCGCAGCTGGCCGCGCTCGGTCATGGCCGTGACGCAGGGTGAGGGCAACGTTGTCCCGCAGCTGCTGACCCTGACCCAGGAGTCCCCGCGGGATAACTACAAGCTGGTCAGCAGCACCCCGCTGCAGCCGGGTGCCACATTCCCGGGAATCGGCCGGGCCGGTACGGAGACGCTGGCGCCCGCGGACAAGACCGGGCTCTCGTACAGCGGCGACGAAGCCCTCGCCGGGCTCGGTGACCGCCTGACCAAGGCCGACTCCACCTTCAAGGACAAGCTCGTCGAAGGCCAGTCCTCCCCTTACATCGCGGACACCCTCGCCTACCAGGCCGACGTCGTCAAATCAGGCGTCAACGGCACCTTCGCCTTCACGCACAAGGCGGCCGCGGACAACACTGTCGTGTTCCGAACCGCTGACGGCGGGGCCTTGGTCCTGGGACGGCTGAACTTCTCGTTCGACGGCACTCCGAAGGCCGACGGGGACAAGCTCACCATCGGCGACGACGCGGCCGCCCTGGCCGGCGGCAAGGAGACCAGCACCGGCATGGTGCTGGACTTCGCAGAGTCCGTGGCTGTCTATGTTCCGCCGGCCGGTTCCAAGGATCCGATGAAGCTCGTGGCCGCCACCCGCGGCCTGGTCGGGGCGTCCTTCAAGTAGCCTTCGCCGGCGGGCATGGTGGCGCCGGGCGGGACTTCAATGGCTAGAGTGGAGCTATGACTACGCCAGCTTCCCGCCCGGTCCCGCCAGTTGCCGCCAGCCCGCTGAACCTGCGCGGCGCCGTCGATCTCTCCGCCCTAAAACAGCGGCCGGCGCCGAGTTCTCCGGAACCTGCCCGTCCCGGCGCCGCAGCCCCCGGCCCGGCGGCCTCCGCCGGTTCTGCCGGTGCCCCGGTGGCCCCGGCATCCGGCCCGGCCGACCACGCAGGCCGGCCGTTGCGCGTGGATGTGACCGAGGGCAACTTCCAGGAGCTCGTGGACCTCTCGGCCCAGGTGCCGGTGGTGATCGCGCTCTGGGCCTCGTATTCGCCAGGCTCCGGCCAGCTGGTGGACGTCCTTGAAGGCATCGTCGAGAGCTACGACGGCCGGCTGGTCCTCGGGGCCGCGGACATCGACGTGTTCCCGGAACTTGCCCAGGCGTTCCAGGTGCAGGCCGTGCCGACCGCCGTCGCGGTGGTCAAGGGCCAGCCCGTGCCGCTCTTCCAGGGCGGCGCGGACGAACAGCAGGTACGCAGCCTGTTCGATGAACTTCTCAAGGTCGCGGCCGCCAACGGCGTGACCGGGCGGATCGGCGCCGGCGGCCCGGGTGGCGCGGAACCGGAGGCGCCGCCACTGCCGCCGCTGCACCAGGCGGCGTTCGATGCGATCGAGGCCGGCGACTACGCGGCCGCGGCCGCCGCCTACCGGCAGGCCCTGAACGAGATGCCCGCCGACGCGGAGGCCAAGGCCGGCCTGGCACAGGTGGAACTGATGGATCGCCTGCAGGCCCTCTCCGGGCCCGAGGCAGATGCCCTGCGCCGGCKCGCGGCCGACGAGCCGGACAACCTCGAGGCCCAGCTCGGGGTTGCGGACCTGGATATCGCCGGCGGCCACATCGAGGACGGCCTTGGCCGGATCGTGACGTTCATTGGCCGCAACTTCGGCCCGGAACGGGAGACCGCCCGGGTGAGGCTGCTTGAACTCTTCGACGTCGTCGGCACCGGCGACGACCGCGTCGCCAAGGCCCGCCAGGGGCTGGCCCGGGTGCTGTTCTAGTGGGATCGGCACTTTTCGCGCCGCTGGATCTGAGGTCCCTGCGGCTGCAGCACCGTGGCTGGGTGTCCCCGATGTGCCAGTACAGCTGCGACCCGGAAACGGGGGAGGGCGTGCCCACAGACTGGCACCTGATGCATCTGGGCTCCTTTGCCACCGGGGGAGCGGCCCTGGTCCTCACCGAGGCCAACGCCGTGAACGCCGCGGGCAGGATCAGCCCCCGCGACGCCGGCCTCTACAACGACGACCAGGCCGCAGCCTGGGAACGCATCACCGCCTTCGTGCACCGCCACGGCACCGCGGAGACCAAGATCGGCACCCAGCTGGCGCACGCAGGCCGAAAAGCGTCCTCCTACTGGCCGTTCTCGGGCAAGTTGGGCAGCGTGCCGGCGTCCGAGGGCGGCTGGGACACCGTGGGTCCTGGCACCGGCGCATTCGACGGCTACGCGCCGCCGTCGGCCATGACGGAAGCGCAGATCGACGGCGTGATCGCCGATTTCGCCGCGTCCGCCGTGCGGGCCGTCGACGCAGGGTTCGACACGATCGAAATCCATGGCGCGCACGGCTACCTGCTGCACCAGTTCCAGAGCCCGCTGGTCAACGACCGCACGGACCGCTGGGGCGGGGACGAGGCGGGCCGGAACCGATTGACGCTTGCCGTGGTGGACGCGGTCCGCGCGGTCATCCCGGACTCCATGCCCCTGCTGCTGCGGATCTCGGCCTCGGACTGGGCGCCGGGCGGGATCGAGGCCGACGCCTCGGTCCGGATGGCCGCTGCCGCCGCCGAGCGCGGGGTGGACCTGGTGGACGTTTCCAGCGGCGGGGCCGTGGCGCACCAGCAGATTCCCGTGGGCCCCGGCTACCAGACCGGGTTCTCCGCCCGGATCCGGCGCGAAACCGGGGTCAGGACCGGCACGGTGGGACTCCTGACGTCCGCCGGGCAGGCCGAGCACGCGGTGGCCACCGGCCAGGCGGACGGCGTGTTCATCGCCCGTGCCGCCCTGCGGGATCCGCACTGGTGGCTGCGGGCCGCGTTTGAGCTCGGCCATGACCTCGCGTGGCCGCCGCAGTACGAGCGCGCCCTGCCCCGGCATTCGTTCTAGAACCGGCATCCATTCCAGAACCGCATTCATTCCAGAAACAGCTGTGCCGGTTCCCGCGAGTGAAAACGTACGCCTTGCGGACTATCCTTTTCGCGCCGTCCGGCGGTTAGTCTGGCGTCATGACATTCCAACCCCCTGGCCAGCAGGGACAGCCAGCCCCGGCCGGTCCGTCGTCGCCGCCGGTTCCTGCCCTGTCCCTGCTTGGCCTCGCCAAGCGCTTCGGCGACAAAATCGCCGTCGATGGCATCAGCCTGGACGTTCCGGCCGGCTCCTTCTACGGAGTGGTCGGGCCCAACGGCGCCGGCAAGACCACCACCTTGTCCATGGCGACCGGCCTGCTGCGCCCGGACTTCGGCACCGCGCTGGTCCACGGCGTCGACGTCTGGCAGCATCCGCTGGAGGCCAAGAAGCTGATGGGGATCCTGCCCGACGGCGTCCGGCTGTTCGACCGCCTCAGCGGCGAGCAGCTGGTCACCTATGCCGGCCTGCTGCGCGGGATGGACCGGGAAATGGTGGCGTTGCGGGTGGCGGAACTGCTCGCTGCCCTGGACCTGGCCAATGACGCCGGCACGCTGGTGGTGGACTATTCCGCCGGCATGACCAAGAAGATCGCGCTGGCCTCGGCGCTGATCCACGCCCCGCGGCTGCTGGTCCTCGACGAGCCGTTCGAATCGGTGGACCCGATCTCCGCGGCGAACATCCGCGACATCCTGGACCGCTACGTTTTCTCGGGCGGAACGGTCATCGTCTCCAGCCACGTCATGGACCTGGTCCAGCGCATGTGCGACCACGTCGCAGTCGTCGCGGGCGGCCGGGTCCTCGCCGCCGGGACTGTGGAGGAAGTCCGCGCCGGCGCCACCCTTGAGGACCGCTTCGTGCAGCTCGTGGGCGGCCGGAACCACACGGAAGGGCTGGAATGGTTGCGCACCTTCTGAGGCTCAAGCTGACCCTGCTGCGCAACAGCGTCCGGCGCAGCCCGTGGCAGCTGGTGGGCCTCGGGATCGGCGCCCTGTATGCCCTGGGAATCGTGGCTGTTTGCGTGGCCGGGCTGTTCGTCCTGCGCGGGGTGGAGATTGAACTCGCCCAGACCGTGGTGGTCCTGGGCGGCGCCACGGCGCTGCTGGGCTGGGCCGTCATTCCCGTCGCTGTCTCCGCCGCGGACATGACGCTGGACCCTGCCCGGTTCACCACCTTTGCCGTGCCCATGCCGCAGCTGCTGGCCGGGCTGGCGCTCGGCGGCCTGATCGGCATACCAGGTCTCGCCACCTCACTCGTTGCGCTCGCCACGGTGGGCACCTGGTCCCGCAGCCTGCCGGCCGCAGCCGGCGCCCTCCTCGGTGCCGTGCTGGGCGTGCTGAGCTGCATTGTTCTCTCCAAGGTCGTGACCACGGCCACGGCCGGACTGGCAAGCTCCCGGCGCTTCAAGGACATCAGCTCAGTCGCCTTCCTCATCCCGCTCGTGCTCACGGGGCCCATCGTGGCGGGCATCGCGAGGGGAATCGCCGGTTCCGGCGATTTCCTGACCGGCCTGGCCAGGGCCCTGTCCTGGACGCCGGCCGGGGCGGCGTTCTCGCTCGGCGGCGAGCTGGCTGCCGGCAGCTACGCGGCCGCGACCGTGAAATTCCTCATCGCCGCGGCCACCCTGGCGGGGCTGGCCCTGGCGTGGAAGGTCCTGCTGCAGCGCGCCCTGGTGACCCCGCCCTACGCCGGGACATCCAAGCGGCGGACTGGCGGCACGGGCCTGTTCGGGTTGCTCCCGGCGACACCGGCCGCCGCCGTCGCCGCGAGGTCCCTGTACTACTGGCTGCGCGATCCCCGCTACGCCGGCGCGCTCGTGGTCGTTCCGCTCCTGCCGGTGCTGTTCCTCTTCCAGGGCAGCCAGAGCGGGTTCTACGGCCCGTTCCAGTTCGTCGGGCCGCTGACGGCCTTCCTCCTGGCGTGGTCGATCTCCACGGACGTCTCCTATGACAGCACCGCCTTCGCCCTGCACGTGGCAACGGGGGTGCGCGGCGCCGACGACAGGCTC
This sequence comes from Arthrobacter sp. P1_D4, assembly GCF_056406115.1. NCBI lineage: Bacteria > Bacillati > Actinomycetota > Actinomycetes > Micrococcales > Micrococcaceae > Arthrobacter > Arthrobacter sp. P1_D4. The sequence continues at coordinate 73,162 of NZ_JBFUAU010000004.1, read as the reverse complement.
GGCCGTGCGCTGGCATGCCTGAGCTTTGCGCTGCCGGTGGCGGTCCTGTTCAGCGTCGGGCCGTTCTTCTTCACCGGCGACTGGGACAAGCTGCCCGCGGTCCTGGGCCTCTGCCTCGGCGTCCTCTTCACCGGCCTGGGCCTGGCCTCGGTGATCTCGGCGCGCTACACCGTGAGCGTCCCGCTTCCGGGGGACAGCCCGTTCAAGAAGCCGCCGGGCAACGTGGCCCAGACCCTCGCCGTGCAGTTCGGCGGCATGGCCGTGCTTCTGGTCCTCGTGGCTCCCGAGGCGGCGCTCGTGGCCGCGCAGTTCATCACTGGGAGCTCCGTGCCGGGCTGGATCGCGCTGGCCCTCGGACCCGTGCTTGGTCTCACACTCTTCGCCGTCGGTGTCCGGACCGGCGGAGCGTGGCTGGACCGGCGGGCGCCGGAGCTGCTGGCACAACTGGCTGTCAACCGCTGACGGGTGCATGCTGGGAGTGCGCAGACTCGGAAACCAGGTAGGCCAGTAAGGCAGGATCATGGAAGTTGTCATCCTTCCCGGCAGCAAACAGATCGCGTCGCTTGCCGCGGATGCGGTGGAGGCCCTTCTCCGCCGCAAGCCCGACGCCGTCCTGGGCCTGGCGACCGGTTCCACGCCCCTGCCGGTGTATGTCGAACTGGCGGCGCGGCACGAGCGCGCCGGCCTGGATTTCAGCCGGGTCCGCGCCTTCGCCCTGGACGAGTACGTGGGGCTGCCGGCCGGCCACCCGGAGTCCTACCGCGAGGTGATCGCCCGCGAATTCACCGCACGGGTGAACATCAGTCCGGCCAACGTCCACGTGCCCGACGGCGCGGCGGCGGACATCCCCGCAGCCTGCCGGGCCTACGAAGATGCCATCCGCGATGCCGGGGGCGTGGACCTTCAGCTCCTCGGCGTCGGAACGGACGGCCACATCGGGTTCAACGAACCGGGATCGTCGCTGGCGTCCCGGACGCGGATCAAGACCCTGATCGAGCAGACACGCCGGGACAACGCACGGTTTTTCGGCAGCCTGGCCGACGTGCCGCACCACGTCCTGACCCAAGGCCTGGGCACCATCCTGGATGCCCGCCACGTGATCCTGATCGCCACCGGTGCGCAAAAAGCCCAGGCCGTCCGGGACCTCGCGGAGGGCCCCGTCGCCGCCATCTGTGCGGCCTCCGTCCTGCAGTTGCACCCGCACGCCACCATCCTCCTGGACGAGGCGGCGGCGTCGTCGCTGCGGCTGGCGGATTACTACCGCCACAGCTACGACCACAAACCCGCCTGGCAGGGCCTCTAGGCCCCGCCGCCGGCACCCCGCAGGTCCGGCAGCGCCCTTCCAACGGCTAAGATGGGTGTCATGACTAGCATGACCGATCCTCTCGAAAACGATCCGATGCGCGAGCTCTCCGGAGCCGGGACGTCAACGGCCACGATCGAGCGCGAGGAACTGCGCCAGGAAGTTGAGCCCGGTGACCGGGAGCGCTTCTCGCACTACGTGCGCAAGGAAAAGATCATGGAATCCGCGCTGACCGGTGAACCGGTGATCGCGCTCTGCGGCAAGGTCTGGACTCCGGGCCGGGATCCGCAGAAGTTCCCCGTCTGCCCCGAATGCAAGGAAGTCTACGAGGGCCTGCGCCCCGGAAACGACGGCGGCAAGGGCTCCGGCGACAAGTAAGGGCAATCAACGGAACCAACAGGTTCCGTTAGCCGTCGTCTGACGGCGCTTCCCTATGGCGGCGCGCCGTCGCGCCCCTGATTTTCTGCTTTCCTGATTGCCGGTCCATGCTGTCCGGGTACTGCCTTACGGTCCATCCAAAAAGATTGGTGTTTTTGTGCTTAATTGGGTTTCTCCGTCGGCTGCAGCCATGCGCGGATGGAGGGCGCCTTAATGACGGAGACACTTTTCGGCGGACCCACGCTTCCCCCCGCCTATCCCGAGCGGGCCGCCTGGGGCACCGCCCCCAAGCTGCGCGCCTGGCAGCAGGAGGCGCTGGACAGCTACTTCAGCACCCATCCCAAGGATTTCCTTGCGGTCGCAACCCCCGGCGCGGGTAAGACCACCTTCGCCCTGCGCGTGGCGTCCATGCTCATCGATTCCGGAGTGGTCAACCGCGTGACCATCGTGGCACCCACCGACCACCTCAAGCGCCAGTGGGCCGACGCCGCGGCCCGGGTGGGCATCGCGATCGACCCGAACTTCAAGAATGCCGACGGCCAGCACGGCCGCGGATTCATCGGCGTCGCCGTGACCTACGCCCAGGTGGCCAGCAAGCCCATGCTGCACCGGGCCAAGACCGAAGCCGCCCGCACGCTGGTGATCCTGGACGAAATCCACCACGGCGGCGAGGCCCTGTCCTGGGGTGACGGCCTCCGTGAGGCGTTCGACCCGGCGGCCCGGCGGCTCTCCCTGACGGGCACCCCGTTCCGCTCGGACACCTCGCCCATCCCGTTCGTGGAGTACGCCGAGGACCGGGACGGGATCCGGCGGTCCAAGGCCGACTACACCTACGGCTACGGCAAGGCCCTGCGCGACCACGTGGTCCGCCCGGTGATGTTCATGGCCTACTCCGGCCAAATGCGCTGGCGCACCAGCGCGGGGGACGAGATGGCCGCCTCGCTCGGGGAGTCGGCCGTCACGAAGGACATCACATCCCAGGCCTGGCGCACCGCGCTGAACCCGGCCGGCGAATGGATCCCCGCCGTCCTGGCCGGCGCGGACAAGCGTCTCAGCGAGGTCCGGCGCAGCGTCCCGGATGCCGGCGGCCTGGTCATTGCCACGGACCACGAGGACGCCCGCGCGTATGCCGGCCAGCTGAAGAAGATCACCGGCGAATCGCCCACCGTCATCCTCTCCGACGACGCGAAGGCCTCCAGCAAGATCGAGGAATTCACCGCCAGCGAGAAGCGCTGGATGGTGGCCGTCCGGATGGTCTCCGAAGGCGTCGACGTTCCGCGGCTGTCCGTCGGCGTCTACGCCACCTCGACCTCCACCCCGCTGTTCTTCGCCCAGGCCGTGGGGCGCTTCGTGCGTGCCCGCAAGCGCGGCGAGACGGCGTCGGTCTTCCTGCCCTCCGTGCCGCAGCTGATGGCCCTGGCCAACTCGATGGAGGCCGAGCGCGACCACGCCCTGGACCGCCCGGAGAAGGAAGACAGCGACGGCCTCTTCAATCCCGAGGATTCGCTCATGGACGAGGCGAACCGCGAGGAGAAGGCCTCCGATTCCCTGATGAAGGGCAAGTTCGAGGCCCTCGACTCCCAGGCGTCCTTTGACCGGGTGCTCTTCGACGGCGGCGAATTCGGCACCGGCGGCGAGGTGGGCTCGGAGGACGAGCTCGACTTCCTCGGGATCCCGGGACTGCTGGACGCTGAACAGGTCGGCACGCTGTTGCGCCAGCGCCAGCACGAGCAGCTGAACCGGAAGAACAGGCGCTCCCCGCAGACTGAGGCAGCCGCGGCTGCGGCCCCGGCCGTGCCGGACCACCGGATGCTTATGGACCTGCGCACCGAGCTGGCCAAAAACGTCGCGGCCTGGTCTGCCCGCACCGGGACCCCGCACGGCGTCATCCATACCAAGCTCCGGACCGTCTGCGGCGGCCCGGCCGTCGCCCAGGCCAACGAGGAACAGCTGCAGACCCGCCTGCGCAAGCTCCAGGACTGGTTCATCGGCCGGAAGTAGCCCCGCGCAGGCGGTTATGGCACGGGGTTAAGGGCACAGGGTTATGGGCTCAGGCCAATAGGCGCCGGGCAACAGCAGAGGGACCAGTTCACTGTGAACTGGTCCCTCTGCTGTTTACTCTGCTTTGAACTTTGCTTCGGCTACTGGCCGGCGCCGCAGACCTGGCCGTAGGTCTGGCCTGCCGCGGTGTAGTCGGCCTTCATGTCCTCGAGCTTGGCGGTGTCCGGGGAGGGCTTGGCTGACTCGTCGAAGTATTCGATGATGGTCTGCAGCGGGGCCCGCAGGTCCTCGGATGCCGCCGCCTTGATGGGCCGCAGCTGGTTGGCGACCCGGGTCATGCCGGTCTTGTCTGATGTGGCCGACTGGGCGGAGACCACGGTCTTGACCCGGGCGCAGGTTTCCTCGTTGGTCAGCTGCGGCGTGGCAGAGCAGCCGGCCGCGCCGAGCAGCGCTCCGGCGGCAATCAGGACGGTCAGGGTCTTCTTCATGGTGTACTCCGGGGTTCTACGGGTCTGTCGATATGGCAAGACTGGCGATGGGGGCAAGGATTTCGAGTCTACTGGCTCAGAGGACATCGACGCCGCCGAGCTCCATCTCGGCCACGGCATCGTCCAGGTCTTCGGCAATGCCGACCGTCAGGCCGCGCAGCACCGTGACGGAGTAGCCGGCCTGGACGGCATCCAGGGCGGTCGCTTTGACGCAGTAGTCCGTGGCGATGCCCACCACCACGATGTCCTCGACGTCGTGGCTCTGCAGCCAGTCGTCCAGCCCGATCGCGTCCTCGCCAGCGGCGAAATCACTGCCCGCGAAGGGACTCACTGTGTTGTCGGAGTCGTCGGAGTCTCCGGGGCCTCCGGGGCCTCCGGGGCCTCCGGCGCCGGTAACGGGCATGGCGCCGGGCTGGCGGTCACCGGTGGGGACGTCGTCCTCGGGGGCCAGCAGCCCTTCGAAGCCGGAGTACGCCGCGGCGAACTGGCCCTTGCGGAAGTACGCCTGGATGTGTTCGGGATCAAGATCGGGATGCAGTTCGGCCCCGCGGGTGCCCGCCACGCAGTGCCGCGGCCAGCTGTCCACGAGATCGGGTTTCTCCGAGAAGTGCTCACCCGGATCGATGTGCCAGTCCTGGGTGGCCACGACGTGGTCGAACTGGCCGTGGTGGGCATCAACGTACTCGCTGATTTCCCCGGCCAGGCTTGCCCCGCCTGGGACAGCCAGGGCACCTCCCTCACAGAAATCGTTTTGGACGTCAACGATGATCAAGGCGCGGGACATTCAGTCCTCCTCGTAGATGGTGGGGATGGCCGCCTCGCCGCGCTGGAGCCGGTTGACCACCGCGGGAAGCTCCCGCATGGTTTCCGCGTGGCGCCGGCGCGCGCGCTGGACCCCCTCCGGGCCCGTCCACCCGGGGAGGAGCTCGCCGTTCTTGACGAACTGCTGCAGCAGCGGACGGTCGTTGCCGTCGTCCTCCGGGTGATGGCCGACGCCGACGATTTCGGCCGTGGCGGTCCCGCGCTCATTGAGCTTGCGCAGCGCGTACTTCCGGCCGCCCTTGCTGGCCTTGTTCTTGGCGGCCTTGGCGACGGAGATGAAATCGCCGGCGTCGTCGGTACGGCTGACGAGCTTGTAGACCATGCTCGCCGTCGGGGCCCCGGACCCGGTCACGAGCGAGGTGCCCACGCCGTAGGAGTCCACCGGCGCGGACGCCAGCGCCGCGATGGCGAATTCGTCGAGGTCTGAGGTCACCACGATCTTGGTGTGGTCGTTGCCGAGCTCGTCGAGCAGCCGGCGCACCCACTGGGCCTGGGCCACGAGGTCGCCCGAGTCCAGCCGGACAGCGCCCAGCTTGTCCCCGGCGAGATCGACGGCGGTGCGGACGGCCGTTTCGACGTCGTACGTATCCACCAGCAGGGAGGTGTCCGGCCCAAAGGCGGCAATCTGGGCCTCGAAGGCCTCCCGCTCGGTGTCATGGAGGAGCGTGAAGGAATGGGCGGCCGTGCCCACCGTCTTCAGCCCGTAGCGCAATCCGGCCTCCAGGTTCGAGGTGCTGTCGAACCCGGCAATGACCGCGGCCCGGGCAGCGGCGGCCGCAGATTCCTCGTGCGTCCGGCGCGATCCCATTTCGATGCACGGGCGGGTCCCGGCCGCGGAGATCATCCGGGAGGCGGCGGAGGCAATGGCGCAGTCGTGGTTGAGCACGGAGAGCAGGTAGGTCTCCAGGATGCAGGCCTCGGCGAACGTGGACTCAACGATCAGCACGGGGGAGTTCGGGAAGTAAGCCTCACCCTCCGGATAGCCCCAGATGTCGCCGGAAAAGCTATAGCCGGCCAGGTACTCCAGTGTCTGGTCGTTGACCACCTTGGTCCGGCGCAGGTAGTCCAGTTCCGGCTCGCCGAAGCGGAAGTTCGCGATCCCTTCCAGGAGGCGGCCGGTGCCTGCCACGATGCCGTAGCGGCGCCCGTCCGGGAGCCGCCGGGCGAAGGCCTCGAAGACCGATTTGCGGTGCGCCGCGCCGGACTGCAGGGCACCCTGCAGCATGGTCAGCTCGTAGTGGTCTGTGTACAGGGACGTGCGGGGACGGTCCCAGCCAGCGGAGGTACTCACAAATTCACTCTAGTGTGCATCCCCATAGAATGGACAGATGACCCTCAGCGTTGCGCTCGGCCCCGACACACGGGAGAGTACCCAGACCGGAACAGTGACGTCCGGCGACGTCCTGACCGCCCCGGACGTCCCCTGGAACCTCGTGATCTGGAACGATCCCGTGAACCTGATGAGCTATGTGAGCTATGTGTTCCGCAGCTATTTCGGCTACTCGGAGGCGAAAGCGAACAAGCTGATGATGGAGGTCCACAAGAAGGGCCGCTCGATCGTGGCGCACGGCAGCAAGGAACAGGTGGAGCAGCACGCCGTCGCGATGCATGGCTACGGCCTCTGGGCGACGGTGGAAAAGGCCACCGGCGGCACCGCGGGCGGTTCCGGCAAAGGCAAGGGAAAACGTGGCTAAGGCATTCAAGTACGGGCTCAAGGGCATCAAGGGCCATCTGGAGCCGGCCGAGCGGGAGCTGCTGCGCAGCCTTTTCGATGACGTCATCTCCATGCTGGAGCCGGAGCAGCGCGCCAACGAGGACCCGCTGGCGGCCCTGGTGGGCCTTGACACCGAAGCCCGCGAACCCTCTGACCGCGCCATGCGGCGGCTGTTGCCGAACGTGATGAAGAACGACGACGCCGCCTCCCTGGAGTTCCGCCGTTACACCGAGCGGTCGCTGCGCGAAAGCAAGATCGGCGCGCTGAAGGCGGCCGCACTGAGCCTGGACCGGGACAACCTCGTCCTGACCCCGGACGACGCCCGGCACTGGGCCACCGCGCTCAACGATGTCCGGCTGGTGCTGGCCGAACGCCTCGACATCCGTGACGACGCCGACGCCGACAACATCCACCTCATGCAGGACTGGGCCCAGGCCGAGGACGTCGAAAGCTACCTGGCCCTGGTGTACAACTTCACCACCTGGCTGCAGGAGTCGCTGGTCCAGGCCATGGCGCACTCGCTCGATAGGTAGGGCCGCTAAGCGACAGCGGTGGCGTCAGAAACAGGCACGGACTGTATCTGAGGAAGCTCCTCGAAGGCCGGCTTTGCGAACCAATATCCCTGAAACAAGCGGATGCCGGCCTCCTTCAGAATCCGGAACTCCGCCTCCGTCTCGGTGCCCTCTGCGAGCACCGTGATGTCGAGCTCCTTGGCGATGCAGACGATGCCAGCAACGACAGCCTGGAAGGCCGGGCTGGTGTCGATTCCCCGGATGAGCTTCATGTCGATCTTGACCAGGTCCGGCTGGAAATCGGCCAGCAGCCCCAGCCCTGCATGACCGGCACCAAAGTCGTCGATGGCGGTGGTGAAACCATGCTTGCGGTATTCGGTGATGATGTTCGTGAGGTGGGCGGTGTCGGAAACCTCCTCATTCTCCGTGAACTCGAACATGATCGACGACGTCGGAAAGCTGCAACGCCTGGCTGCAAGCAGCGTCGCACGAAGGCACGCGGCCGGTTCGTACACCGCGTTCGACATGAAGTTGATGGAGAGAATCAAGTCCTCACCGGCAGGAAACAGCCGCGATGCCAGCTCGATTGCCTTGACGCGGCAGTCCTGGTCGAAACGGTACTTTTGCTCAGGTGCGACTCTGGACAGGACGTGAAAAGCCCCCTCTCCCGTCAAGCCTCTGACCAGTGCCTCGGAGCCCCATACGCGACCAGCAACGGCGTCATAGATCGGTTGGAAGGCAGGGTCTTCCGCGCCTTGCCCATCCGCCGGAAACCTGTGTGACCCATCAGACACGAGTTGCAGGACACAATGTGATGGCCGTGCCTGTAGTGAAGCCCTATCCTCGAATAATCATGACTTCAGCATCAAATACGGATCCGGCAGCGCCAGCTGCGGCGGAGACCGCAGCGGGCAGCGCCGGAAATGCCGGGCTGGCGTCGCGCCCCATCGGCGTCTTCGACTCCGGAGTCGGCGGCCTCACGGTGGCCCGCTCGATCATTGACCAGCTGCCCAACGAATCCATCCTGTATGTCGGCGACACTGCGCACGGCCCCTACGGCCCCCTTCCCATCGCCGAAGTCCGGGCCAACGCCCTCGGCGTCATGGACGAGCTCGTGGATTCCGGCGTGAAGCTGCTGACCATCGCCTGCAACTCCGCGTCCGCCGCCGTGCTGCGTGACGCCCGCGAACGGTACACGGCCCGGTACGGGATCCCCGTGATCGAAGTGATCCAGCCGGCCGTGCGGCGCGCCGTCGCGGCGACCCGGACGGGCCGGGTGGGTGTGATCGGGACCTCGGCCACGGTGGGCTCACGCGCCTACGAGGACACCTTCGCCGCGGCCCCGGACCTGGAGATCACGTCCGTGGCCTGCCCGGCGTTCGTGCCGTACGTGGAGGCCGGGATTACCACCGGACCGGAACTGCTCGCCGTCGCCCGCGACTACCTGGCACCGCTCATTGCCGCCGGGGTGGACACGGTGGTGCTCGGCTGCACCCACTACCCGCTGCTCACCGGCGTGATCTCCTTCGTTATGGGTGAGGACGTCACGCTGGTTTCCAGCGCTGAGGAAACCGCCAAGGACGTCTACCGGGCTTTGGCCTCCCGGGGCCTGGAGCGCACGGACGCCGCGGCGCCGGAGCACAATTTCATCGCCACCGGCGACGCCGCCCAGTTTGAGCACCTCGCCCGGCGCTTCCTGGGCCCCGAGGTCCTCAGTGTCCGCCACGTGGACCACGTCGCGGCGCAGTACCCCACCGGCAGCCTCGCCCGGATCACCCCGGAGATGATCGCCGCCGCCCGGGCCGGCGCGGGCCGGCCGCGGATCTCCAACTTCGTGGGCGGATCCGCGGGCGGGGGACCACTGCTGTGAAGCTGACCATCGTGGGCTGTACCGGCTCCTTCCCGGGGCCGGGCTCGCCGGCGTCGTGCTATTTGCTGACCGCCAACGACGGCGAGCGGAACTGGAAGATCGTCCTCGACCTCGGCAGCGGGGCGCTCGGCGCCATCCAGCGCTACACGGACCTGGAGGACATTGACGCGATCTTCCTCACCCACCTGCACCCGGACCATTGCATGGACCTGTGCGGGCTCCATGTTGCCGTGCGCTGGAAGCCGGGCGGCTGGGGACGGGGCAGGATTCCGGTGTGGGGGCCTGCCGCGACGGCCGACCGGATGGCCACGGCCTACGGGCTGGACCTGGATCCGGGCATGCACGAGGAATTCGATTTCAGCAACTGGTCCGAGCGCAAGCCGGTCAGCGTCGGCCCGTTCACGGTGACGCCCTTTGCGGTGAACCATCCGGTCGAGGAGGCCTACGCCCTCCGCGTGGAGGTCACCGAGCCCGCCAAGGACGGCACGCCCGTGACCCGCGTCCTGAGCTACTCCGGGGACACGGACTCCTGCGCGGGCCTGGAGGACGCCGCGCGCGACGCCGACCTTTTCCTGTGCGAGGCGGCGTTCGAGGAAGGCCGCGACGACGGGATCAAGGACGTGCACCTGACGGGCAAGCGGGCGGGGGAGGCCGCCGTCGCCGCCGGCGCGCGACGGCTGCTGCTGACGCACATTCCCGTCTGGACGTCGCCGACCACCGTCATGGCCGAGGCCAAGGAGATCTTCGGCAAGGACGTGGCGGTCGCCGTCGCGGGCGTGCACTACACCGTCTAGCGCGCGCAGGCGGCCCGCGCGGTCGGGACCGGGTGAGTCGATAAGCTAAAGGCATGACTTCCCAAGCTCCCAGTGTCCCCGTCATCCGCGCCGACGGCCGTACCCCCGACCAGCTTCGCCCCATCAGCATCACGCGCGGCTGGTCCAAGCAGGCCGAGGGTTCGGCCCTGATCGAGTTCGGCAACACCCGGGTCCTGTGCACGGCTTCCCTGACCGAGGGCGTGCCTCGCTGGCTCAAGGGCGAGGGCCGCGGCTGGGTCACGGCCGAGTACGCCATGCTGCCCAGGGCCACGAACACCCGGTCCGACCGCGAGTCGGTCAAGGGCAAAATCGGCGGCCGCACCCATGAGATCTCCCGGCTGATCGGCCGCTCGCTGCGCTCCATCATCGACACCAAGGCCCTCGGCGAGATCACAATCGTGCTGGACTGCGATGTCCTGCAGGCCGACGGCGGCACGCGCACCGCGGCGATCACCGGCGCCTACGTGGCACTGGCCGACGCCATCCGGTTCGCCCGCGAGAAGAAGATGATCGCCCGCAACGCCCAGCCCCTGATCGACACGATCGCCGCGGTGTCCGTGGGCATCATCGACGGCGTCCCGATGCTCGACCTGCCCTACGTCGAAGACGTGCGCGCCGAGACCGACATGAACGTCGTGGTGACAGGCTCCGGTAAGTTCGTCGAAGTCCAGGGCACCGCCGAGGGCGCACCGTTCGACCGTGACGAACTGAACAAGCTGCTGGACCTCGCGCTGCTGGGCACGGAGCAGCTCGCCGCGATCCAGCGCGACACCCTGGCGGAGGCCCCGTGACGGAGACGCCCCTCGCGGACCGGCCGGAAGCCGACGGCCCGGGCCCGCGGCTTGTCCTGGCCACCCACAACAAAGGCAAGCTCCGGGAACTCCGTGAGCTGCTCCGCGGCCAGGTTCCCGGGCTCGACGTCGACACGCAGGTGGTGGACGCCGGCGCCGTCGGTGCCCCCGACGTCGCCGAGACCGGCGTAACCTTCGCCGAAAACTCGCTGCTCAAGGCCCGGGCGGTGGCCGAGGCCACGGGGCTCGTGGCGATCGCCGACGACTCCGGACTGGCCGTGGACGTCCTCGGCGGCGCGCCCGGGATATTCTCGGCGCGCTGGTCCGGCCGGCACGGCGACGACGCCGCGAACCTGCAGCTGCTGCTCGCCCAGCTGGCCGACGTGCCGGACGGGTACCGCGGGGCCGCGTTCGTCTGCGCGGCAGCGCTGGCGGTGCCCGGGTCCTCGCCCGACGGCAGCCGGGAAGTCGTGGAATACGGGCAGCTGGAAGGGACACTCCTGCGGGAGCCGCGCGGGGAGGGCGGCTTCGGCTATGACCCCGTCCTGCAGCCGAACGGGCTGGAACGCAGCTGCGCCGAGCTCAGTTCCGAGGAGAAGAACGCCATCAGCCACCGGGGCCATGCGTTCCGGGCGCTCCTGCCGGCCATCGTCGAGGCCCTGGCCGGGAAGTAGCCTGCCCGGCCAGGCTCAGGACGAAGGAAGGCGCCCCACACGGKGGGGCGCCTTCCTTGTTATCTGCTGCGTTTACTGCGGCAGTGCGCTACGGGGTCCGGCGCTCTTCTTCGGGCTCATGCTCTTCGATGAATTCGTCCACGGCGTCCGTGCCGTACTTCTCGGCCTGGCGCCTGGCGATGGCGCCCCGTATGACCTCGATGGCGATCGGGATCACGGAGACCAGCACGATGGCGATGAAGATGATGTCCAGGTTGTCCTTGACCCACGGCACTTTGTCCCCGAGCAGGTAACCCAGGAGCGTGACGCCGCCGCCCCACAGCACCGCGCCGATCACGTTGTAGGTGAAGAATTTGCGTTTGCTCATCTGCGCAACGCCCACGATCACCGGGACGAAGGTGCGGATGATCGGAACGAACCGGGCCAGGATCAGGGCCTTGCCGCCGTGCTTTTCGAAGAACGCATGCGCACTATCCACGTTTTCACGCTTGAACAGCTTGGAGTTGGGCCTGTTGAACAGGGCAGGTCCCGCCTTGGACCCAATCAGGTAGCCCACCTGGTTGCCGATGATCGCGGCGACGATGATGAGCGCGGTCAGGACCCAGATGTTGACCTGGATGGTGCCGGTGGCCACGAGCAGCCCGGCAGTGAACAGCATGGAGTCCCCAGGCAGGAAGAATCCGATCAGCAGCCCGGTCTCGGCAAAGATGATGCCGCAGACCAGCAGGACCACCCACGGCGCAAAGGCCGGATTCGCCAGGAAAACCTGGGGGTTGAGCCAGTCCGGCAGGAAGGAGGCCAGGTGCGGCTGGACGGGGCCGGCGCCGCCAAGGGCGGACACGGCGAGGTCGCTCATTGCTAGTACGTTCACCTGTTAAGGGTACTTGACGGCAGGCTGCAGGCCCGGGGGCCCAGCCCCGGGGACCGTTCCCGGTGCGGGAGGATCCGTCCGCGGGCGGTAAAGTTGGGCCGTGACTTTGGACTTTACGGCGATCGACTTTGAGACCGCGAACGGCTTCCGCGGTTCACCGTGCGCTGTTGGCCTGAGTAAGGTCCGCGGCGGCGTCGTCGTTGAGGAAGCCTCCTGGCTCATGCGGCCACCGGAAAACCATGACACCTTCGACCACCACAACGTCCGGATCCACGGCATCCGGCCGGACCAGGTGGCGGGACTGCCGCGGTTCGGGGAGCTGTTCCCGGAGATCGGCGCGTTCATCGGCGGCGATGTGCTGGCGGCCCACAATGCAGGGTTCGATCTCGGTGTGATCCGCTCCGGCCTGGAGGTCTCCGGGATGGCCGGACCCGCGTACGACTACGTCTGCACAGTGATACTGTCCCGGCGCTGCTACTCCCTGGTGTCCAATTCGCTGCCGTACGCCGCCGAAGAGGCCGGGGTCCCGCTGATCAACCACCACGATGCCGCCGAGGACGCCCGGGCCTGTGCCGGCATCCTGATCGACATCGCCGCCCGCAACGGGGCAGCAAGCATCGCGGAACTCTACCTGTCCCTCGGCCTGACGGTGTCCCACCAGCCGGCGTTCGACCCCCGGCGCGACCCGCTGTCCAAGGCCACCCTGGCCGCAATGGAGGCGCTCGCCGGGGGAACAAACGGCGCGGCCCCGGGCCGGCGCTTCGTGGCCGGGTGGCCGGAGGAAGGCCCCAACCCGACACCCAACGCCGCCGCCAGCCCCGACCACCCACTGTTCGGCCAGACCGTGGTGTTCACCGGCGAACTGGCAATTCCCCGCCCCGAAGCAAAGGTCCGTTCCGCAGAGCTCGGCGCCAGGCCTGAAAGCCGGGTGACAGCCCGTACTACCGTTCTGGTGGTGGGCGACGGCTTTGTGGCCGCGGACCTGCGCTCCGGCCGGTTGACAGGCAAGGCGCGCCGCGTCCTGGAACTGCACGAACGCGGGCAACGCATCGAGGTCCTGTCCGAGGGCGAATTCCTCCAGATGGTCGGCGGACATCTGGCTGCCGCACCTGCCTGACCCGGCCCCGCCTGTCGGGGTCCTGCCTGTCCGGGTTCTGCCTGACCCGGCGGTCACACGGCGCAACAATCATTCCTCCCACGGCGCGCCCGCTCGTAGCCTTGGCGGATGAGCAAACCCACGGATGCACAGGTGCCCACAGCGCCGGCCAAGTCAGCGCCGTCGGCGTCAATGCCAGCGCACTCGGCGTCGTCGGCGCCCGCGAAGTCAGCACCGGCGACGCGCGGAATTGACTGGCATCGGGTGTTCGCGTTTCCGAACCCGGTGAATGAGTACGCCGCCCGCATCACCGCGGCCCTGGTGGTGGCGCTGTCCGCCGTGACCCTGCTGACCGGTTTCGGGTGGGGGCTCGCCGTCATCGCGGCCGGTTTCTGGCTGCGCGTGCTGTTCGGTCCCCGGATCTCGCCCCTGGCCCAGCTCTCGGTCAAGGTCCTGACGCCCTGGCTCGGGGGGACCCGTTTTGTCCCCGGTCCGCCCAAGCGGTTCGCCCAGGGCATCGGCGCTGCCGTGTCGACGGCGTCGGCGGTGCTGCTGGCCGCCGGCCTCGCGCCGGCGGCGTGGGTGCTGCTCGCCGTGCTGATCGCCGCCGCGTCCCTTGAGGCGTTCGCCGGGTTCTGCCTCGGCTGCACCATTTTCGGCTTCCTGCAGCGCCGCGGGCTCATCCCCGAGGACGTCTGCGAAGCCTGCAACAACATCTCGCTCCGCGGCGCCTAGGATCCGGGACGCTTAGGTCCGCGGCGCCTGGGTTCCGCCGAAGCGGCCGCCAGGGACGGACATGTCCCTGGGTGCGCTGCCGCCAGGGGACATGTCCTCCGGAGGCTCTGACGGGTGGACATGGTGGCAATATGTCCAGTCCCCGCCGCCGGAAATGGGCATGTCCTGAGGATACCGCGGCCTGGGGATGGACATGTCCTTCGAGCCATGGGGCGACCGGACATGTCCCTGGGTGCGCTGCCGTCAGGGGCGGAAATGTCCTCCGGAGGTTCTGACGGGTGACATGGTGGCAATATGTCCAGTCCCCGCCGCCGGAAATGGGCATGTCCTGAGGATGCCGCGGCCAGGGCGGGGCATGTCCTCTGGAGGCTCTGACGGGTGGACATAGTGGCAATATGTCCAGTCCCCGCCGCCGGAAATGGGCATGTCCTGAGGATGCCGCGGCCAGGGATGGGCATGTCCTTCGCGGCGGGGCGGTACGGGGCATGTCCTTCGCGGCGGGGCGGTACGGGGCATGTCCCGCGGAAAAGCCGGGCCGCGGCTTCCGGACGCAGCTGGCTGCGTTGCGCAAATGCCGGAGACTCGACACCTGGCGTGCACTGGCCCGGCCGAGTGTTGGCCGCCGAAGCTATGAGCCAGTGACGGCGGCCAGCTTCGAGGCCATGCCCCGGATGACCTCCGGCGCCTGCAGCGCCGCCAGCCAGTCTGCCGGCAGGCACCGCTCGCCGTAGAACGCGCCCAGGATGTTCCCGGCGATCGACGCCGTCGAATCGCTGTCCCCGCTGTGGTTCACCGCCACCGCGATCGCGGCACGGAAATGCGTCTGGGCGGGGTCGGCCCCGGCGGCGTCCGCAGTCCCGGTGTCCGCCGTCCCTGTTCCTGTCCCTGTTCCCGGGGCTGTGGCCAGCACGGCGTACAGCGCGACGGCGAGGGCTTCCTCGGCCACCCACCCTTCGCCGAGTTCGCCAACCAGGTCCTCGGGGCTGAGCACGTCTCCGCCGCCGGGCAGGTTTCCGGCCAACCGCAGGGCCGCCTGCAGCCGCGCCACCACCTCCGGATCCGGATTTTCGCCCTTGCGCAGGATGCCGCCGAGCAACTGCCCGAGGGCCGATTCCGCCGCTTCGCGTAGCCCGTGGCCGGAGGACAGGGCATGGATGAGAAGGCTGAAAACTCCGGCGCTCTGCCGTGCCGCGGGGTGGCCGTGCGTCAGGGACGCGGCATCGGCACTGAGCTTATAGACCGTTTCCGCTTCGAGGTGGGGGATCAGGCCGAAGGGCGCCGACCGCATCACGGTGCCGCAGCCCTTCGAATCCGGATTGACCGGCCGCTTCACGGTACCCATCTCGCCCGTGGCCAGTCCGGTCAGGCACGCGTTGCCGGGCGAACGCCGGCTCTTCAGGACATCCTGGGCATCGATCCAGCGCGGCGGCTGGAACGGGGCCGACGCCGGCACGGCGACGCCCTGGGTGCCCAGCCAGCGCAGGTACGCGAGCCACAGGCACGCGTTGATGTCCGCCGCCACGCCGTCGTTGGCCCATTCCAGCGCCTCGAGGAGGCCGTCGGCGGTGTACAGCGTCATTTGCGTGTCGTCCGAAAACGGGCTGCCGGCGTCGAGCGCGGAAAAATCCTGCAGGCCCGCGGGGCCGAACCGGGCGCGGATGGCGGAAATGCTGTCGAACTCGACGGCGTAGCCCAGCGAATCTCCGAGCGCGCCGCCCAGCAGGCAGCCGTGGATGCGCGAGCCGTGGGCAGGGGAGTGTGGCTGGCCGGGTGTTGGGGCGGGTGCGGGGCTGGTCCCGGGCTCGGTGCTCATGCCCTCAAATTTACCCGGCGCTGCACCGCACCCCGCAATGCCGGCGCCCGCCGGGGAGTTAGCGCCGCCGCCTGGGTGCCGGGCGGCGGCGGATGCGGAAGGCCGGTAGGGTGCTGGTAGGACCCGTCCAGCGGTCAGACGAGGCAACCGCCGGCGCCGTACCGCCGGGCAGCGGAGGAAACGAATGCGCGAACCAGCGTGGCGGAAGACCGGGACCACCCCCGACTACAGGTTCTCCCTGGCCAACGAGCGGACGTTCCTGGCCTGGATCCGCACGTCCCTGGCCCTGATTGCCGGAGCCCTGGCGATCGACCAGCTGGCCCCGGAGATCGCCCCCGGCCCCGTGCGGATCGTGTTGTGCGTCATCCTCGCGTTCCTGGGCGCGGGCCTGGCCGCCCTGTCCTATCACCGGTGGGGGCTCATGGAGGCTGCCATGCGGAACAACAGGGAGTTGCCGTTCTCCGCCGTGATGCTGGTGATGACCATCGGCGTCGCGGCTGCGGCCCTGGTGTTCGCGGTCCTGATCCTGGTGGCGAGGTGAAACCGGCTGCGGCCAGGGACCCCGGGCTGCAGCCCGAGCGGACCTCCCTGGCCTGGCGCCGGACGTTGCTGGCCCTCATCGTGGCGGACCTGCTGGTCTGGCGCAGCTGGGCGCTCGCAGGGTCCCGGGGCGGCGCTGCGGGTCCTGTTGATTTCCTTGGTCTCTGCGCGCTGGCCGCCATGGCCGCTACGCTGGTCCTGGGTGTGTGCGTGCTGGTCCGCGGGCGCGAGCTCCGACGGTCCAACGCTGCGCCGGCGGCGCCGCTGCTGCGCTGGGCCGCCGCCGCCGTCGTGGTCCTGGCCGCCAGCGCCGTGGCCGCGGTCGCCCTGGGGCACTGAGCGGCGGGCCGGAACGGCCACCCAGCCGGAATCCAGCCAACATCCAGATTGCGCTGGCAGACTGCTGGCGGACCCATTCTCCAGGCGGCCGAGGCCGCCCCGGACCACGAACCCGGCGGCGGTCCAGCGACGCCGCAACTGCAGCCTGGGCGCGCCGCCAGCAAAGGAATCCTGACCATGACCCTGCTTGTGCCAGCCCCCGACTCCGTCGACGTCCAGCCACCGGCCGCCAGCGACGTCCCGCCCCGGCCCCGGCCCGGGCTCGTCGCCCGGCTGTCCGCCGAGGCCCTGGGGACCCTGATCGTCGTGGTTGCTGGCCTGGGCGTGCCGCTCTTCACCATTCCGCAGTCGAGCCCGCTGCCCGCCGCCCTGGCCGCCGGCCTGGCCCTGACGGCGGCGATGCTCGCCGTCGGCTACGTCTCCGGCGGCCACTTTAACCCCGCCGTCACCGTAGGCAGCGCCATCGCCGGCCGGATCCGGTTGGCCGACGCCGCCGCCTACATCGGCTCGCAGCTGGTGGGCGCCATGCTCGGGGCCGTCGCCCTGTACGGCGTGCTGCGCACCGTGCCGACCATCAACGACTCCCAGGGCGCATTCGCCACCGTGGCTGCCGGATTCGGCGAGCACTCGATCATCCAGGTGCCCATGGCAGGCGTCCTGCTCGTGGAGGTCCTCGGCACGGCACTGCTCGTGGCCATCTTCCTTGCCACGACCGCCCGCCGGAATCCGTCCAGGGCGGCTGCGCCCTTCGCGGTCGGCCTGACGACGGCGATGCTCCTGCAGTTGGGCCAGGCCCTCGGCAATGTGCCGTTCAACCCGGCCCGGGCAACGGCGTCGGCCATCTTCAGCGGCCCGGACGCGCTCGGGCAGCTGTGGCTGTTCTGGGTGGCACCGGTGGTCGGTGCGGCCATCGCCGGGCTGGTATGCCGCGGCTTCGTCCAGTCGGCCCGGACCAGTGACCCGGCCACTGCCGCGGTCACCGCCCAGTCCGCCGACCAGTCCGACGGAAGGCCCGCCGCCCAGTCCGACGGAGAGCTCACGGAAGCCGATGCGGATGGCGCCGATTTCGATGACGCCGGGCTGGCCGACGTCACCGCCACCACGGCTTCTGCTTCGGCCGCCCCCGCCGGCAACGACGAGGCCCGCAGCTTCTTCGACCGCAAGGGCGGGAAGTAGCCACTGCTGACCACTTTTAACCTCCGTCACACCTCCGGGGTGGTGGCGCAAGAGTGTCGGTGGCAGCCGATACCGTAGGAATATGCGGTTATTGCACACCTCCGACTGGCACTTGGGCCGGTCCTTCCACGGCATCGGCATGCTGGATGCCCAGCGCGCCTTCATCGACCAGCTCGTGGCCTTTGTCCGGGATGAGAGCGTCGACGTCGTCCTCATCGCCGGGGACGTCTATGACCGCGCACTGCCTGGCGTCGACGTCGTCGGCCTGCTGGATGACGCCCTGGTGCGCCTCACCGGGGCCGGCGCCGAAGTTGTGTTGACCAGCGGCAACCACGACTCCGCCATCAGGCTGGGGTTCGCGTCGCGGCTGCTCGAGCGCGGGGGAGTGCATTTGCGCACACGGCTGAATGAACTGGACGTTCCAGTGCTCTTTCCGCTCGGGGACGATGCCGGGAATGAGGCAGCGCCGGTGCTCGCCATCTACGGGATCCCCTGGCTGGAGCCCCGGCTGGTCGCCGAGCAGCTGGGCGTCGAGACCGCGAGCCACTTCGAGGTCACCCGCGCCGCCACCAAACGGATCCGTGCCGACGTGCGGCAGCGGAGTCAGACCCGGACCGTCCATTCGGTGGTGCTGGCGCACACCTTCGCCAGCGGCGGCATCAGCTCCGACAGCGAACGGGATCTGAGCATCGGCGGCGTCGGCGCGGTCCCGCTGGATCTCTTCGACGGCTTTGGCTACACCGCACTGGGCCACCTGCACGGCAGGCAGGAGCTCTCGCCGGCAGTGCGCTACTCCGGCTCGCCGCTCGCGTATTCGTTCTCGGAGGCGAAGCACAGGAAGGGCAGCTGGCTCGTGGAGGTCGACGCCGCGGGGATCGGCGGCGTGCGCGAGGTGCTGTGGGACGCGCCCCGGACCCTCGCCGTGCTCCGCGGGAAGCTGGATGAGCTCCTGGAGTCGGAGGACTTCGCGTGGGCCGAGACTGCGTATTGCCAGATCACGCTGACTGACGAGGTCCGCCCGGCCCAGGCGATGGACCGCCTGCGGGCACGGTTCCCCGACACCCTGGTGCTCGGCTTCGATCCCGATGGTCCCGGCGCGGCGCCCAAAGCCAGCTACAGCAGCCGGCTGGCCGAAGCCGAGGACGACCTCTCCGTCTGCTGCGGATTCCTCGAGCACGTCCGGGGCAGGCCGGCTTCCGACGCCGAAGCCGCAGTCCTCGCCGAGGCGCTCGACGCCGTGCGCCTGGAAGGAGTGTCCCTGTGAGGATCCACCGCCTGGAGATTTCCGCGTTCGGCCCGTTTGCGGGCACGGAGCGGATCGACTTCGACCGCCTGAGCTCACACGGGCTCTTCCTGCTGAACGGCGCCACCGGCGCGGGCAAGACCAGCGTCCTGGACGCCATCTGCTTCGCCCTCTACGGATCGGTTCCCGGGGCCCGCCAGGACGGAAAGCGGCTGCGCAGCGACCACTCGGAGGCCGCCGCCGAGCCGCGTGTCACCTGCGAATTCTCGGCCAAGGGCCGGCACTTCGAAGTCTCCCGCTCGCCCGCGTGGGACAAGCCGAGCGCCCGGGGCCGGAACGGCTTCACGGTCCAGCAGGCCAACACGCTGCTGCGCGAACGCATCGACGGCGCGTGGGTGGAGAAATCGGGCAGGAATGATGAGGCCGGCGCCGAGATCACCGACGTCCTGGGCATGAACCGGGACCAGTTCACGCGCGTGGTCATGTTGCCGCAGGGGGACTTCGCCGCGTTCCTGCGCTCCAAGGCGTCCGACCGTCTGGAGCTGCTGCAGAGCCTGTTCGGTACGCAGCGCTTTGAAGCCCTGGAACAGGAACTGTCCCGGCAGGCGCAGACCGCCAAGGCCGAGGTCGCCAACCTCAACGCGAAGCTGGACCTGCTGCTGGCACAGGCGGAGTCCGAAACAGCGGCGCTCGAACTCGACCCCGACGGCGCCCCCGGCCGGGATGAGCCCGATGCCCTGTTGGCCTGGCTCGACGCCGCCGCGGCAGCCGCCGTGGAGGGCCGGCGCAGCGCTGCCGGGGGAGCCGAGAAGCAGGCCGCCGACCAGGCGTCCCTGTTGGAGGCGGCGAACGCGCGGGCCAACCGCCACGCCAAACTCGCCGCCGCGGAACAGCGGCGGATCGACGCCGACGCCGCAGCCCCCGTCCTGGCGGGCAAGGCCGTCACACTGGGCCTGCACCGCCAGGCCGAAATGCTCGGCGGCCAGTTGCAGGCGGTCGAAAGCGCCGC
Organism: Arthrobacter sp. P1_D4; assembly: GCF_056406115.1. Classification (NCBI taxonomy): domain Bacteria; kingdom Bacillati; phylum Actinomycetota; class Actinomycetes; order Micrococcales; family Micrococcaceae; genus Arthrobacter; species Arthrobacter sp. P1_D4. The sequence goes on along the minus strand of NZ_JBFUAU010000004.1, from coordinate 52,972 downwards.
GGCAGCCGAGGACCGGGCAGGAACGGCCCTGCTGGATGCGGCGCGGCAGCTGCGGTCCGCGGCCGCCACAGACCCGGAGCTCGCCGGGCAGGACGTCCTCGACGTCGGCGTCCCCACCGCCGACGACGATGCCGACCCTGTCCGGGCGGGTAAATCCGTCATGTTGGACAGCGCGGCCGTCCGCGGAACCCTCGCCCGGCTGCGGTCCCTGCACGCCGTGCTCACCGAACGCCTGCCCGACGAAGCCCGGCTCCTCGGGCTCACCCAGCGCGGCAGCCGGCTGCGCCTGCAACTGCAGGAGCTGGAAAAAGGACGGCTGGCCGGTGCCGCCGCAGTGGACACCCTGCGCACTGAGTCGGCGGCCCTGTCCGCCGGCATCCGCCCCCTCGAGGATCTGGCCGCGGAAGTCCAGTTGCGCACCAAGGAAGCCACGGCAGCGGACGAACTCGTGACCATCGTTGGCCGCTTCCTCGCCGCCGAGGCGGAGTGCGCGGCAACCGCCGGACAGCACGCCGCTGCCCTCAGCACGCACCAGGACCGGAGGCAGCACTGGCTGGACCTCCGTGAGCAACGGCTCACCAACGCCGCCGCCGAGCTCGCCACCCAGCTCCTGGCCGGGGTCCCATGTCCTGTCTGCGGCAGCCCTGAACACCCGGCACCTGCCCCCGCGGCAGCCTCCGCCCTGGCCGTCGCCGAGGCCGAGAAAGCCGCGCAACTGGCCAGCGACACGGCAGAAGAAACCGTCGCCGCCCTGGGTCGTGAGCTCGCCGAGGCCCAACAGAACGTCGCCGTCCTGGCCGCCCAGGGCGGCAACACACCTGCCGGGGAAGCCCGTGAGGAGGCAGCCTTGGCCCGGGAACGGGCTGATGACGCGGTCCGCGCTGCCACGGACCTTGCTGCCAGCCGGGCCCGGATGGCAGAACTCGAAGCGGAGATCGCCGACGCAGAGCGGGCGCAGGCCGACGCCGTCTCCGGCATCGCGCAGACGCAATCGACGATCGCCGAAATCGACGAACAGGCACAGGCCCTCGAAGCCACCCTGGACAAGCTGCGTGCCGGCCACGCGACCCTCGAACAGCGGATCGCCGCCCTGACGGCAACCACGGCGGTCCTGGAGCACGCCGACGCCGCACACTCGGCCCACGAACAGGCCGCCGCCCGCACCGCGGAGGCACGCCGGAACCTTGAAGAGGCCCTTCCCGGAGCCGGTTTCAGCACCGAAGCCGCGGCGCGGGAAGCGCTGTTGCCAGCGCCGGTGGCGACAAGCCTCGAAACGGCCATCCGGGCCGGACAGGACGAGGCCGCCAGGATCCAGGAACTGTTCGCCGGAGAGGACCTGGCCCTGGCGGCAGCCGAGCGGGCCGCCGGGGACATCGTCAGCGACGCCGCCCTCGAGGAGCTCAGGACGGAATCGGCGGCGGCTGAACGCAAAGCCCGGGAAGCCATGCTTGCTGCCGGGCTGGCGGAAAACTCGCTCCGGATACTCGGGCGCATCGCCGGCGACTACGCGGACCTCGCCGCCGCCGGCAGGGAACCGCGGGACCGGGCCGCGATGCTCACCGCGGTCGCGGACGCGGCCAAGGGCGGCGGAGACAACACCTACCGCATGAGCCTGAACAGCTACGTCCTCGCGGCCCGGCTCGAGCAGGTGGCCGTCGCTGCCTCCGAACGCCTGATCGGTATGAGCGATGGCCGCTACACGCTGCAGCACACCGACGCCAAGGCAGCACGCGGCGCGAAGTCCGGCCTTGGCCTGGAGGTCGTGGACGAGTGGACCGGCCAGCGCCGGGACACCGCCACCCTCTCCGGCGGCGAGTCCTTCATGGCCTCACTGGCGCTGGCCCTTGGGCTGGCGGACGTCGTGCAGCATGAGTCCGGCGGCGTGGACATCGAGACCCTTTTCGTGGACGAGGGCTTCGGCAGCCTCGACGAACAGGCGCTGGAACAGGTCATGGACGCCCTCGAAAGCCTCCGCGACGGCGGCCGGGTGGTGGGGCTCGTGAGCCACGTCGCCGAAATGAAGCAGCGCATCGGCACCCAGCTCCAGGTGGTCAAGGGCCGCAGCGGCTCCACCCTGCACATCAGCGACGACACCCGGGCCTGAGCCGGTCCCCGGGCCGGCGCCCCGGGATCGGGTATCATTGCTCTGTTACCGGGTCGCGCGCATCGGGAGGAGGGACGATGCGCAGTATTTAGCGAACCCGGAAACCATGAACCCTTCACCGACGTCTTTGGTGTCTACTCTTGACGCCCCACTGCCGCCGACCTACGCGCAGCAGGCCCCCGCAATTTCGACCGACGCTCTGCCTGCCCCGGCGCCCGCAAAGGGCGGCCGCTACGCGCAGCTGCCGTTGCTCGCCGGCCGCAGCTTCATCCCCCTCGGGCTCTTCGCCCGCCTGCCGCTTGCCATGCTGACAGTCGGCGCCCTGACACTCGTCACCGCCGTCACAGGCTCGTACGCCGTGGGCGGCGCCGCGGCCGGCGCCGTCGGCATCGGTTCCGCACTCGGTGCCCCCGTCCTCGGCGTCCTCGCTGACCGGCTCGGCCAGCGCGGCGTCCTGCTCGTATCCGCCATCGCCAACACCGTGGCCATCGTTGCCCTGATCCTCACGGCCTACCTCATCCCCGGGGTCCACGACCTTGCCGCCGCGGTGCCCGTGCTGGCCGCGGCCTTCGTGGCCGGGGTGAGCTGCCCGCAGGTCGGTCCGCTGGCCCGCGTCCGCTGGATGGCGCTGACGTCCCGGACGTCCGGCTCCGGAACCCGTGCGGCCGGAGACCCCGCGGACCTGGACACCGCCCTTTCCTATGAGAGCACCGCGGACGAGCTCACCTTCGTGCTCGGCCCCGCACTCGTCGGAATCCTCGCCAGCCTGCTCGCGCCGTGGCTGCCGCTGGCCCTCGCCGCGGCACTGACAGTGGTCCTCGTACCCGCCTTCGCCGTCCACCCCACGCACCTTGCGGTGGTCCGCACAACGAAGCGCCGGCCCGCCGGTCCGGCCGCAGGACACGCGGCCGGCCCGGCGGCCACTACGGCTGGGGACAACCACAGGGAAACCCGCACGGCAGCCCAGCGCGTCAAAACCTTCGCCGCCGTCGCCCTCCCCGTGCTGGCGATGGTGTGCATGGGCACGTTCTTCGGCTCCACCCAGACAGCACTGAGCTCTTTCTCCGCCAGCTTCGCCACCTCCGAACTCGCGGGCCTGCTCTACGCCGTCATGGGACTGAGCTCCGCCGCGGCAGCCCTCTCGGTCGCGTACTGGCCCCGGCGCTTCACGGTGAACGCCCGCTGGATTGCCTGCGCGGCCCTCATGGCCGGCTTCGCATCACTGTTGTTGCTGCCCTCGACGGCGCTGCCCATGGTCCTTGTGCTGCTGGTCCTGGGCCTGCCCGTTGGTCCGCTCATGGTCACTGTCTTCGCGATCGGCGGCCTCGTGGCCCCGGCCGGAAAGCTCGGCACGGTCATGACGGCCCTGGCCAGCGGCATTGTGGCCGGCACCGCGCTCGGATCCTCCATCGCCGGACAGCTGGCGCAGAACTTGGGGTATTCGACGGCCTTCCTGGTTCCGGTATGCGCCGCCACGGCGCTGTTCCTGCTCGGAACGGCAGCCGCCGTCGTACTGCGGCAGCGCGGGAAGAAGACGGCCGCGGCCGCATAAACCCCGACGGGACAGCGCCCTGCGGGACGGGGCGCGGGCTCAGCCCAGCTGCGCCTCGATGCGACGCGCCGCCTCGGTCAGGGCCGCGGCGACCTCGTCCGGATCCTGCGCGGCGCGGATATAGACGACGGCGAGGGCGGCCGGACGCCCGCCCGGAACACGCAGCGGCACCGCAATCGAGGACACACCGGGGATCACTTCATCATGGCTGGCGGCATAGCCGCGGTGCCGGGCCTCGGCCGCCTCGGACCGGTACGGGATGCCCGGGACCAGGGCCCGCCACTCCTGCTCCGGGAAGGCTGACTGGATCGCAATGCCCGGCGCTCCTGCGCTGATGGGGTGCCGCGACCCCGGGTGCTGCACCACCGCGGCGCCGCTGTGCCGCGGATCCACGGTCACCAGCGTCACGCACTCCTCCCGGTCCCAGACCGCCACGAAGGCGCTCATGGTCAGGGTGTTGGCCAGCAGGGTCAGTTCCGGCAGCGCCGCCGTCTGCAGGTTCCGGGAGACCCCGCGGGCCAGGACCGCGAGGCCCGGGCCGGGCTGGACACGGCCGCCGTCGTCACGCACCAGCAGCGAGTGGTCCTCGAGCGTGCGCAGGATCCGGTAGGCCACGGAGCGGTGGACGCCCATGGCGTCGGCGAGTTCGGCAATGGTCAGCGGCTGCTGGGCCTCGGCGAGGATCTCCAGCGCCCTGATACCGCGGGACAGCGTCTGGGACGGGGAAGCCTGGGCGGTGCCGGCATTCGGGGTCATGGGGTCCATCCTAGGTGCGGGGTTACTGGACGCCGGGCTACCCTTGTGTTCCGGCTCATGGTCAGCTAGCGTTCTATATGGGAACTGTTTGTTCGATTATAGAACACAATTGCAGAATCCGACTAGAGAACACGGCTGATCCAAAGCACACCCACACCACGGTCGGGAAACGCAACGAACGCAAGGGATCTATGATGATTGCCACGCCGCGCGGCCACGCCGGGGGCGCCCAGGGCCCCCTGTCGGCACCGCGGGCCAACCACTTCCGGGGCAGCCTCGGCAGGTTTGCCACCGGCGTCGCGATCGTGACCTTCGACGGGGCCACGAAACGCCACGGCATCACCGTGAACTCCTTCACCTCGGTCTCGATGGACCCTCCGCTGGTGCTGGTGAGCATCGCCCGCACGGCCAGGGCCCACGACGAGCTCGCCGGCCGGCCCTTCACCGTGAATATCCTTGGCGCCGAGCAGCGGTACCTGGCCATGCACTTCGCCGGCAGGCCCGGCCCCGAGCCGCTGTGGGTGGAGGGGAAGACCGCGCCGCGGCTGTCCAATGTCCTCGCCTATTTCGAATGCAAGCCCTGGGCGGCGTACGACGGCGGCGACCACACCCTGTACATCGGCGAGGTAGTGGACTTCAACTACCGCAACGGCGATGCGCTGGCGTTCGCCAACGGCACCTTCACCACCATTCCGGAAAGCCTGCTGGGCATGGAGGACCTGCTCTAGCGCTAGCGCCACATTCCTTCCCGGCAATATAGCTCAACGACGACTGGAGGACGACCAATGGGTATCCGCACCGGACGGCAGTACCTGGACAAGCTCAATGCCATGACGCCGCATGTGGTGATCGACGGCGAGGTGGTCAGCGAGAAGATCGCCGAGCACCCGGCCTTCCGCAATGTGGCCCGCTCCTACGCCAGGCTCTTCGACATGCAGCATGATCCGCTGTACCAGGAGGCGCTCACTTACGCCTCACCCAGCACCGGGGACCTGGTCAGTGCCTCCTTCCTGGTGCCAAAGACCATCGAGGACCTCCAGCGGCGACGCCGTGCCATCTCCACCTGGGCCGAGTCCTCCAACGGCTTCCTTGGCCGCTCCGGGGACTATATGAACTCCGCGCTGACCGCGCTGGGCACGGCGGGGAAGTGGTTCGCGCAGGCGGATCCGAAGTTCGGCGAGAACATCCGCAACTACTACGAGTGGGCCCGGGAAAACGACGTGCTCGCCACCCACACCCTCATCCCGCCGCAGGTCAACCGGTCCGTTTCCGGTTCGGAACAGCTCGGCGGCCAGCTCTCGGCCCGGATCGTGGAGGAGCGCGGGGACGGGATCGTCATCCAGGGCGCGCGCATGCTCGCCACCATCGCCCCGATCGCCGACGAACTGCTCGTGTTTCCGTCCACGGTCCTGCGGGGCACCCCGGAGGACGCCCCCTACTCGTACGCGTTCGCCATCCCCAACGACGCCCCTGGCCTGCGCTACCTCTGCCGCACCTCGCTGTACAACGGCGGCAGCACCCACGACGAGCCGCTGGCCTCGCGCTATGAGGAAATGGACGCCGTCGCGGTTTTTGACCACGTCTTCGTGCCCAACGAGCGCATCTTCATGCTGGGCCACCCGCAGCTGTGCAACAGTTTCTACACCGAGACCGGGGCCGGCGCGCTCATGACCCACCAGGTGGTCACCCGCACGATCGCCAAGAGCGAGTTCTACCTGGGCCTGGCCTCGGAACTGGCCGAATCGATCGGCATCGACGGATTCCAGCACATCCAGGAGGACATCGCAGAGCTGATTATCGACGTCGAAATCGGCAAGGCTCTGGTCCGCGCGTCCGAGGCCGACGCCGGACTCAACGACGCCGGCGTCATGCTGCCGAAGTGGTCCACCCTGAACGCCGCCCGCAACTGGTACCCGAAGATCGCCCAGCGCTTCCCGCAGATCATCCGGAAGTTCTCGGCGTCGGGCCTCATGGCCCTGCCGGGGGAGGCGGACGTCAACAGCGAGGCCCGGGAGGACATCGAACTGTACCTGCAGGGCAAGACCCTGACCGGCCCCGAGCGGGTCCGGCTGTTCAAACTGGCCTTCGATGCCTCGATCTCCGGGTTCTCCGGGCGCCAGTCGCTCTACGAGTACTTCTTCTTCGGAGACCCCGTCCGCATGGCCGGCGCCCTGGTCAACACCTACGACCGCGGGCCGGTCCGGGCCAGGGTCCGCGAGCTGCTCAACCGCACCGACTGACCCGCGGAAGACACTTTCCGGGAATATGTGTGCCTTATCACATCTTTCATAGTAGTATTCAGGATACTAACTGACCGTTCGATCAGTAATTCACTAGGCATCAGTTATCCACTTCGCACCCACCCCGGGCAGTACCTCTGCCCCCAGCAACGGAGTTCCAATGACCGTAACTTCATCCGTAGATTCTGAGGCGGGTCCCAGCAGCAAACACGAGGAACGCAAGGTCCTCGCCGGGACCCTGGTCGGCACCACCATCGAGTGGTACGACTTCTTCATTTTTGCCCAGCTGACAGCAACGCTGCTCTCGCCGTTGTTCCTGGCCCCGCTGAACGACTCCAACCCGGGCCTGGCGCAGATCCTGTCCTTCGCCCTGATCGGCATCAGCTTCCTCTTCCGCCCGCTCGGCGCGATCGTCGCCGGCCACCTCGGCGACCGCCTCGGCCGCAAGGCCATGCTGGTCTTCACCCTGATCATGATGGGCGCTGCCACGGCCCTGATCGGCATGCTGCCCACCTACGCGCAGATCGGCGTCTGGGCCCCGATCCTCCTGATCCTGCTCCGCGTCATCCAGGGCTTCTCCGCCGGTGGCGAATGGGGCGGCGCTGCCCTGATGGCCGTGGAGCACGCTCCGAAGAGCAAGCGCGGCCTGTTCGGCGCCTACCCGCAGATCGGCGTTCCGGTCGGCATGATCCTCGCCACCGGCCTGCTGTACTTCCTCAACACCTCCATGTCCAAGGAAGACTTCGCGTCCTGGGGCTGGCGTGTGCCGTTCCTGCTCTCCATCGTGCTGATCATCGTCGGCTACCTGATCCGCCGGGCGGTCGCCGAGAGCCCCGTCTTCAAGGAGATGCAGGACCGCAAGGAAGAAAGCAAGGCGCCCCTGGGCGAGCTGCTCCGCAAGCACAAGAAGGCCGTCCTCTACTCGACGATGATCTTCATCGGCAACAACGCCGCAGGCTACCTGCTGATTGCCTTCTTCATCTCCTACGCCACCAAGACGCTGAAGATGCCCACCCCGCAGATCCTGCTCGCCACGACGCTGGCCTCCTTCGGCTGGCTGATCTTCACCCTGGTCGGCGGCTGGCTCTCGGACAAGATCGGCCGCGTCAAGACCTTCCTGATCGGCTACGGCATTGTCTTTGCCTGGATGATCCCGATGTTCGCCCTGATCGACACCAAGAACATCCTGCTCTACGGCGTCGCGCTGTTCGTCCTCACGGTCGGCCTGGGCCTGTCCTACGGCCCCATGTCCGCCATGTACGCCGAGATGTTCCCGCCGGAGGTGCGCTACTCGGGCATCTCGATCGGCTACGCCTTCGGTGCGATCCTCGGCGGCGCGTTCGCGGCCACCATCGCGGAAGTCCTCCTGCAGGGCACCCACTGGACCGGCTCCATCGGCATCTACATCATGATCCTCTGCGTCATCTCCGCCGTCGGCGTCCTGCTGACCGGTGAAACGAAGGGCCGCCCGCTCGGCGTCGCGCACCACGCGCCGGCCGAAGCCGCAAAGCACTAGCAACCAGGCAAGCACGAGGGGCGCGGACCGCAAGGTCCGTGCCCCTCTAGGTTAAAGAGCAACGCGGGTTCACTGCGCGCCCATCCAGATCATTCGGATGGGCCGTAAGTGACCCCGCGTTGCTTTTTGTACGGTGGGTTTAGACGCCCAGGAAGCTGATGGCGCCCTGCTTGAAGGCGCGGCTGGTGATGGCATTGGTGTGGTTGCGGCCCGGCAGCACGAGCTGTTCGACCAGGCCGCCGGCCTTGGCGCCCAGGGCGGCGAGCTCCGGCATGGTGGCGGCCCGGTCGTCGTTTTCCCCCGCCACGAGGAGCATCGGCATGTGGGGGACCGCTTCGGCGGGGTCGTACGGCTCGGTCTTGATTGCCTCGACCAGGGACAGCAGCGCGAAGATGTTGTTGCTGGGCAGCAGCATGGCCATCTTCAGCAGCCCGGCGGTCGACTCGTCCGCGATCGGCGTGCCGTCGGCCAGGTACCGCTGCGCGGCGATCAGGTCGAAGTCCGCCAGGGGGTCGGCGACGTTCGGGCCGCCCAGGACCAGCCGGTGCACCAGCTCGTGCTGTGTGGCCCCGAACTCCCAGGCGAGGCGGGACCCCAGCGAATAGCCGATCACGTCGAGCCCGCTGGACGGGTCCCCGTCGCGCAGCGGCCGCGCGCCGGCGTCGAACACTATCTGCAGCAGGTCCGCGCGGATCCGGCTGGGGGAGTAGGAGTCCATGTCCTCCGGGGCGCCGCTGCGGCCGTGGCCGGGCAGGTCCACGGTGATGACGCGCCGGCCGGCTTCCAGGAGCGCAGTGAGCCAGCCGCTGTCTTCCCAGTTGAGCTTGGAGGAGGAGGAGAAGCCGTGCAGCAGCAGGACGGGACGGAGCCCGGCGTCGTTCTGGGGCTCATGCACCTGCACGTACAGCTGGGGGTCGGTGCCCTCAACGGTGTGCGAATGCTGCTCGCCGGTGTGTCTGCCGCTCATGCTCTCAGTCCTCATCAAGTACGGCGCTCAGGCGGACCCGGCGCTTCGGTGCCTCTTCCTTCGGGACCGTGCCCACGATGCCGGCGGTGTTGTCCGGCACCTCAAACACAATCAGGGGCTCGCCGACATTGATCTTGTCGCCGGGCCCGCCGTAGATACGCACTACCTTACCTGCCTGCGGGCTGGGCAATTCAACGGCCGACTTGGTGGTTTCGACCTCCACGAGCGGCTGGTTGCGTTCCACCTGCTCGCCCGGGGAAACCAGCCATTCCAGCACGGTGGCCTCGATCAGGCCCTCGCCGAGATCCGGGAGCGGGAAGGAAATTTCAGCCACGTTTGTACTCCAATACTCGCTGGATGCCGAAGAGGATCCGGTCAATGTTCGGGATGTATTCATCTTCCAGGTCGCCCGAGGGGTACGGGACGTCGAAGCCGGTAATGCGCTCCACCGGCGCCCTGAGGGTGTCGAAGCAGCTTTGCGTGATCAGCTGCGCCACTTCGGCGCCGAGGCCGGAGGTCAGCGGCGCCTCGTGGACGACGACGGCGCGGCGCGTCTTGCGCACGGAGGCGGCGAGGGCCTCGGCGTCGATCGGCTTGAGCCAGCGCAGGTCCAGGACCTCGATGTCGATCCCGTCCTCGGCCGCGAGCTCCGCCACCTGCAGGCAACGGGCCACCATGGCGCCCCAGGCGACCAGGGTGAGGTGGCGGCCTTCGCGCATCACCTTGGCGCCGGTGGGGGAGCCGCCATCTGCGTCGTGCCTGGCGGTGTCCACCTCACCCTTCTGCCAGTACCGCGACTTCGGCTCCATGAAGATCACCGGGTCCGGCCGCGTGGCGGCGTACTTGAGCAGGTGGTAGGCCTCATGCGGGTTCGACGGCGAGACCACCTTCAGGCCCGGTACGTGGGCGAAGAGCGCCTCCAGGCTTTCGCCGTGGTGTTCGGGGGCGCGGATGCCGCCGAAGCTGGGCACCCGCAGGGTGATGGGCATCGGCATGGTGCCCCGGCTGCGGTAGTTCATCCGGGCGATCTGGCAGACGATCTGGTTGATGGCCGGGTAGGCGAAGCCGTCGAACTGGACCTCGGGAATGGGGTGGAACCCGGCCATCGCCAGGCCCACGGACATGCCCAGGATGCCGGATTCCGCCAGCGGGGTGTCAAAGACGCGCTGCGCACCGTGCCTGGCCTGCAGCCCGTCGGTGATGCGGAAGACGCCGCCGAGCCGGCCGCAGTCCTCGCCGAAGATGACGGCTTTGGGGTTCTCCGCGAGGACCTCGTCGAGGGCGCGGTTGAGTGCTTGCTGCATCGACATCACCGTGGTGGCGGGCTCGCTTCCGGCCGGGTTGGTGATCGTGTCGCCGGCAGTGTTGTCGGCAGTGTTGTCGGCAGTGTTGTCGGCAGTGTTGTTGCCGCTGGCACTTTCGCTTTCGAGAATCGAGTTAGACATGTTCGGACTCCTCGCGCCAGTTGGCGGCCTGGGCCTGCAGGGCAGGGGTGGTTTCCTGGAAGACCAGGTCAAACATTTCGGTCCCGGGCCGGGAGCCCAGGGCCTGGATGCCGGTACGGATCTGCTCCTCTTCGACCTTGGCCGCGGCCAGCGCCTCGGCGAAGAACGCCTCGTCGGCAATTCCATCGGCCAGCAGCCGCTGCCGGAGCCGCTCGAGTGGGTCGCTGCCTGCGCCGTCGCGTTCCTCGTCGAGGGAGCGGTAGCGGCCCGGATCATCGGACGTGGAGTGCGGGCCGCGGCGGTAGGTCATGGCCTCGATGAGCACCGGGCCGTTGCCGGAACGGGCATGCGCAAAGGCGCGGCGGGTCGCTTCGAGGACCGCGACGACGTCATCGCCGTCGATCTTCAGCGCCGGCATGCCGTAACCCGCGGCGCGGGCCGCGACGGAGCCGCCGGCCACCTGCCGTTCGGTGGGGACCGAGATGGCCCAGCCGTTGTTCTGGACGAAGAACACCACGGGCGCCTTCATCACGGCGGCGAAGTTCATCGCCTCGTGCACGTCGCCCTGCGAGGAGGCGCCGTCGCCGAAGTAGGTCAGGGCGACGCCGTCCTTTTTGTCCAGCGTCTGGCCGTGGGCCCAGCCGACGGCGTGCAGGACGGAGCCGGCGACGACCGCCTGGATCGGGGCCAGCCGGGATTCCATCGGGTTGTAGAGGCCGCCGTGCCACGTGGCCTTGTGGGTGGACATGTAGGCCACCATGTCCACGCCCATGGTCCGGGCAACGCCCATTTCGCGGTAGGTGGGGAAGGCGAAGTCCCGGGTGGTGTCCACGGCGTAGCCGCTGCCCACCTGGGCAGCTTCCTGGCCGAGTTCGGGGGCGTAGCCGGGGATGATGCCCTGCCGCTGCCAGGCGATGGCCGAGGTGTCGAGGTGCCGGACGGCCACCATGAGCGAATAGAGCTCGCGGAGTTCATCGGCTGTGAGCGGCCCGGCMGCGCKGCCGGAAGCCACGGGGAGAAGTGTGTCCATGCCTGTGACCCTAGTCACCGGCGGCGGGGTGGGCAATCAGCCTAGGCTGGGGTGCCCAGACTGCACACTTATGCCGCCCCGAGCGCCGGTGAGCTTGGCAATTTGTCTAGCGGCTGGGCTGTTCCGCCTGGTCGGCTTTCGCGCCGGCGGCGGCGTTGCGGTTCCGGGTGATCCGGGCGCCGGTCCAGCACGCCACCGCGATGCCGGCCACCAGTACCAGGGTGCTGACCAGCTGCTTGCTGCCCTCCGGGCTGCTGAAGCCGACGGCGAAGATCAGAGCCAGGAGCACGAGCCCGAAGATCGTCAGCCCCGGGAAGCCCTTCATCCGCAGCGGCAGCGCAGTGCCGTCGCGGTCAGCCCGGCGGCGCAGGATCAGCTGGGACACCAGGGCCGAGCCCCACACCACGAGGCAGGTGGAACCGACCAGCTGGAACAGCGCCGGCAGGATCTGGTCCGGGAAGAGCAGTTCCAGGACGGCGGCCAGGAAGCCGAAGGCCACGGAGACGCTCACCGCCACGACCGGGACCCGGGCCGTGTTGAGCTTGGAGAGGAACTTGGGGGCTTCGCCGCGCTCAGAGAGCGAGTACACCATGCGGGACGCGCCGTAGAGGTTGGCGTTCAGGGCGGAGAGCAGCGCGATGACGGCGACCAGGGTGATCGCGGCGCCGGCGCCGGGGATCCGGGCGACGTCGAGGACGCCGGCGAAGGGGGACTTCAGGGCCGCGGAGGTCGAGGGAAGGACGGCCGCGATGACGAATACCGAGCCGATGTAGAACACGAGGATCCGCCAGACGACGGTGCGGATCGCCTGGGCGACGCTGCGCTCCGGGTTTTCCGTCTCGGCCGCGGCCACGCTGACAATCTCGGTGCCGCCGAAGGCGAAGATGACGACGAAGAGTGCGGTTGCGATGCCGCCCAGGCCGGCCGGGGCGAAGCCGGACGTGAAGTTGCTGAGGCCAGGGGACGGGACGTCCGGCAGCAAGCCCAGCAGCAGGGCCCCGCCGATGGCCAGGAATATCACGATGGCAGCCACCTTGAGGATGGCGAACCAGAATTCGAACTCGCCGAAATTCTTCACGCCCGCCAGGTTGATGGCGGTGAACAGGGCCATGAAGATCAGGGACAGTGCCCAGACGGGGATCACCGGCCACACCGTGAACAGGAGCCCGGCCGCACCGAGGGCCTCGGCCGCGATGACCACCACGAGCTGCAGCCACCAGAGCCAGCCGACGGTGGCGCCCGCGGTCTTGCCCATGGCCTTTTGCGTGTACACGGAGAAGGCGCCGCTGTTGGGATTGGCCGCGGCCATCTCCCCGAGCGCCCACATCACCAGGATGATCAGGGTTCCGGCGACGAGGTAGGAGATCAGCACGGCCGGTCCCGCCGCCTGGATTCCGGCTCCCGAGCCGAGGAACAGGCCGGCGCCGATCGCGCTGCCCAGTCCCATCATTGTCAGCTGGCGTGGTTTCATGCTGTGCCCCAGGCTCGGGGCGGGAACCGCGGTGGGTAGCGTCGCGGTGGACTTCATCGTCATGGCGAACCTTCGTGTGGTTTGGATCTTTTCGTCCTTATGGGACCTATTGAATTTACCGGATTTGGGGCCGGCCCCCGGCCGCCGGGGCGCCTCCGCCGTGAGAGCATGGTGGCAGTTTGCTAACTGAATCGGGGCATCGGTGGCTGTTTGTCCGGCCCGGTCCCGCTTGGGAAGGAAGAATCAGTGGACGTTGATCCGCTTGATGCAAAGATTGTCCGATTTTTCACGGATTCCCCCCGGGCCTCGGTCCTTGAGGCCTCCCGGGTACTGAAGGTTGCCCGCGCCACGGTGCAGTCGCGCCTGGACCGGATGCAGGACGCCGGCGTGATTGGCTCATGGGTGCCCCAGCCCGATCCGGCGCATTTCGGCTACCCCGTCGTGGCTTTCTGCTCCCTCACGATCAACCAGGACCTCGGGCACGACGCCGTCGTGGAGGCCCTGGCGCGGATTCCCGAGCTGATCGAGATCCATACCGTCTCCGGGAGCTCGGACCTCATGGCCCGGATAGCCGCCCGCTCCAATTCGGACCTCCAGCGCGTCCTCGATGCCATGATCGCCACCCGATCGGTCCTGCGCTCGTCGTCCGTGATCGTGCTCAATACGCACTTCCAGGGCCGCACCCTGCCGCTGCTGGAAACCGCGGCCGCCGGCACGGGCTAGAGGACACTCAGGTTTTCGGGCAGGCCGGTCCGGCCGGTGAGCAAGAGCAGTAAATCACCGGCGGACGGCAGTCGGGAGCCGATGGCTCCGGCGAGCTCCAGGGAGGCCGCGACCGCCGGGGCCAAGGTGGCGGGCGGCGGCAGGCCCAGGGCGCGCGCCAGATCCAGGGTGTGCACGGCCAGCTCGAAGGTCCGGGTCGGCAGGTAGTCGATGAGCGTCATTGCTCCGGCAGGGGTGGCCACCAGGGCATCGTCCTGCGTGTTCCTGACGAGGGCCGTGACGCGTTGGACAAGCTCCCGCACGGCAGCGGCAGGGTCCTCGCCCAGCGCCTCCCCGGTTTCCCTGCCCCGCTGCGCAATCGCGGCGGGCGAGGTGGCGCCCCGGACGGCCAGGAAGTATTCCACTGGACCCGGCACCCGTGCCCCGGCGGCCGGGGTGGCGAGGTAGGTTTCCACGGTTGTCAGGGCACGGCTCGTGTGGCCGGTCAGCGACAGGACATCCCATTCGCCCAGTGCCGGCCGCGACCACGCCTGGTGCGGTACCTGCCCGGCGAGCTCCATGAATGCCTGGGCCGCCCCCGCGTATCGGGCCCTGACGGCCTCTGCGTCCGTACCCTCCGGGTCCATAACTTCTGAGTCCATAGCCTCGATTAATACCGGTGCCGGCGCCCGCGGACAAGCCCCGTCCGTGCGCCGGCGACAACCCGGTCCGGCCCGTGTGACCTGAAACATTTTGCGCCCGGGCGGCGCGGCCGTATCATTAGTTCTAGTCAATGTGACTATAACTAATCCGGCGGTCGTGCCGGATCCAGCCGGGCAGTCCATCGCGGACCCGCCCGGAACCTCAGAGGGCGGGTAGATCACCGTTTACACCACAGCAGCCAACGTCTCGGAGCGCCAGACCGCGCCGCCGTCGCTGGCCATCTCCACGGTGATCTTTGCGCTGCGTCCCAGCGAGCGGTCCGGCCGGCCCACGCTGTGGATTCCGCTGGTGCGCCGGATCCGCGAACCGTTCAAGGGCCTCTGGGCGCTGCCGGGCGGCCCGCTCACGCACTCCGAGTCACTCCAGGACGCCGCCTCGCGGAACCTGCGCGAGACCACCGGGCTGGCCCCGAACTACCTCGAACAGCTCTACGCCTTTGGCGGGCTGCACCGCTCGCCCACCCAGCGCGTCGTCTCGATCGTGTACTGGGCACTCGTCCAGCCCACGGAGGCCGCGCTGGCCGACGAATCGGAGAACGTGCGCTGGTTCCGCGCCGACAGGCTGGACGAGCTGGCCTTCGACCACAACTCGATCGTCGACTACGCGCTGTGGCGGCTGCGCAACAAGATGGCCTACGGATCCATCGCCTACCACCTGCTGGGCGAGTACTTCACCCTCGCCCAGGTCCGGGAGGTCTACGAGGCCGTCCTGGACCGCGAACTCGATCCCGCCAACTTCCGCCGGCAGGTCAAGGCCACACCGGAAATCGAAGAAACCGACCATTATCTGCAGGGCGGCAAGCACCGCCCGCCCCGCCTCTACCGCTTCACCGGCCGCCCAGGCCTCGACCCAGACAACAGGAGCACACCATGAGCAGCGTCAACACGGCAATCCAGCTGATCACGCGCGAGCAGGCCACCACCATGGCACAGGGCGCGGCCGCCTCCACCTGCAGCCCCGCGCTGGCCCGCGGGCCCTGGGACTACGACCTCGCCGAGGCCCTCGCCGGCGTGCCCGCCTACGGGCCGGGTGCCTCCTCCACCGACGTCGCACCGGCCTCCACTCCCCGGCAGGGCCAGCTCCCGGAAGAATACAAGCTCGCTTCCGACGCCGAACTCGACGCCCGGATCCGCGCCGCCAAAGCGGCGCTGGGGGACCGCGCCGTCGTGCTGGGGCACTTCTACCAGCGCGACGAAGTGATCGAATACGCCGACTTCGTGGGCGACTCGTTCCAGCTCGCCAACGCCGCCCTGACCCGGCCCGACGCGGAGGCCATCGTCTTCTGCGGCGTGCACTTCATGGCCGAGACGGCGGACATCCTGTCCCGCCCCGACCAGGCCGTGATCCTGCCCAACCTGGCCGCAGGCTGCTCGATGGCCGACATGGCGGACATCGACTCGGTCACCGAGTGCTGGGAACAGCTTGAGGAGGTCTTCGGCACCGAGCCCGACGCCGAGGGCCGGGTCCCGGTCATCCCGGTCACCTACATGAACTCCTCCGCGGCCCTCAAGGGCTTCTGCGGCGAGCGCGGCGGGATCGTCTGCACCTCCTCGAACGCCGCGGCGGTGCTGGAATGGGCCTTCGAACGCGGCCAGCGCGTGCTGTTCTTCCCCGACCAGCACCTGGGCCGCAACACCGCCAAGGCCATGGGGGTGCCGCTGGAGCAGATGCCGATGTGGAACCCGCGCAAGGACCTCGGCGGCAACGACGAACAGGCCCTGCTCGATTCCCGGGTAATCCTCTGGCACGGCTTCTGCTCGGTCCACAAACGCTTCAACGTGGGCCAGATCGAAAAGGCCCGCGCCGAGTTCCCCGGCGTGCAGGTGATCGTGCACCCGGAATGCCCCATGGAGGTGGTGGATGCCGCCGATTCCGCCGGGTCCACCGACTTCATCAAGAAGGCCATCGCCGCGGCCACGGAACCCACCACGTTCGCGATCGGCACCGAAATCAACATGGTGAACCGGCTCGCCGCGGAATACCCGCAGCACACCATCTTCTGCCTGGACCCGGTGATCTGCCCCTGCTCCACGATGTACCGCATCCACCCCGGCTACCTCGCCTGGGTCCTGGAAGCGCTCGTCCGCGGCGAGGTGCTGAACCGCATCACCGTGGACGAGGACGTGGCCGCCCCGGCCAAGGTGGCCCTGGAGCGCATGCTGGCGGCGCGGCCGTGACCAGGCGGCTCGTGATCGTCGGCAGCGGGATTGCGGGGCTCTACGCCGCGCTGCTCGCCACCGACGACGCCGCCACCGGCGGCCGTGACATCGAGGTGGTCCTCCTGAGCAAGGGGACGCTGGAGCAAAGCAACACGTTCTACGCCCAGGGCGGCATCTCGGCCGTGCTGGCCCCGGAGGATGCCGCCCCCGGTGACTCCGTGGCAGCGCACATCGCGGACACGCTCGCCGCCGGGGCCGGGCTCAACGACCCCGAGGCAGTCCGGGTCCTGTGTACAGAGGCCGTCCGGGACATCGCCGGACTGGGCCGCTACGGCGTGCATTTCGACACAGCTCCCGACGGCGGACCGGCCCTGGGCCTTGAAGCGGCACACTCGGCGCCCCGCATCCTGCACGCCGGCGGGGACGCGACGGGCGCCTGCATCGCCCGCGGGCTCGTCGCCGCCGTCCTCGAACGCGCCGTCCTGGACCGCGCCGGCCACGGCCGGCTCCGGGTGGAGACCAGCGCGTTCGTCACCGGACTCCTGACCGGACCGGACGACCTGGCCGAAGCGCTGCCGGACGAACTGTCACAGCGCGGCAGCATGCCCCCGACGCCGGCCCGGGTCACCGGAGTGGCCTACCTGGCCGGCGGACGGCCCCAGGAACTGGCGGCCGACGCCGTCCTGCTCACTACCGGCGGGGCGGGCCGGCTCTTTGCCCGCACCAGCAACCCCGGCGTCGCCACCGCCGACGGCCTGGCCCTGGCCTGGCGTGCCGGCGCCTCGGTGCGGGACCTCGAGTTCTTCCAGTTCCACCCCACCACCCTTGCCGCCGAGGAGATTCCAGGCGGGCCGCCGGCCCTGCTCATCTCCGAAGCGGTCCGCGGCGAGGGCGCGGTGCTGCTGGACTCCGCGGGATACCGCTTCATGCCCGACTACCACCCCGACGCCGAACTGGCCCCCCGCGACGTCGTCTCCCGCAGCATCGCCCTGCACCTGGCCGCCACCGGGGCCGCGCCGGACAGCCCGGTCTACCTGGACGCCCGCGGCATCGAGGCAGCGCGGGGCGCGGGCTTCCTGGCCCGGCGGTTCCCGACCATCACGGCGGCCACCCTCGCCGCCGGCTACGACTGGACCACAGAAACGGTCCCCGTCTCCCCGGCCGCGCACTACTGGATGGGCGGCGTGTGCACCGACCTGCGGGGCCGCACGTCCGTTCCCGGCCTGTACGCCGCCGGCGAGGTCGCCCGCACCGGGGCGCAGGGGGCCAACCGGCTGGCGAGCAACTCGCTGCTGGAGGGCCTGGTGTTCGGCCGCCGCGCCGTCGAGGACTTCCTGCGCGCCGACCCGTCGCACGACACCACTGCTCCGCGTGCTCCCCACGATCCCCCTAGCCTCGCAAGCTCGGCCAGGGAACCCGGATCGTGTGGGCCCAGGGCCGCGGGCGGCCTCCCCTTGACGCACGCTTCCGCAGCGCCGTCGCACGACTTCACGTCAGGGGAGGACACTTTAGCGAGCGTGTCCGAAGATTTTGTGAAGTCGGTATCCGCGTACGGGGTTTTCTCGCGCGACGCTCTTCGGCGGTTGATGACGGCGGACGCCGGGGTAATGCGCAGCGGGGAGCAACTGCGGGAGGCGGAGACCGTGCTTGCGGCCTGGGACGACGTTGTCCATTCTGAGACCGCTCCCGATGCCGGCCACAGTGACTGGCTCTGCCAGGATGCCCATGAGGACCGGAACCTGCTCCTCGCGGCCCGCCTCCTTGTGGCGGCTGCCCTGAACCGCACGCAGTCCGTCGGAGCCCACTACCGGGCGGACACGGACGACGCCTCAGCCCTCACCCATTCCATGCAAAGGATTTCCTCGTGACCACCACTGCCCACGCCACCGCTGCCCCGGAAACCCTGCCCTCCCGCGCCGCGGCCCTCGCCGGGAGCCTGCCCGAGGCCGCCGTCCTCGCCGTCCTCCGCACGGCGCTGCAGGAGGACGCCCCGTCCGGGGACATCACCTCGCAGGTGCTCATCCCCGCGCAGGCGCGGGCGACGGCGGTTCTCAACGCCCGGGTTCCCGGCGTGCTGAGCGGCGGGGAGGTCTTCGCCGCGGCGATGCGGCTGACCGACCCGGGCGCCGTCGTCGAACTGCTGGTCAACGACGGCGAGGCCTTCGCTGCCGGAACCGCCCTGGCCCGCGTGACCGGGAACGCCCGCGCCGTGCTGCTGGCCGAACGCGTCGCACTGAACCTGGTCCAGCGGATGAGCGCCATCGCCACCAAAACGGCCGAGTTCGTGGCGCTCGTGGCCGGCACCCGGGCCCGGATCACCGATACCCGCAAGACGACGCCGGGGCTGCGGGTGCTCGAACGCTACGCCGTCCGCTGCGGCGGCGGCGCCAACCACCGCTTCAGCCTCTCCGACGCCGTCTTGGCCAAGGACAACCACCTGGCCGTCCTCACCGGCGGCGACCCGGCGAAGCTGACCGCAGTGCTCCTTGGCGCCAAGGCGCAGCTCGGCCACACAACACACTTCGAAGTGGAGGTGGACACCATGGAGCAGATCAAGCCCGTCCTTGCCGCCGGGGTGGACACCATCATGCTGGACAACTTCTCCCTGGCCGAGCTCGCGGCCGGCGTCGGACTGGTGGGCGGCCGGGCCCGCGTCGAGGCCAGCGGCAACGTCAACCTCTCCACCGTGGCGGACATCGCGGCCACCGGGGTTGACGTCATCTCGATCGGCGCCCTGACGCACAGTGTCACGGCCCTGGACCTCGGCCTGGACATTGAGCTTGACGTCGAGCCGGCCGTCGACTCCGGCGCCGGTCCGGCGGCCGGCTGAGGCGCACCATGATCTTCCTCGACGCCGCGGCCACCACCCCGGTCCGCCGCGAGGTGCTGGAGGCCATGTGGCCCTACCTCACGGGCGAATTTGGCAACCCGGCAAGCCATCACTCCCTGGGAGAGGCGGCTGCCGCGGCGCTCGCGGGGGCCCGCGCCGCAACCGCCAAGGCCCTCGGCTGCCGCCCCGGGGAAGTCGTCTTCACCTCCGGCGGCACGGAAGCGGACAACCTCGCCGTCAAGGGCATCGCCCTGGCCCGGCGCGCCGCCGATCCGCGCCTGGACCGGGTGGCAATCAGCGCCGTCGAGCATCCCGCGGTGGAAGAATCCGCCCGGTACCTCGAACGGGTCCACGGCTTCGCCGTCGACGTGATCCCCGTGGACCGCTTCGGGCAGGTAAGCGAAGAGGCCCTCGCCGCCGTGCTGCAGCCCGGCACGGCCCTGGTCAGCATCATGTACGCCAACAACGAGGTCGGTACGGTCCAGCCCATCGCCCGGCTCGCGGCGCTGGCCCGTGCCCACGGAGTCCCGTTCCACACCGACGCCGTCCAGGCCGCCGGCTGGCTGCCGCTGGACACCGGCGCACTGGGCGTGGACGCGCTGAGCATTTCCGGCCACAAGCTGGGCGCGCCCAAAGGCAGCGGCGCGCTGTTTGTGCGCGGCCGGGTCCGGCTTGAACCGCTGGTCCACGGTGGCGGGCAGGAGCGCGGCCGCCGGTCGGGCACGGAAAACGTCGCCGGCGCCGTGGCGCTGGCGACGGCCCTGGCGCTGCCGCGGGAACCGGCCGGGCACGTCGCTGCCCTCCGCGACGGGTTCTTTGACGCCGTGCTGGCCGGTGTTCCCGGCGCACTGCTCACCGGCCACCCCACCGAGCGGCTGCCCTCGGTGGCATCCTTCTGCTTCCCGGGCACCAGCGGCGAGTCCGTGCTGCTGGAGCTCGAACGCCAGGGCATCATCTGCTCCAGCGGTTCCGCGTGTGCCGCCGGCTCGGATGCGCCCTCACCCGTGCTGCTGGCCCTGGGCATCGAGCCCGAGATCGCCCAGACGGCGGTGCGGTTCAGCTTCGACTCGACCGTGACGGCAGCGCAGTTGCAGGAGGCGGCGGCCGCGGTCCGCACCGCCGTCGCCGGCGTCCGCTCCCTCGGCACCCCCTCCACCGGTTGAGCCGTCACTACATGTCCCTATCGGGCCGCCTCCATAGCGGCTTGAACTGCTAGCTCAACCCGGGGTGGGGGCCGTGGGCGACGTCAGCGGTGGCGGGCGCGGCGGAAGATCCAGTGCCGCAGCATCGTGAACCGCACGGCGGTGGCGGCGAAACCGGAGAGGGTGGTGGTCCACAGCTCCTCCGCCACGGTGGCGTCCGGGTTGACCCAGTGCAGGACGGCGAGGCTGCCGCCGGTGATCAGCAGCGCGACGAGGATTACGATCAGGCCGTTGAGGTGGTCGCGCTTCATCCGGCGGCTTTCGGTGATCTTGAACGTCAGGCGCCGGTTGAGGGCGGTATTCATGAACGACGTCAGGATCAGGGCCGCCGCGTTGGCCGGCTGTGCCCCAAGCCAGGGCCGGGAGAGGGCGTACAGGGCCAGGGAGGTCAGGGTGCAGACAATGCCGACGCCGGTGAACCGGATGAGCTGCCGGACCACGGGGTAACGCAGGACTCCACGGTACCGGCGGGTCTTCGGCCCGAGGACGACGGCGGGGGCAGGGTCAAGCTGTTCGAGCTGGGACTCCATCCGCTCAGTACAGCTCGCCCACGGGGATGTCCACGGCCAGCCGGTTTGCCGGGCCGGCCAGCGGACATGCCCAGGCCTCGTTGTAGGCGCACGAGGGGTTGTAGGCGAAATTGAAGTCCAGGATGAATTCGGCCTGGGGCCCGGAGCCCCGCACGCCGTGGAAAGCTCCCTTAATGGTGTCCAGGAGGTAGCGTCCGGCGCCGTAGCTGCCGCCGGGCTGGCCGGCGGTGGCGTCACGGAACGGCACGAAGATACCGCCGCCGTAACCCCTGAGCTTCCAGACCGCGAGCTGTCCCATCTCGGGCAGGTCGAAGGTGCCCAGCCGCACAAACCGGACCAGGCCGTCGGTCCCGGTCTCTACGTTCATCTCCCGCCCGGCGCCCTCGGGGGTCAGCGGGACGTGGAAACGGTAGATCGGATCGTAGTCCGCCGTCTTCAGGCCGCCGAAGGTGGCCTTGGCCTCGGCCGTCAGCGCGGACGCCGGGTGGGTGCCGAACATGCGGTCCCGCTCCTGGCGCCAGTAGGAATGCGCCTCGGCCGGGCTGTCCGCGGCAATCTTCCGCGTGGTGGCGTAGAGGGCAAAGGTCCGCAGCCGCCAGTCCGCGATATCGAGGGCCGACATGCCTGCCACGTCGCCCAGATCCCCAAAGTGCGTTCCGTCAATGCTCTGTTCGGCCATGCCCCCAGCGTATCCGCTTTCCCGAGGCCGAAATTTGTGCGCCGAATTGTGCCCGGGATTCCGGGGCCGGACCCGCGCGCGGAATAGCCCGTTCCGGCGGACCCTCCGGCCGTAGACTTTCGCGCATGCGCAACCCCCTGCAGAACGCGGCCGCCGGCAATACCCTCAAGAGCCCCGGCGGAACACCGGGCGGCCCCGGGCACCCGCCGGGCGCCGGGCGCGCGGCGGCGTCGCTGGCGGAGCTCGTGACGTACCGGACCGTGTCCAGCCGGGCCGAGGGGTCCTCCGCGGCCGGGGCCGGGGTGGAAACAGCCGAGTTCGAGGCCTTCATCGCGGCGCTGCCCCGGTTGTATCCGGCGGTCCATGCTGCCCTGGAACTGGAGCGGGTCAACGGCCACGCCCTCCTGTACCGCTGGCCCGGCGCCGCACCAGCGGAGGACCCGGCGGCCGCGCACCGGGCATCGGTGCTGATGGCGCACTACGACGTCGTCCCGGCAGACGACCCTGGGGAGTGGACACACCCGCCGTTCTCCGGCCACAACGACGGCACGTTCCTCTGGGGCCGCGGGACGCTCGATGACAAAGGCCAGCTCGTGGCCATCCTGGAAGCGGCCGAGAGCCTGCTGCTGGCGGGGTATTCGCCCGCGCACGACCTCTACTTCTCGTTCGGCAACAACGAGGAGACAGCCGGCAACAGCGCGGCGGCCGCCGCCGACCTGCTGGCCGGCCGCGGCGTGGTGCCCTGGCTCGTCCTGGACGAGGGCGGTGCCGTCGCGGGCGGCGCCTTCCCGGGGGTGAGCCGGCCGGCCGCCGTCGTCGGCGTGGCCGAAAAGGGAATCCTGGACGTGGAGCTGCTGACCCGGGACCCGGGCGGACACGCCTCCACGCCGCCGCGGATGGGGGCGACAGCGCGGCTGGCCCGCGCCATCACCCGGATCGAGCGCAGCCCGTTCCCGCAGTCGCTGCCGGAGGTGACCGCCGAGATGCTGCGCCGCTTCGGCCCGCACACCCCGCCACCGCTGCGGGCCGTGTTCGCGAACGTGGCACTGCTCCGGGCGCCCATCACCTGGCTCTTCGGCCGGCTCGGCAGCGAGACCAACGCCATGACCCGGACCACCGTCGCCATCACCACGCTCGAAGGCAGCTCCGGGGCCAACGTCCTCGCCGCCACGGCGAAGGCCAACGCCAACATCAGGGTGGCGGTGGGGGAGACGGTCGAGGGCACCATGGCACTGCTGCGGAAAATCATCCGCGACCCGAAAGTCGGACTGCGCGTCGTGGAGGGCAACGACCCGTCTCCGGTGTCGCGGTCCTCGGGGGCCCAGTGGGACCTGCTGGCGGACTGCATCGGGCAGGTCTTCCCCGAGGCGATCATCACCCCCTACATCATGATGGGCGGCACCGACTCGCGCCGTTTCACCGGGATCTGCGGTGCCGTGTACCGCTTCGCGCCCTTCTTCATGGACGTCCGGGCCCGCGGCTCGATCCACACCGTTGACGAAAAGATCGGGCTGGAGACGCTGGAGCAGGGGGTCCGGTTCTACGAAACACTGATGCGGGAGCTCTGAGTCATGCGGCGCCCCGGCTACGCTGGCACCATGACTGGGACGGCCCCTTCTTCAACAGGCACCGCAGGAATCCGGGGCGCTGTGCTGCGCACCGGCGCGGCGCTCGCAGTCGCGGTGGCAGCCCTTTCGGGCTGCAGCAGCGACGGCAAGGGGACGCCGGTCTGGACCGCGGGCAGCAGCCCGGCCGACAGTGCGGGTCCCGGTGCGAGTGAGAGTGCGACGCCGTCTGCCACCAATGACGCCGCCGCCTCGGCCAGCGCTTCCCCCACCCCGGGCTCGAGCGCAGCGGCTTGGAAGGTCTTTACCGACCCGGCAAAGTCCGTCAGTTTTGAGGTGCCGCAGGACTGGATTGTCCAGTCCGTAGCTCCCGACGCCGGTGCTCTGCCCGGGGCGCTGAAGATCACCGTCAAGGACGCCGGCGGCGCCTACCTGGCCACCTTGCAGACCGGCCTGCCCCCGCAGCCTGCCGCGGCCTGCCCGGACGACGCCGCCCGCAACTACGTCGTGGTCAGCAGCGTGCCGGTTGACCTGCCGCACGCCGGCGGCGGGGGCACCATTGACCCGCACGTGGTGTTCCGGGTGGTCCAGGGCTACAAGTACTTCGGCTCCTACGGCATCACCAACGTGGTGGGCGGCGCGGGCGGCAAGAGCTGCGCGTTGCAGAACGTGGTCCGTGGCCCGGCCGGCAAGGGGGACTATTCGTTCGGGGACCTGACAGTGCTCAAGGCGTTGGCGCCGGACCAGAAGGTTGCCCCCGCCAAGGCGTTCGACACTCTCGACCAGGCGGCCAAGTACGTCAACGAGGGGTCCGAATTCGCGAACGTCCAGCGGATGCTAATGTCTCTGAAGATCAAAAACTAGTCCCGCCCGCCCCGCACATCCCCGGGCCGTTGACGGCGGCTTCCCCTGCACCCACCTCAATCCCACATCCCGGAGACAGAGATACATGGAACGCGCCGTAGCCGCCCGCCTGGCCTTCAAGACCGTTGCCGAAACCAAGGTGGCTCTCGCCGTGGCCGTGGCCCGGAACGCCGGCTACGACTCGATTGACGAATCGCTCAGGGTGACCGCGGGAGGCGGGGACGTGCCGCTGACCGAGCTCTCGGACCATCACGGCGGCCGCTTCCACTACATGGAATTCGCCGAACCCACCGACGTCCTGGTTGAGTATTCGGCCACCGTCACCGGCTTCGCGCTACCCGAGGAACCCGGGCTCATGGAACTGATCCGCTATGTCCGGCCCAGCCGCTACGCGGAATCGGACCGGCTGTTGCCCACCGCCTACGCCGAATTCGGCGGGCTCCAGGGCGAGGAGCTGCTCCACGCGGTCCGGGACTGGGTTTTCAACGAGCTGCGCTACGTCAGCGGATCCTCGCGGGGGACCGACGGCGCGGTCGAAACACTGCTGCACCGCCGCGGCGTCTGCCGGGACTTTGCCCACCTCGCCATTGCCCTGCTGCGTTCCAAGAACGTCCCGGCCCGGCTGGCCGCCGTCTACGCCCCGGGACTGACCCCGATGGACTTCCACGCCGTGGCCGAGGCGCACATCAACGGCACCTGGCACGTCATCGACCCCACGGGGCTGGCGCCACGGGAGAGCATGCTGCGGATCACGGCAGGACGCGATTCCTCGGACACCGCCTTCCTGTCCACCGTGGGCGGCAGCCTGTCCCTGAAGGAACTCAGCGTCACCGCCGTCGTCGATAACCTGCCACAGGAAGACCCGGCGCAGCTCGTCGCGATCCACTAGGCAGCGCACGGCCGGGCTGTCAAGGGCACGGCCTTAGCGCACGGAGACCGCGGCGCGGAGCTTCTCGGTCAGCCGCAGCAGCTCCTGCTGTTCGGCGGCGGAGAGGGCCGGGCCCACGAGCGCGGCGATGTCGCGCACGTGTTCCCGGCCGATCTGCTTCTGCAGGTCCCGTCCGGCATCGGTGAGCCGGATGAGGATCCCGCGGCCGTCCTCCGGGGCTGGAGTCCGTTCAACGAGCCCACGCTTTTCGAGCCGCTCCACCAGCCGGCTCAGGCTGGACTGGCTCAGCAGCACGTTGTCGTTGAGCTCGTTCAGGCGCAGCCACCCGGAGGGGCAGCGGGAGAGCGTAAACAGGACGTCGTACTCATTGAGCGCCAGGGCTTTGAATGCCGGCGCCGCCTGCAGCTTGCGCATCACCGCCACCTGGGCCCGGAACAGGGATTCCCAGGTTTCCGCGGCCAGGCGTACCGGCGATTCGGTAGTCTTGGCGGGCATCATGAGCCCTGAATGGTGGTCTCCGCGGCGGCGTCGACGGTGCCCGCTGCCAGCGCGGCGGCAACACGGCCGGCGTGCGTCGGCGGTTCGGGAACGTGCGCCGGCTTGAGCGCGGCATATTCCTTGCGCAGCACCGGCAGCACTTCCTCCCCGAACAGGTCCAGCTGTTCCAGGACGGTCTTCAGCGGCAGGCCGGCGTGGTCGATCAGGAAGAGCTGGCGCTGGTAGTCGCCGAAGTACTCCCTGAACGACAGGGTCTTTTCGATCACTTCCTGCGGGCTGCCGACGGTCAACGGGGTCTGGGACGTGAAGTCCTCCAGCGAGGGGCCGTGGCCGTAGACCGGGGCGTTGTCGAAGTAGGGACGGAACTCCTTGACGGCGTCCTGGGAGTTCTTCCGCATGAAGAACTGGCCGCCGAGGCCCACAATCGCCTGGTCCGCCTTGCCGTGGCCGTAGTGCTCATAGCGTTCGCGGTAGAGGCCGATCAGCTGCTGGTAGTGCTCCTTGGGCCAGAAGATGTTGTTGGCGAAGAAACCGTCACCGTAGTACGCCGCCACTTCGGCGATCTGCGGCGTGCGGATCGAGCCGTGCCACACGAAGGGGGCGACGCCGTCGAGCGGGCGGGGGGTGGAGGTGAAGTTCTGCAACGGGGTGCGGTGCTTGCCGGACCAGTTGACGGTGTCCTCGTCCCAGAGGCGGCGCAGCAGGGAGTAGTTCTCGATCGCGAGTTCGATCCCGTCCTGGATGTTCTTGCCGAACCAGGGGTAGACGGGGGCGGTGTTGCCGCGGCCCAGGACCAGGTCCACGCGTCCGTCCGCGAGGTGCTGGAGCATCGCGAAGTCCTCTGCGATCTTCACGGGGTCGTTCGTGGTGATCAGGGTCGTGGCCGTGGACAGGATGATGCGCTCGGTCTGGGCCGCGATGTACGCCAGCGTGGTGGTGGGGGAGGACGAGAAGAACGGCCGGTTATGGTGCTCGCCGAGGGCGTAGACATCCATGCCGATCTCTTCGACCTTCTTGGCGATCGCCACGGACGCCTTGATGCGCTCGTGCTCAGTCGGGGTGCGGCCCGTGGTGGGGTCGGTAGTGATGTCGCTGACGCTGAATACGCCGATCTGCATGGTGTGCCTTTCCGTGGCCGGGGTGGATCCGGGATCTGGTTCTACTATAGTCGATTTAGATGCATTTGCATCTATCGACCGGTATAACGCCCGTCGCGGACGAATATTCCCGCGCCGTTCCGCCGGGGTTTCCCGCCCCGTCTTCCCGGCCGCGTTGCCGGCCGCGTTCCCGCCTTCGGCGACGGCGCGGGCCTAGGATGCAATCAGTCGGCTGGCCGCGAGGTGCCCGCCCTCCCGGAAGGCCGCCATGCGCCGTGTTGTAGCTTTTCTGTGTCTGGTGGAGCTCACCAGTGGAATCCTGCAGGGCTATTACACGCCCATCCTCACCGATATCGCCCGGCAGCTGGGAATCCACGACGCCGACGTCAACTGGTTCGAGGCCGCGCAGCTCATGGTCAGCGCCCTCGCCGTGCCGGTGCTGGCCAAGCTGGGGGACATGTACGGGCACAAGAGGATCCTGCTGGTTTCCACGCTGGTCACCGCCATGGCCTCCTGGGTCGTCGCGCTCGCCCCGGACTTCTGGACCTTCCTGGCCGCGTGGTCGTTCCAGGGTTTCTACGTGGTCTGGCTGCCCCTGGAAATTGCCCTGATCTTCAGCCGCGTCCATCAGCTGCCCGACGGCGCCGCCCGCACGCGGCGCGCGGCCGGCGTCCTCGTCGGGGCGCTGGAAGCCGGTGTCATCGCCGGGGCGCTCGCCGCCGGTGCGCTCGTGGAAGTGTTCGCGGGCCAGCTGCAGCTGGTGCTCCTGGTCCCCGCGGTGGCCGTCTCCGCATGCTGGTTCGCCGTCAGGTTTGGCGTGCCGGAGTCGCGGGAGCGCAGCGGCGGACGCGTGGACACCCGTGGCTTCACGCTCCTCGCCCTCGGGCTGCTGCTCATCACGTCCGGGCTGACCTTCATGCGCCTCAACGGGGCCGGCGCGTGGTGGCCGTGGGCGCTGGTGGGAGCCGGAATTCTGGTGTTCGTTCCGTTCGCGCGGTTCGAGCTGCGCGCGGCCGATCCGCTCGTCGACATCCGAATGCTGCGGGGTAAGTCCATGTGGCCCGTCCAGCTGACCGCCGGGCTCTTTGGTGTCTCGGTGCTCGGCGCGCAGGCCCCGCTGTCCACCTTCGCCCGGACAGATCCCGCGCTGCACGGCTACGGCCTCGGGCTGCGCGCCGGGCACGT
The DNA here is from genome assembly GCF_056406115.1 of Arthrobacter sp. P1_D4. Taxonomy (NCBI): domain Bacteria; kingdom Bacillati; phylum Actinomycetota; class Actinomycetes; order Micrococcales; family Micrococcaceae; genus Arthrobacter; species Arthrobacter sp. P1_D4. The sequence continues at coordinate 24,968 of NZ_JBFUAU010000004.1, read as the reverse complement.
CTCCATCATCATCGGCGTCTATGTGCTGGCGCTGCTGGTGGGCGCGCTGCTGTACCCGGTGGTGACCCGCCGGCTCACTCCGCGCTGGACCCTCGTGGGCGCCGCCACGCTCGTGGGCCTGGGCTACCTGCTGTTCCTGCCGTTCCACGGCAGTCTGATCCAGGCGCTGGCCAACATGGCGATCGCCGGTGTCGGCTCCGGGGCCCTCGTGGCGGCGCTGCCTTCGGCGGCCGCCGCGGCCGCCCCCCTCAACCGGACCGCGATGGCCACGGGTTTGACCAACACCACCAAGACCATCGGCGGAGCCTTCGCGTCCGCGGTGTTCGGCATCGCCCTGGTCAGCCACGTCCTGGCCGAGGCCGGGGCCGGCGCGGGGGACGCCGGTCAGACCGCGGCGCCGCTCGCCGGCTACCTCACGGTATGGACCATCTGCGGGGTCACCGGGCTTGCTGCGGCTGCCGCGCTGGTGATGGTGCCCCGTCTGGCCTTCTCCGATCCGGCGGCCGTGGCCGCCGCACCGCTTAGGGCCGGCTCGCACTAGGGGTGGCCTTCCTCCCCGGCGACTGAGGAAGTATGTTCTTAGCGTGACGGGTAGGCGGAGGTACCAGCGGGGGCGGACGGCGGCCGCGGCTGTCCTGGTGGCAATCGGCTTTTTGGTTTCGGGATGTTCGGCACCTACCGTACTGGCCCCGGCGAGTCCGGTGGATGCGCGTGCCGTGCTGGAGGATTTCAAGTCCCGGGACATGGTGGGGCATTTGCAGGCGCTGCAGCGGGTGGCCGACGCCAACGGCGGGAACCGGGCCGCGGGGACCTCGGGGTATGAGGAGTCGGCCCGCTACGTCGAGGAACAGCTGCGGGCGGCCGGATACTCACCGGTGCGGCAGAGCTTCTCTTTTCGGCGTGATGGCCGGGGCAAGGCGCGGGTAGAGTCCTTCAACATCCTCGCCGACACGGTTGGCGATGCCGGGCACACCGTGGTGGTGGGCGCGCACCTGGATTCCGTGCAGGAGGGCCCGGGCATCAACGACAACGGCAGCGGGGTTGCGGCGGTCCTGGAGACCGCGCGGTGGATGAAGGAGGCCGGGATCACCCCGGCCAACCGGGTCCGGTTCGCGTTCTGGGGCGGCGAGGAGGACGGCCTGTACGGGTCCCAGCACTACGTCGATGAACTCAGTGCGGCCGAGATCGGCCAGACCGCGGCGAACCTGAACGTGGACATGGCGGCCTCGCCGAACGGTGTGCGGTCCGTTCATGACGGGGACGGATCGGATTTCGGCGACGCCGGCCCGGCCGGGTCCAAGGCGATCGAGGACGTCTTCTTCCGCTACTTCCAGGAGAACGCGCTGCCGGCCGAGACCACGCCCTTTGACGGCGGCTCGGACTACGACGCCTTCCTCTCGGCCGGCATTCCCGGCGGCGGGCTGTTCACCGGCGATGTCGAGAAGAAGACCCAGGCCCAGGCACAGTCCTTTGGCGGGGCGGCCGGCAAGGACCTCGATCCCTGCTACCACGAGGCCTGTGACACGATCGCCAACACCAACCCGGAACTGCTCACCGAAATGTCCGGCGCCCTGGCCTACGGCACCGTGGCCTACGCGATGGCCAAGACCGGCTAAACACCAGCTTCGCCTTTCAAACGACTATCAAATCAAACGACTCTCAAAACGGTGTCCCGTCCCTCGCCGCGTTCGCCGTCCCCGTTGGCCGAGGAAGTCGGATGTCCATGGCGCCGGCGCCCATGTCCGCCGGATGCCCGGCGGCCCGCATTTTTCCGAGTAGCCCGGGGTTGCCGAAGGTGAGAAACGCTGCCGAATCGGGTAGTTAATCAGCCGTTTGAGGGGAAAAGACAGGTACCCGCTACTCAGGTGCTGTGAGTTTCCTGAGTTTACGATAAGAAACGGAAAAGCATTTGGGCAGGCGTCTAGGATCTGCCCAGTTCCCGCCTAGAGCACCTCTATACGGGAGTACATACGGGCCCCGTGAAAGCAACGGTCAGTGCGCCGCAGGCGCTGCACTGTCCCCTTCCCGCGCCCGTCATCCGGAAAACCCGGGTTGTGTTTGCGCTCGGGCATCTTCGCCAGTCGGAAGTACGGGGGACATCGACAGATGGATATCTTCGAAAGCTTGGAGTCCGAGGTCCGCAGCTACTGCCGCAGCTGGGACACCGTGTTTGAACGTGCCTCCGGCAGCAGCCTCTACAGTGAAGACGGCAGAGAATATTTGGACTTCTTTTCCGGCGCCGGAGCACTGAACTACGGGCACAACAACCCGGTGCTGCTGCAGCCGCTGGTGGACTATCTTCTCTCCGGCGCAATCGTTCATTCACTCGACATGAAAACACCGGCCAAGCGGCAATTCCTGGAAACCTTCCGGGAGTTGATCCTCGAGCCCAGGAATTTGGACTACAAAGTCATGTTCCCCGGACCGACGGGAACAAACTCGGTGGAGGCAGCCCTGAAGCTTGCCCGGAAGGTTACCGGCAGGCAGCATGTCCTGAGCTTCACCAACGCGTTTCACGGGATGACCCTGGGATCGTTGTCGGTCACGGGCAATTCAATGAAACGGCAGGGAGCCGGCGTCCCGCTGACGAACACATCGAGCATGCCCTATGACGGGTTCTTCAATGGTCAGATGCCGGACTTTCTGTGGCTCCGGCAAGCCCTGGAGGACAGGGGATCGGGCATCGATAAGCCCGCAGCGGTGATCGTGGAAACCGTCCAGGGCGAGGGTGGGCTCAGGGCTGCCCGGGCGTCCTGGCTGCGAGGCCTTGCCGAGCTGTGCCGGGAACACGACATCCTGCTCATCGTGGATGATGTGCAGGCCGGCTGCGGACGGACCGGGAACTTCTTCAGCTTCGAGGAAGCGGGGATCACTCCGGATATCGTCTGCCTGTCGAAATCCATCTCGGGCTTTGGACTGCCTTTGGCACTGACACTGTTCAAACCCGGACTGGATATTTGGAAGCCTGGCGAGCACAACGGAACTTTCCGGGGGCACAACCCGGCTTTCGTCACCGGCGCCGCTGCCCTGGAGCACTACTGGCGGGACGGCAGCTTCCAGTCAAGCGTCGCGGGGCTCAGTTCCCAGCTCCACGAGGGGCTTACCCAGATCGCAGCGGGCGTCGAAGGCGCCACGGTCCGTGGCCGGGGACTGCTCGCGGGTGTTTACTACCCCAACCCCGAAACTGCGGAGAAGATTGCGGCCGAATCCTTCGCCCGTGGTCTGCTCGTGGAAACGTCCGGACCCGAAGGTGAAGTGGTCAAGACGATGCCCGCGCTGACTATCAGCCCCGAGGATCTTCAGAAGGGACTCGATATTCTCGCTGCAGCCGCGGTGACTGTGACCGGGGAGCCGGTGGCCTTGGGATCAACCATTTGAGCATCCGAACAGGGCAAAACGGCTCAAAGGGGCCAGTGCCCCTTGCAAGAATCGAAGTAGATTTCGGGGAGCAAAATGGGTACCCGCAAGGCAACAGCTTTCAACGACAGTGATCTAGCGGAGACCGACCGGGCGATTCCCCCGGGTAGTGTCATTGTTCAAAAGTTTGGCGGTTCGTCTCTGGCGGATGCCGCGGGTATCCTCCGGGCAGCCGAGCGGATCGCCAAAACACGGACCAACGGCTATCGGGTCGTGGCGGTGGTGTCCGCCATGGGGGACACCACCGATGAACTCTGCGATCTTGCCGCGGAAGTTTCCGCCCGGCCGCTGCCTGTGGACCTTGACGCCCTGCTGAGCATCGGCGAGCTTGTGTCCTCGGCCCTTTTGGCGATTGCCCTGGCGGACCTCGGCCAGCTGCCCCGCACATTTACCGGCAGTGCGGCCGGCCTCATCACCGACAACATCCACGGCAAGGCACACATCACTGATGTCAGGCCGGACCGCGTCCGCAGCAGTCTGGCCCGTGGCGAGGTCCCCATCGTCGCAGGATTCCAGGGCAGGACGCAGAAACGGAACAGGGTGACCACGCTCGGCCGTGGCGGCTCGGATCTCACCGCGGTCGCCCTGGCCGCTGCGCTCGAAGCCGATATTTGCGAGATATACACGGACGTCGACGGCGTCTACACCGCGGATCCCCGGGTTGTCCCGACGGCGCGGAAGATCGAGATCCTCTCTAGCGAGGAAATGCTTGAGTTCGCCGCCTCCGGCTGCAAGGTACTGCACCTGCGGTGTGTTGAATACGCCCGCCGGTTCGGTATTCCGATCCATGTGAGGTCCTCCTTCGTGCCGGAGCCCGGGACGTTGATCCTGCCCGGCCTTGACCGTCATCCACTGCTCCAGCCCGCCAGGGAACAACCCGAGGTGACCGCAGTAGCCGGGGTCAACTCGGCGTCGAAAATCACTGTGGTGGGAATTCCGGACCAGCCGGACAGCATGGCGCGCATCTTGCATGTCCTCTCTCGTTCCGGGGCGCATGTCCAGGCAATTGTCCAAAATACGGCCGGCCCCGGCCCGAGGCGTTCCGACGTTGCCCTGATCGTGCCTGCTGCCCATGCGGGCAACGCCCTTGCCGTGCTGGATGCCGAAAAGGGAAGCATTGGATTTGAAGGTTTGCAGCACGAGGACCGGGTAGGCCGGGTGTCCATTACTGGACTGGGCATGCGGTCGTCCCCGGAAATCTTCTGCACCTTCCTCAAGGCCCTGTCCGACGCCGACGTGGAGCTCGATCTCGTCGACATCTCCGAGACGTCCGTGGGGGCTGTCACGCACGCCGACCGGCTCGCGGATGCCGAGCGCGCTGTCCGGCGGGCCTTCGGCATGACCCCGGCGGACGAGGCAACGGCGGCCGGTCATGAAGGCCATCTCACACCCGCTGTTGGCCCCCCGCTCCAGACGTGGGTCCCGATTTCCGGCCAGGATATGACCCCTGTTCCGGCGGGCGACAGAACTGTGGCACGTCACTTCTAGCGAAGGAGCTAAAGGATGGGCAAGACCGCGAGGACCGGCAACGGCCTCACCAGACCTCCCGAGTTGCGGGGAATCATGTCGATGATCGGCGGCTCGGAAGGCGGAACTGTCCTCACGTCGGCTGCGCCCGATCAGGCCGCTCGCTGGCAGCGGGGCGAGCGGTTGGACCGGCTGTTTGAGGATAGTTGCGACCGCTTGCGGGAACAGGGGCGCGGCGACCAGGTTGCAGTCGATGCGGGGGACGTTGGCCTGACGTACACGGAGCTGGATGAACGGGCGAACCAGCTGGCGCGGCATCTCCTGGTGTGCGGTGCCCGGCCGGGTGACCGCATCGCCCTGCTGTTTGACCAGCCATGGCGGGCCTACGTGGCAATGCTGGCCGTTCTGAAGATCCACGCGGCCTATGTTCCCCTGGACCCTGGGTTTCCCCCTGACCGTCTTCAGTACATTGTCGAGGACGCCAACGTGGCCATGGTCCTGTCTCTGTCCCATCTGAGGGATCTGCTGCCTGAGGTAGCCGCCGTCACGGTGTGCGTCGATGATGTGCAGGCCCAGATCGACGCCGAGGAATCCTCCCGTTTGGGAACCGCGGACCATGGCGGAACCAAGGATGAGCTGGCATACATTATCTACACCTCCGGCTCGACCGGCCGGCCCAAGGGCGTGGCAGTGGAGCAGGCCAGCATCTGCAATTTTGTCCGGGTGGCCTCTGACATCTACGGGATTGAGTCCACTGACCGCGTGTACCAAGGCATGACGATCGCCTTCGATTTCTCGGTGGAGGAAATCTGGGTTGCCTGGATGGTCGGAGCCACGCTGGTGCCCAAACCGGGCCGGTCCAGCATGCTGGGTGCCGAACTCGCTGAGTACCTGCAGGAAAAACGGATCACCGCCCTTTGCTGCGTTCCAACGCTGCTGGCCACGCTTGACGAGGACCTGCCCGATTTGCGGTTCCTGCTGGTCTCAGGAGAGGCGTGCCCGAAGGATCTCGTGATGCGCTGGCACCGCCCCGGCCGGCGCTTCCTGAACGTCTACGGCCCCACCGAAGCGACCGTGACTGCCACCTGGTCGGTCCTGGACCCGGACCTGCCCGTGTCCCTCGGAGTGCCCTTGCCCACCTACACCGCGGTCATTGTGGATCCCGCCGAGCTTCGGGCCCTGCCGCGCGGTGAAATGGGAGAAATCGGCCTCGCAGGGGTGGGGCTGGCGCGCGGGTACGTGAACCGTCAGGACCTGACAGAGCGGGCCTTTGTCCCGGATTTCCTCGGAATTGAGAACAATCCCTCCGGCCGGATTTATCGCACCGGGGACCTCGGACGGGTGAACGACGACGGGCAGCTCGAATATTTCGGCCGGATCGATACCCAAGTCAAAATACGTGGCTACCGCATCGAACTGAGCGAAATAGAATCCGTCCTCCTGCAGCTCCCCGGCATTGCACAGGCAGTCGTACAGACGTATGAGCCGGAACAAGGAACCGTGGAGCTGGCCGCCTACTACACCCTGCGCCAGGACGTGGAGGGCGTGGATGCTCATGACCTCCACCGGATGCTGCGCACCAGGCTCCCCGGATACATGGTTCCTGCCTATTTTGAACAGCTGGACTCCATTCCCATGATGGCCAGTGACAAAGTGGACAGGAAACGGCTACCCCGTCCCGAGCACAGGATCAGCCGGGCGGCTGCGGGGTCCTTCACTGCCCCCACAACCGCCGCCGAAGAGGCCCTGGCCGCGCAGCTTGGCACCGTCCTGAGCCTTGAGAAGGTTTCCACCGATGCCCACTTCTTCAACGACCTTGGCGCCGACTCGCTGTTGATGGCCCGCTATTGCGCCCGCATCAGGAAAGAAACCGCCCTGCCCGCAGCCGCGATGCAGGATATCTATGAGAACCCGACGGTCCGGCAGCTCGCCGCCTGCCTCGAAGCCCGGCACAGTGAATCCGTCCTCGTTGCGGCCGTAGCAGAGACCGACGCTGTACCCCCGGTTCCGATGCCACCACCCAGCACCTTCCAGTTCGTCATGTGCGGGGCAATTCAGTTGCTGATTTTCCTGGCTTACACTTCGTACGCTGCTTCCCTGCTGATTATCGGCTTCCAGTGGACATCCGGGGGCAGCAATCCATTTGACATGTGGCTGCGGTCCATTGGTTTCGGCGCCGCCATGTTCCTGATCCTTTCCGTGACCCCGATCCTCGCCAAGTGGATTCTGGTTGGGCGGTGGAAGCCGGGCAACATCCGAATATGGAGTCTGGCTTATCTCCGTTTTTGGGCAGTCAAGACACTTACCAGGGCAAATCCACTGGTCTTGTTCGCCGGCTCTCCGCTGTATGTGGTGTACCTGCGGCTCCTGGGTGCAAAGATCGGCAAGGGGGTGGTGATCTTCTCCCGGAAGGTGCCCGCGTGCCCGGACCTGCTCAGCGTCGGTGACAACACAGTCATCCACAAGAACTCCTCGTTCCAATGCTATCGGGCACGCTCGGGCATGATTGAAACCGGTCCCGTGATGCTGGGCAGAAATGTCCTTGTGTCGGAGAAAACCACGTTGGACATCGCTACGTCGATGGGAGACGACACTCAGCTGGGACATGCTTCATCGTTGCAGACCGGGCAGGTTGTACCTGGTGGACAAATCTGGCACGGTTCGCCTGCTGCGCGCACCAACACCAATTACCTGCGTGTCCCGCCCACTAATTGCGGCACGCGACGCAGGGTCATTTTCAGCCTTCTCCAGTTGTTCAACCGTTTGGTCCTGGTGGTTCCGGCGGGCCTTCTCGGGCTGGCCGTGCTCCTGCCCCCCTACCTGAGCACGGGACACCTGCAGCCGGGCTCCCCAAACTTTTTCATAGACGTACTCGCCGTAACAGTGGTTCTGTTCGTTGTCGGGCTGATCACCGGCCTGATCATCATCTTCAGCATCCCGCGTTTGCTCAACCGCTTCATCAAGCCGGAAAAGGTCTATCCGCTGTACGGCGTGCACTTCACCATCCAGCGCATGATCGCCCGCGTGTCCAACGTCAAACTGTACAAAGATGTCTTCGGCGATAGTTCGTACATAGTGCACTATCTGAAGGCCTTGGGTTATAACCTCGGCAGGGTGGAGCAAACCGGGTCAAACTTCGGCCCCACACTGGCCCACGAGTCGCCGTTCCTGAGCTCAGTGGGAACAGGAACTATGGTCGCGGACGGCCTCAACATGATGAACGCCGACTTCTCAAGCACGTCGTTCCGTCTCTCGCGGGTCCACCTGGCTGGCCACAACTTTCTCGGTAATGCCATCAGTGTTCCGATCGGATCCAGGGTCGGGGAGAACTGTCTCTTGGCCACGAAGGTGATGATTCCGATCGACGGTCCGATCCGTGCGGATGTGGGCCTGCTGGGGTCACCGCCGTTCGAGATTCCCCGGTCTGTTCAGCGTGACGCCCAATTTGATGAACAGACGATTGCAGAGGCGCGGAACAGCGCTCTCCCGGCAAAGAACCGGCACAACATCCTGAGCATGGTGCTGTTCCTGGCCGTGCGCTGGTTCCTGTTGTTTGTTGCCACGTTTAGCGCCGCCGTTGCCGTGTCGGCATTCAGCTTCCTCGGTGTGCTGGCGATCGCAGCCATGATGCTCACCTTGCTGCTGTTCCGCGTACTGATTGCCGTGCTTGTTGAGCGCTCGGTCATGGGCTTCCGCCACCTGAAGCCGCAATACTGCTCCATTTACGACCCCTACTTCTGGCGGCACGAACGTCTATGGAAGCTGCTGGCCATGCCGGGCTTCAACGGAACCCCGTTCAAGCCCGTGATCTGGCGAATGCTGGGCGTCAAGGTCGGCAAGCGGCTCTACGATGCCGGCGCCAACATACCGGAGAAAACTCTTGTGGCTATCGGTGATGATTGTGCGTTCAATGAAGGAGCCACCATTCAGGGCCACTCCATGGAAGACGGGGCCTTCAAGTCCGACTACATCGTTCTCGGCAACCGCTGCTCCCTTGGCGTGGATTCGTGGGTCAACTACGGGGTGACGATGCAGGATGGTTCGTCACTCGGTGCCGACGCCCTCTTGATGAAGGGCGAAGACGTCCCGGAAGATGCAACCTATACCGGCAACCCGGCGCGCGAGGTGACGGTCCCCGCAGCACCGTCAACCCTCGCGGCCTTGGTGTCCAGCGGGCCCCGTCACAGGGACGGCGTCGCGGCGGCTGGTGGCCGCCCGAAGCCCTCTAGGGGATCCCACGGAACCCATGCAGCACATGGCGCCCGTGGCACCCACGGGACGCTCCCGGCATCGCGGGACAAGGCAGGGACGCCGGGTTCTGGTGCCTAGTGCGAACTGGTTGGCAGGGGAGCGTCTTCGGGGAAGTCGTCGGGGAAGTCCTCGGTCACGGCCGGCCCGGAATGGCGTCCACGGCGCAGCGACTTCTGCAGTGCCCTGCGCTCGCGCCGGCCTTCCACGAGCCGGTACAGCACCGGGACCAGGATGAGTGTGAGGGCGGTGGAGGAGATCAGGCCGCCGATCACCACGATCGCCAGGGGCTGGGAGATGAATCCGCCGCCGCCAGTCAGTCCCAGCGCCATCGGTGTCAGGGCGCATACCGTGGCGAGCGCCGTCATGAGGATGGGGCGGAGGCGCTGGCGGGCGCCGTGCGTGATCGCGTCCGCCACGTTCATCCCGGGTTCGCCGTTGCGCGGCTGGCGGTACTGGTTGATGAGGTCGATCAGCACAATCGCATTGGTCACCACGATGCCCACGAGCATCAACATGCCGATCAGCGACGGCAGGCCCAACGGCACGCCGGTCACCACGAGCAGGGCGATTGCGCCTGTCGCGGCGAACGGGACGGAGACCAGCAGGATCAGCGGCTGCACGAGCGACTTGAACGCAGCCACCATGATCACGTAGACGATCGCGATGGCGGCCAGCAGCGCGAGCCCGAGCTGGCGGAACGAATCGGCCTGCTGCGTCGTGGCACCGCCGATCGTGGCGGTCACCCCGGGCGGCAGCTGGACTGACTTGAGCCGGTTCTGCACCTCGGTGCTGACCGCGCCGAGGTTGGAGCCCGACGGCGTCACCGAGACCCGCGCGGTGCGCTGGCCGTTGCTGGCGGTGATGGAGACGGGGACGTCCACCTGCTCTACCGAGGCGATGCTGCCCAGCGCAACGGCGCCGGCCGCCGTCGGGAGCGGCATGTCCCGGACGGCCTCGATGCTCGTGAAGCGGGTGCCCTCGCCAATCCGGACCGGGAAGTCGTTGGTGTCGATGCGGATCGTTCCGGCCGGAATCGGGCTGATCGTGGCGGCCAGGACCCCGGCCACGCGCTCCTCGTTCAGGCCGGCCGCGACGGCCTTGGCGCGGTCCACCTTGACCTGGACCACCGGCTGGCTGGCGGCCAGGTTGGTGGCCACTTCGCTGCTGCCCGGGACACCGTCCATGGCCTTGACCATCGCGTCACTGGTCGTCTGGAGGTCGGCGGTGGTGGCGGCCTTGAGGGTGATGTCCACGGTTGACGAAGTGCCGAAGCCGCCCTGCTGGGAACCGACCGTGATCTTTCCGGCGTCGCCGAGCTTGGAGAGTTCGCTGCGGACGGTCTCCTGGAGCTTGCCCTGGTTGGCTTTCTCGTCCGTCACCACGGTGAACGTCGAATTGGACGCGCCGGAGGAGAGCAGGGCCGAGAAGCCGGTTTGGGCGTTGCCGGTGGTGGCCTGGACGTCCTTGATTCCGTCGATGCCCCGCAGGGTGTCCTCGACGCGGATCGCCGAAGCGCTGGCCTCGTCAAGGCTGGTCCCTGCCGGCAAGGCCTGCTTGACGGTCATGCTGTTCTCGCCGGAGCGCCCCAGGAGGTCGGTGGCGAGCAGCGGGGACATCGCCACGGTGCCGGCAAGCACCAGGGCCGCGGCGACCAGGGTGAGGACCGGGTGCCGCTGCGTACCGGACAGGACAGGCAGGTAGCCGCGCTGCAGGAGCGTGCTCTGCTCGGCCTCGTGCGCCTTGGTGGCAATGCCAGCGGCAGACGCCGGAGAGCCGGTGACGGCGGGCGCGCGCAGGAACCAGTAGGCCAGCACCGGCACGATGGTCAGCGAGACCAGCAGCGAGGAGAGCAGGGCGATGGTCACTGTCAGGGCGAACGGCCGGAACAGCGCACCGGCCAGGTCGCCGACGAAGGCGATGGGCAGGAAGACGGCCACGGTGGTCAGGGTGGACGCCGTGATGGCGCCGGCAACTTCGCGGATGGCCGTCCCGATCGCGGTGATCTTGTCCTCGCCGTAGCTCAGGTGCCGTTTAATGTTTTCGATGACCACGATCGAGTCGTCCACGACGCGGCCGATCGCGATGGTGAGCGCGCCAAGGGTGAGGATGTTGAGCGAGTAGCCGGTGCCCGAGAGGCCGATGAACGTGATCAGCAGGGACAGCGGGATGGACACTGCCGTCACCAGGGTGGCGCGTACGGACATCAGGAACACCAGGATCACCAGGACGGCGAAGCCCAGACCCAGCAGGCCCTCGGTGGTGAGGTCCTTGATGGACTTCTCGATGAACGGCGCCTGGTCGAAGACCGGGGTGAATTTGGCGTTGGAGCCAAGCTCGGCCTCAAGCTGCGGGATGGCGTCCTTGACCGCGTGGGAGATCGCGACGGTGTCGCCCTCGGGCTTCTTGGTCACGGACAGGGCGAGGGTTTCCTTGCCGTTGGTCCGCGTGATTGACGTGCGCGCGTCCTCGACCAGGCTGACGTCCGCCACGCTGCCGATCGTCGCCGCATCGCGGGCCGCGCCCAGGGGGAGGGCCTTGATGGCGTCGAGGGAGTCCACCGGGCTGCCGATCTGCAGCGAGAGGGTCTTGCCCTGTTCCTCGATGGTGCCCGCCGGGACCAATGCACCGTTGTTCTTCAGCGCGTCGCTGATGGCCTGGAGGCTCGCGCCCGATGCCGCCAGATCCCGGGGCCGCGGCAGGATCTGGATGTGCTGCGTGGCGCCGCCGGTCACGTCGGCGCCGCGCACGCCGTCGAGCTTCTGCAGCCTGGGGACGCTGAGCCGGGCGAGATCGGCGTTGAGTTCACTGAGCGGTTTGTCCGAGGACACGGCCAGGAAGACGATCGGGAAGTCGCTGATGCTCCCGGCGATCGCCTGCGGCTGCACGTCCTTCGGCAGGGCCTGCTTGGCGTTGGAGATGGCGCGGTCGATCTGGTTCCGGGCACGGTCCAGGTTGGAGCCGTAGGTGAACGCCAGGGAAATCTGCGAGACGCCGTTCCGGGACGTTGATGACGTCGATTCCAGCCCCTCGACGCTGTTCAGCGCCTTTTCCAACGGGGCACTGATCTGCTTGTCCACGACTTCCGGCGACGCACCGGGCATCGAGGAGATCACGGTGATCTGCGGGAACTCGATGGAGGGGATGAGCTCCTGCTTCAGCGAGGACATCGTGATCACGCCGAAAACGCAAGCGAACACCGTGATCAGCGCGATCAGGGCCCGGTTGGCGAGAGACAGCTTTGCGAGCCGGAACATCTCATGGTCTCCTGGTGGGTCGGGGGCGTCCTGCACAACGGGACATCAAAAAACGGGGACGTCACGGGTTGCAGCGGTCCCAAACCAGCAGTGTAAACCAGCCGCGGCCGGGCGCCGGTTTAGTTGCTGGCGGTGACCTGTTCGAGTTGCAGCGTCTTGGCCGTCTCGGCCTCCAGCTTGGCGGCGAGCTCAGGGTTGTCGTTGAGCTTGACGCCGTAGCCGGGCATCATGTCCTTGAGCTTGGACTGCCAGCCCTTGAAGTTCTTCGGGAAGGACTTCTGGAGCAGCTCGATCATGATCGGCACGGCGGTGGACGCGCCCGGGGATGCGCCAAGCAGGGCGCCGATGGTGCCGTCGCGTCCGGCGATGACCTCGGTGCCGAACTGCAGCACGCCGCCCTTCTTCGGGTCCTTCTTGATGATCTGGACCCGCTGGCCGGCGGTGATGAGCTCCCAGTCGCCGTCCTTGGCCTCGGGGTAGTACTCCCGCAGGGCCTCGACCTTGTCGCCGTGACGCTTGGCGACTTCCTTGATCAGGTAGGCGGTGAGGTCCATGTTGTCCTTGGCCACGGCCAGCATCGGGATGATGTTGGAGGGGCGGATGGACAGCGGCAGGTCCAGGTAGGAGCCGCTCTTGAGGAAGTTCGTGGAGAAGCCGGCGTACGGACCGAACAGCAGGGAGCGCTTGCCGTTGACGTAGCGGGTGTCCAGGTGCGGCACGGACATGGGCGGAGCGCCGACAGACGCCTGGCCGTAGACCTTCGCGCTGTGCCGGGCAGCGATGCTCTCGTCGGTGCAGCGGAAGAACTGGCCGGAGACCGGGAAACCGCCAAACCCCTTGCCTTCCGGGATGCCGGAGGCCTGCAGCAGGTGCAGGGCCCCGCCGCCGGCGCCGACAAACACGAACTTCGCGTGGATGGAGCCGTGCTCGCCGCTCCTGGCGTGCTTCAGCGACAGGTCCCAGCCGCCCCCGGACGCGCGCTTGATGTCGCTGACGTTGTGGCCGTAGTTGATCTCCACGCCGTTGTTGCCCAGGTAGGTGGTCAGCTCGCGGGTCAGGGCGCCGAAGTCGACGTCGGTGCCCTCGGCGGCGCGGGTTGCCGCGACGCGCTGCTTGGGGTCGCGGCCCTTGACGATCAGCGGGGCCCACTTGGCGATCTGCGCGTGGTCCTCGGAATACTCCATCGAACGGAACAGCGGGTTCGGCTTGAGTGCCTCGTAGCGGGTGCGGAGGAACTTGGTGTGGTCCTCGCCGATCACGAAGCTCATGTGCGGAACGGTGTTGATGAACCCCTTGGGGGAGCCGATCAGCGAGTTCGAGACGAGGTGGGACCAGAACTGGCGGGACAGCTGGAACTGCTCGTTGATGTTCAGGGCCTTGCCGGGGTCCACCGAGCCGTCTTTGGCTGCGGGGGAGTAATTAAGCTCACACAGGGCAGCGTGTCCGGTGCCGGCGTTGTTCCACGGGTCGGAGCTTTCCAGTCCGGGCTCGTCCAGACGCTCAAAGAGCGAGATGGTCCAGTTCGGCTCAAGCTGCTTGATGAAGGCGCCGAGCGTGGCGCTCATGATGCCGCCGCCAATCAGGACGACGTCGGCGTGTTGGGTCTTGGAAATGAAAGTCACAATCAGTCTCCGATAGCAGCGGCTCTGGCTGTCACAGAATATCCCGCACCGCCCACTAACTGAAATTGGCCCCGGGCGTCAAGGCCTTAGCTCGACCTTTGTGAAAACTTCATTCAGTACCGGCGACGCCGGGTACTTCAGCACCCGGTCCGAGAGCGCCAGGGCCGAGATCGGGAAGGCAATGGGAACCGCGGGCACCGTGGCCGCGATCTGCCCGTTGATGGTCTGGTACTCCTCGGTGCGGTCCTTGCCGTCCGGCAGGCCGCGGGCCCGGGCGATCTTGGAGAAGACCTGGGGATCCTGGTAACCGAATTCGCCGGTGTTCTCGCCGAAGAGCGGGCCCACGAAATTGTCGGGGTCCGAATACGATCCGTTCCAGCCGAGCAGGTGCAGGGCGTGGTCGCCCGGGGACGTGACCTTCTGCAGGTAGCCGTCAGCCCAGTCCACCGGTACGGGCTTGACGTTGAGCCCGACGGCGGTCAGTTGACGGCTGATTTCGGCGTACACCTTTTCCGGCGTCGGCAGGTAGGGCCGGGTGACGTTGAGCGGATAGTAGAACTTCAGCTCCTCGCCCTTGTAGCCGGCCTCGGCCAGGAGTTCCTTGGCCTTGCCCGGGTTGTAGCCGAGCGCCGCGGCGTTGTTGTTGAAGCCGCTGAGCTTGGGTGGAACGAACTGGGATGCCTGGGCCGTGTTGTCGATGAAGAACCGGCGGATCAGCGTGTCCTTGTCCAGCGCCATTTCGATCGCCTGGCGGACCTTGAGGTTCTGCAGGATGGGGACTTGCTGGTTCATGCCCAGGTACATCACGGAGAACGGGTCCCGCTGGATGATCTGCTTTCCGCTCTTGACCAGTTGGTCAAAGTTTCCCACGGTGACGGCGTCGTAGGCGTCGATCTTGCCGTCCAGGAGCGCCTGCATCCGGGTCTGCGGGTGATCGTAGGTCACGAACTTGATGGTGCCGATCTGCCCCTTGTCCCCCCAGTAGTCCTTGTTGCTGGCCAGGGTGACGCTGCCCGAATCCCAGGAGCCGAAAACGTACGGTCCTGTGCCTACCGGGTGGAGGCCGTAAGCGGATACCGGCTGCCCGCCCCGGCTCTGGTTCAGGACGTCAGCGTTCTCCGCGGCGAGGGCCTTGGGCGAAGAGATCGCGAAGGCCGGCAGGGTGAGGGCCTGGAGAAAACCCGTGAAGGGCTGGGTGAGGCCGATCCGCACACTGTCCGGCGCGACGGCGGTGCAGTTCTTGTATATGGACAGCGGCGCCTGGTCCGCATGGGCCTTGAAGACGCCCTTGAAGGTGGTACCGGTGGCCTGTTCGCGGAGGGCCGGTGAGAAGTTGAACCAGCGGTTGAAGTTGGTGCAGACCGCGGCGGCATCGAACGGTGTCCCGTCCTGGAATTTGACGTTCCCGC
Source organism: Arthrobacter sp. P1_D4 (assembly GCF_056406115.1). NCBI lineage: Bacteria > Bacillati > Actinomycetota > Actinomycetes > Micrococcales > Micrococcaceae > Arthrobacter > Arthrobacter sp. P1_D4. The sequence continues at coordinate 9,548 of NZ_JBFUAU010000004.1, read as the reverse complement.
GCAGCTTGAACTCGTAGGTCCGGCCTTCATCGCTCTGGGACCATTCGGTGGCCAGCAGCGGCGTGGGCTGGCCGGTGGTCTGGTCTACGCCCACGAGGCCCTCCAGTACCTGCCGGGTGACGCGGTAGGACTCGACGTCGGAGACCAGGGCAGGATCGAGCCCGAGCGGCTCCGAGCCAGTGCCGAAGGTGAAAAGCGCGGTAGGTGCCGCGCTGGCGGTGGCAGAGGCGGTGGTGGAGCTGGGTGCCGGGCCGAGGCTGCCCGTGCAGGACGCGAGCGGCAGGACAAGGAGGGCGGCCCCAATGCTGGCGGCAATCCGCCGCACTGTCCTGCTGGGCACTGTACTGCTGGGCACTCGAGAATCACCTCTGGGAACTGGATGGCCCGCCGGCTGCGGACCAGCCCCAGTCTAGTTGACGGCCGGGTCCGCCAGCTCTTGTGGCACACCGCCGCAAGGCGCACGGCAGCGCAAAAAGCGGAGGCCCGCACCTGGTGGTGCGGGCCTCCCCTTCTCCTAGTGGTCCAGGGAGTCAGGCTGGAGCCGGGCAGGAGTGCAAAAGGGCTGACTACTTGGGCATCAGGACTGAGTCGACCATGTAGACAGTGGCGTTGGCGGTCTGGACGCCGCCGCAGACAACGTTGGCGCCGTCAACCTTGAGGGCATCCTTGGTGCCGGTGACCGTCACCGAACCGCCTTCAACCGTCTTGTGGGTGCCGACGATCTGGTCCGGGGTGATCTTGCCGGGGACAACGTGGTAGGTCAGGATCTTGCTCAGCGTGGCGTCGTCCGTCTTCAGGGCCTCGATCGTGGCCGGATCGATCTTCTTGAAGGCGTCATCCGTCGGGGCGAAGACGGTGAATTCGCTGCCGTTGAGCGTATCCACCAGGTTGACCTTGGGGTTGAGCTTGCCGGACACGGCGGCGGTCAGGGTGGTGAGGACCGGGTTGTTGGACGCCGCGGTGGCTACCGGGTCAAGCGCCATGCCGGAGACGGAGCCGGCACCGCTGGGAACCTGGGCGGCGTAGGCGGCGCAGCCGGAGCCGACGAGGTTGGCGGCCGGATCCATGGCCGCAGCGGAGGCGCTCGTGGAGGGGGAGGCCATGCTGGATTCCGCCGGTGCGGAGGACGGGGCCGAGGAGGCGGGGGCCGACGAGGCGCTGGATCCGCCACAGGCAGTGAGGCTGAGCATGGCGGCAGCTGCGATACCTGCAACGGCGAACGTGGTGCGCTTGATGTTCTGCATTTCGGTTTCTCCTTTGTTGTGCCGATGTTTGCCGGCGGCGAATTTTTGCCGCTGCGGCCCTTTCCCGACTGTTGGGCACCGACCCTTGGTTGGTGTCTCAATGGGTATTCGGCCGCTCGGAGGAAACGGATGGGTGCGGATGTGAAATTCTTTTTGGCGGCGTCAAAACTCCTGAAAAATCCCGGAACAGCGCCGGAAACCACAAGAACCCCGGTCCGAAGACCGGGGTTCTCTCTGTGCGCAAGGGGGGACTTGAACCCCCACGCCCGAAGGCACAGGAACCTAAATCCTGCGTGTCTGCCAATTTCACCACTCGCGCGCGGCGCCGTCGTCGTCGTCCCGGGAAAGAACCCCGGAGGCGGGCGCCAGGCTCTATTGTACCTATTGCCGGTTTGCTGGTTGCAACGGCTGCCCGCGGGCGGACGGACCGGAGACCGGGGACTTAGGCGTCGAGTTTCAGGTCCCGGCGAAGTTTGGCGACATGCCCGGTGGCCCGGACGTTGTACTGTGCGACGGCAACCCGGCCGTCGGCGTCGACGACGATGGTCGAGCGGATCAGGCCCTGGTAGGTCTTGCCGTAGTTTTTCTTTTCGCCCCAGGCCGCGTAGGCCTCGGCGACGGAGTGGTCTTCGTCAGAGAGCAGCGGGAAGTTCAGCCCTTCGGCGGCCGCGAACGCGGCAAGCTTCCCGACGGGGTCGGGGGAGATGCCCACGACGTCATAACCGGCGGCCTGAAGCGCGCCGAGGGAATCCCGGAAATCGCAGGCCTCCTTGGTGCATCCCGGCGTGGCGGCTGCCGGGTAGAAGTAGAGCACGGTCTTCCGGCCCCGGAAATCACGCAGGCTGACGTCCTGTCCTTCGGCGTTCTTGAGGGTGAAATCCGGTGCTGTGGCACCGGCGGTGAGTCGCTCGGACACGGGTGTCTCCTTGGTGAGGTTGGTCATGAAGCGGGGTGATAATCCAGCGTAGTGACGCGATCGGCGCCGGACGAATCCGCTGCTGGCTATACTCTTGGGTATGCCTGATATGGATCGCTGGCCCACGGGCCGCCTATTGTCCACGGCAGCACGTCTTGTAGAACACTCCTGGAACGAAAAATTGGGGGCCATTGGCCTGACCCATGCCGGGGTGATCGCCATGGAGGTGCTCTCGGCGAATGGGCCGATGACGCAAGCCCAATTGGCCCAGCTCGTCCGGGTCCAGGCCCAGACAATGGGCAAGACACTGAGCCGGCTGGAAGCGCACGGCCACATTTCGCGGCACCGCAGCACCTCCGACCGGCGCAGCCATGTGGTGTCGCTGACTGACCAGGGGCGCGAGGCGGTTGCCGCGGCCGCCGACATGGAACGCTCCGTGCTCGCCGCCACGCCCATTGACCCCGACGTGCTGCGGCAGGAGCTCCAGGCCGTGGTCAGGGTGCTGGCAACCAAGTCTTCCTCGCCGGAGGCCAACGCCATCGTCACGGCTGCCGAGCCGGGCGCCATTGCCGGGGCCACCCCGCTGAATTAGCCACACTGCTGTGGGGGAACGGGAACGGGACGGCAGGGTTTCCCGCCGTCCCAATCAGTTCCGTTCTCGAGGCCTTCAGTGGTGAGAGGTCACCAGGTGTTCCTGTGGTGGTTGTGGTGCCTATTGTCGTGCCGGTTTCCGTGATGGTCCCAGAACCCGTCCTTGTCATGCCGGCAGCCGTCCCGGCCCGTCCACGAGCCGCGGTGGTCGTTGTCGTCCCGCCAATTGCCATGATCGTCGCGCCACCCCCATCCGTCGGCGTTGTCATGCCACCGGTTCTCCCCGTCCCACCAGCCATTGCGCGTGTCGTGCCGGTTGTTGTCCCGCATGTGGTGCCGGTTCACAAATGAGGACTGACTCCAGGAGCTGGCGGAGGCGGTCGAAGTGGTAGCGGCGGCGCTGGCAGGCAGGGCGCTGGCGCCCAGGCCCAGTGCGGCGGTCACCGCGGTTGTTCCAATGATGCGAATAGCCTTGTTCATGAAACTTGGTCCTAACGGAGATCGATTTCCCTGGCCCCGGGGGAAGGCCGGACAGGCATGCTGCCGGGGGCCCATGATTTGCGTGTCTGCTGACGCGATCCTCAGTGAGGGCACCGGGAGATCTGAATATCATCTTTGGTGCGTCGGGCTCTCTGGCCGGCGTTGTTGTCGGTCCGGGTCTGCAGGACCGGTCGCTCCAGAACTGTTGCCCGGAGCACCTTTCCAGTCAACGCCCCTGCATTGACTCTCAAAAGGGACTAAAGACCCTGTTTCTGCAGCAATCGGACGTATCGCTTCAGGAGCCGGGATGCTGGCGGTCGGAGCAGCCCCGGCACGTTGGCCACTGCCTGGATTGACGCTGCCTACACCGTTACGGCCTGGTTCGCCAGGGTGGCGACGATGGCTGACATTTTGAGGCCGGTGAGCACCGCCGTGAGCAAGACGACGCTGATCGTGACCCACACCGGGGCGAGCCCCCGCCGCGGTGCTACCTCGTGGACGATCACGGAGCGGCCAATCACGTAGACCTCCCTGCTGAGGAACACCCACGCCCAGTGGAAGGGCCGGACAACGCCGTCCTTGCGCAGCCGGTCCCAGTCCAGGTACGCCAGGAGGGCGGACACGCCGTAGGCCACGAAACTGATTGCTATGAAGAGGAAGTAAGGCGCCGTGAAAATCGACGCCGGATCAATTGTCTGGATCTGCCGCGGGCCCACGGTGCGCAGCCGGAGCACAGGGTTCCAGAACATCAGCAGGATGAGCGGTACGAGCGGCAGGGCCACAATTGTCCAGATGTACGCGTTGTAGACCGGTGTTCGGTCGCTGATGCGCCTGCGCGGCGCCACCGGCTGGCGGGGCGCTGTCGCCTGGAACTGCGGTGCGTTGAACTGGCCGGTCCAGGCCGAACCGTTCCACCACTGAAGCCGGCCCGAGCCTGCCGGGTCCGGATACCAGCCAGGGCCAGGGGCGGAGGCGTTGGGCGGGACGGTCATGGCTGTTCATCCTTTGCGTGGCGTGGCGCGCGTTGGCTTCTTCTGTTTCCGTGAGAGAGCGTACAGGGGGATGGGCAACTCCATGATTCCCCCATTGGCCGCAGTGGTGCATTGGATGGAGTCTAACCGCGGCCCGTGCCGGCGGGAAGGCCGGCCGACGGCGCAGACCCGTCCGCTGGAACCCTTGGGCCAGCCTGCCGCCCAGGCGCAAAAGGGCAGTCCGGAAGTCTCGACGCGCCAGCCGATCGGGAGGACGATTAATAGGCAATCACCACGAAGGAGGTCAGTGATGTGCTATTCGTACAACAGGGATTCCTGGCGGGATACCAGGAAGGATGCCGCAAAGGATTCTGAGGATCGCCCGGAGACCCGGGCGGAGGCGCCGGAATTCAGGTTCTGGGCCTTCCCCCGCCGCAGCAAGGAGTTCACGGTCGAAGAGCCGGAGAAGGTGCGCGACCGGTCCCGCGAGAAAGTCTGATAAATCGATGTGCATGAGGCGGCCGCTGAGCCACACAGTTCACTGTGACGGTTCGGCGGCCGTTTCATGGCCCGGCGGGCCGGCGGAGGCCAATGGCCGCGGAGAGGCCTATAAGCAGACCGCTGAGCGCCAGCAGGAATCCGCCGGCAAGACTGCCTTGCCCGTCCGGTCCGGGACCAACCCTGCCGGCCGCCGCTGCGGAAGGAATCGCCGTTGCGGACTCTGGGCCCTGGCCAGCGTCTGGCGACTGAGGGGCGGACGTTCCCGCCGTGGCTGGGACCGGAACAGCACCCGTGGCCGGTGGGGTGGGGGCTCCTTGGCTGACGGAGGGGGCGGGGCCCGGCGTCGGCGGAGCCGCGTCCTGTCCGGGGACCTGGCTTTGAGACGGCGACTGAGACGGTGGTTGGGGCGGCGCGGGGTCCGACGGCGGCGCTGTGCTGCCCGGGGGAGTCACACTGGGCGCCGGGGAAGCGGACGGTGGGACCGGCGTCGGTGAGGCGGGGCAGATCTTCACGGGAAGAAGGCCGGCAGACTTGCAGGGCGCAGCCGCCGCGGGCAGCGCAACGACCAACGGCGAGACCGCGAGCAGCAGGGCCACAGCGGATGCGTACGAGGCCTTCCGGGTGGAGTTCATCCCTACCATCGTAGGGTTCCACCGCCGGCAGCCGGGGAATCCTGGCCTTTGCGTGTCTCCTTAGCCCGGGCAAGGTCTGCGCTCAGCAAACCATCGCCACTGTGGACCAAGAATGGGTAGGGTTAGCCATGAGCCATGAGCCGTGAGCCGTGAGCCGTGAGCCGTGAGCCGTGAGCCGTGAGCCGTGAGCCGTGAGCCGTGAGCACCGGGCAGCGACAGCGAACCCCGCTCCCCGCCAAAGACCCCAAGCATCCGGAGATCTGACTCATGCCGACCACTGAGGGCCGCAAGCGAATGGAACCGCGGATGACTCGCAGCTCCTGGAAGTTCAGCGCCTGGTCCGCTGCCGGCCGCACAGCTGACCTGGCATTCACCGCGGCAAGGATCTCCAGCGGCGGCCCTGGAGGGCAAGCACAATTGTCCAGGCGATCGGAACCAACGGGGAGGCGGACTCACCCAGGAATGCGAGGACCGCAAAGACGATCCAGAGCCCACCGGCGATGACGGAGAGGACGACAAGCGCCTTGCGGGTCATCACGAAGGCGGGCATGTCGACACCTTCGGATCGCAGGGCACGGGTTTCAGCGGCTGCTCCCCGGAGCAGGGGGACGAAGCTCGCATGGGCCAGCGGCCGGTCGCAGGCCCTTCCACTCCGGGCGCTCAGGTCGAGGTCAGGAGCTCTCCCAGTATTTATCGCCCACAGCTTCGAGATACAGGGTCAGGAACTCGGACAGCGTCGACGCCGCCAGTGGCCAGTCACTGCGCGGGTCCAGGGGCTGTGCGACCAAGACGCCGCCGTTGGCTTCCAGTACCAAGAGGTCCGTGTCGCCAAGGAACTCGCCGATGACTGCGTCGCTCGGCACAAAGTCTTTCGGTCGGCTCGCTCGCTCGGCGTCGGTGCGCGCTGCCGCCGTCGCGGGTTCCAGAATGTGGAGGCCCCATTGGCCGTAGTCGATGTCTTGGAACAGCCACGCCTCGCGACTTGATAGCCAGAGTGCCTCCAGCCCGGGCAAAAGTGCGTGGGCGGCCCAAGCCCCTGAGACTTCGTCGAGGGAGGCTCCTGACTTCACCTTGCTGGCGAGCCGGAATGGGTTCGACCCGACTCCGACTCCGTCGCGAGGCTCGGTCCAGTTACGATACGGATCGAGGGCAGCATCTACGGTTGGCATCAGTAGTCCCTCCACCACACGTTGGGCTGGTCCAATGCACGTCCAGCGGAGTCCGCACCAGGCTCGTCAGCCTCACTGGGCCGTGACTTTGATTCCGGCGACCGCCCCGGTCCAGGCGCCGGTCGGGTCCGGGCGGGTCAACTGGGCGCTGACGTAGCCCTTCTGCAGTTGTACGACCTGCGATTGGGTTCGCGAGCAATCGACCTCGAACACCGTGTGCTCTGTTCCGCCCAGCGAGTTCTGGGAGAGGAAGATCTGGGCATGGGGGATGCCCACGCAGGCCGCGGTGACTGTGTGCGGACCGGCGACCGTCACCATTGCGGCTTTGGTGAAGCCAACCCCTGGCCCGTCCGCCGGACCGGCGTCGGAGAGGAGCGCGGCCCCTGGCGCCTCGGCCAGACGCTTGTGCAGCTCGGCGTAGTTGCTCGCTTCCACCCCCAGCACCCCCGGATCTCTGGTCGGGGCGGCGGGTGCCGGGCGGTGGCTTTGCCCGGCCGCCGTCGGCCGCGGATCGCCCTCGTCCTCGTAGGCGCAGGAGGCCAAACTACCGGCGAGCAGCAGGCCAACAACGGATGCCGCAGCGCAGCGGACTGTTTTCGTTCCCCCAGGACCAAACATGGGCCGAGTCTACGGTCAGTGCCCTAAAAGGCAAGTCATTCCCGCCCGGCCGGTCGGGGAGGCCTTCGCCAACCTGATTGCGAGTCTGGTCTGCGCACCAGCCCGGATCCGGCCCGCCACGGCGTCGTCGCCGGCTCCTTTTCGCCAACAAAAAAGAAACCCCGTCCCGCAGGCCGCTAAGCCTGCGTGACGGGGTTTCTCGCTGGTGCACCCCCCGGGACTCGAACCCGGAACCCATTGATTAAGAGTCAATTGCTCTGCCAGTTGAGCTAGAGGTGCATCTGTTGTTTTCGTTCCTCGGGGCTTTTTATTTCCCGCGTTGTTCTCCGCAACGACATGAAACTCTACACGAGATTGGCTGTCGTGTGAAATCGAGGGGCGCGGGATGGGCCAGGTTAGCCGGGGAGGTTCAAAATCAGCGCGAAATCAGGGTTTTGCCCGTTGCTGAGGAGCCACAGGCGCCCGTCAGGAGCGAGTGAAACGTTGCGCACCCGGCCATACTTTCCTGTGAAATAGCTCACAGGATCTCCGGCGAATTCGCCGTTGAGGGGAACGACCCAGAGCCTTTGGCCGCGCAGGGCGCCCAGGTAGGCGGTGCTGCCGGCAATTTCGAGTCCGCTGGGGGAAGACTCCGCCGTCGACGGCCACACCACCTTGGCGTCCAGGAAGCCGGGGCGATGCGGGGCGCCCGTCACCTCGGGCCAGCCGTAGTTGCCGCCCGGCACGATCAGGTTGAGCTCGTCGTTGACGTCCGGGCCGAATTCGCTGGCCCACAGCCGGCCCGCGCTGTCCCAGGCCAGTCCCTGGACGTTCCTGTGGCCGAAGCTGTAGACGGGGTTATCGCCGAACGGGTTTCCCGGTGCCGGCCTGCCATCCGGAGTGAGTCGGAGGATCTTTCCGCCGAGCGCCGCGCGGTCCTGCGGCTGCTCCCGGCGCTGCGAATCGCCCGTCCCCACATACAGGAAACCATCGGGCCCAAAGCGGATCCGGCCGCCGTTGTGCGTGCCGGCCTTGGAAATGCCGGTGAAAACCGGTTCCAAGGCACCGAGCTCCAGCCGGCCGCCACGTTCCTCCAGCCGTATGCGGGCGATTCTGTTGTCCGCCGCCGCGGTGAAGTAGGCGTAGAGGTAACGGTCCGACGCGAAGTGGGGCGAAAGGGCAAGGCCCAGGAGGCCGCCTTCGCCGCCGGGCACGACGCCGGGCACCTTGCCGACCGTACCGAGCTGTCCGTCTTTGATGGTCCTGAGCAGTGCTGTGTCGCGCTCGGAGATGACCGCGGTGCCGTCGGGTAGATGGACCGTGGACCACGGCAGTTGCAGCCCATTAACCCGGCTTGCAACCGTGGGCTCACCCGCTGCCCCGGCCGTACCCGCTGCGCCGGTGGCAGTGCGGTCTCCCGGCTGAACCACGGGCGAGGTTGAGCCGCCGGTACAGGCGCTCAGGAAAAACAGGACAACGGCAAGCGCCACGGCCCGGGCCACCGCACTGAAGAAGAAGCGCCTGCCACCGAAGCGCCTGCGGGTGAAACGGACGAGCATCAACGGACGCGATGAGAACGGATGGATCGGCCGACCGGACCGCCGGCTACTGCCGTGTCCGGCGCGGCGGCCGAAACCCGGCTGCTTCGGCGTGGGCCGGGGAGGCAAACCACACCTCAGCCCGGGTTTCTTCATACGCCGGGCTGGTCTCGTCGTGGTAGATCATCGACGAGGCATTGCCCTTGACTGTGAAACCCACAGGGCCGCTCCCGTCGGCGGCCGGAGCCGCTGACCCCTCGCCGTAGGGCTGCTCAGTGGCCAAATGGCCGGTGGGCTCGGCCGTTTGGCTGGCGGAGGCCCCGGCCCCTGCCGGCGGGGCTGCCATCTGCGTCGTTTCCGTGTCGCCGGGACCCGTGGGCTGTGTCCCGGCGTCGGGTAGTCCGGGCATCGCCGTGCCGGTGCCGGTATCAACGCCAGTGCTGGTTGAAGTGGCCGTGCCGGTACCGGTGTTCTCGTCGTCGACTGGTTCCGCGGCTGCCGATTCCGCCCCGGGCAGAGTCGGAGCGTGGGGCTCAGTGTATTCCGGGTGGTGGACGGGCAGGCCCGCCGCGCCAGTCTCCGCAGCACCGCCAAGCTCGGCGGCCGTCACAGCGTGCGCACCGCGGGCCGGCTCAGCGTGGGCCGCGGCGGTGTGTGTCTCCGCCGGCGGGGCGGTCTCGGACCACTGGGTCTCCCACTCGGCATTGCCCGGGGCGCCTGTTGCTTCCGGGGCGGCCTCGGCGCCCGGCTTGATGGTCGGGGCGGCGGTGGCCGCTGCGGGCCCGGTCGCCTCGGGGGCAGCCGTGGCCTCCCGGGCCGGTGCGTCTGGCTCAGGCGCAGGCGCTGCACCGGGCGCGGCCATCGCGGCCCCGGCGGCCGCCGTCGGACCGGCGGCACCCGCGGCCCCTG
>NZ_JBFUAU010000003.1:0-230288 GCF_056406115.1 Arthrobacter sp. P1_D4 | reverse complement strand
AACGCGTTCCAGCGCCATCACGGCCACGGCACCGGCGTCTTCGGCGATGCGGGCCTGCTCGGCGTTGACGACGTCCATGATGACGCCGCCCTTGAGCATCTCAGCCATGCCGCGCTTGACGCGGCTGCTGCCCGTGACGTTCTTCGCGGACGCGCCGGCTTCGCTGCTTACATCAGGTGTAGACACAAAAACCCCTATGGGTAGATAGATGACCTCGCCGGGGCACGGACGGCACGTTCAAGCCGTGTCTCGCACACACCGGATTACCGGATCCATTGGCCGGTAAAGCTAATACTATCCCCCGGCCGGGGCGCGGCAGAATTCGGGTTACAGCAGTCGAATCTCGCGCGGGGACTGGGATTCGGCGCGGCCGCCGGGGTGCCGTGTGGCGCCGTCAGGCGGGACGTTCCGTGGCGGTACCTTCGGGTTCCGCCAGCGACTGGCGGTGCACTGTCACGATGCGCTGGATCACCGTCACCAGGCTCGCTGTCGCGAGCAGGCACAGCGTCACGAAGAGCACCACCGGGGTCAGGCCCAGTCCGGTGAGCCCCGTGACCACCAGCACGGACACGAGGCGCTCGGCGCGCTCGGCGATGCCCACGTTGGCGTGGAAGCCCAGGGCCTCGGCCTTGGCCCGCGCATAGGAGACCACCATGCCGAGCACCAGGCAGAGAATGGCGGCGACGGCGATGGCCGGGTTGGCGCCGCCTGTGAAGAACCAGATGGCGACGCCGGCGAACAGGGCGCCGTCGGCCACGCGGTCAAGGGTGGAGTCCAGGAAATTGCCCCACCGGCCGCCGCGCTGCTGCATCCGGGCCATGATGCCGTCAATGACGTCGGAGAAAATGAACGCCGTGATGAACACGGTTCCCCAGAAGAGCTGCCCGAGCGGGTAGAACACGAGAGCGCCGATCACGACGCCGAGCGTGCCGACCACGGTCACTGCGTCGGGAGTGACCCCGATCCTCAGCAGCCAGCGGGCAACCGGGGAAAACAGGGCGGTGAAGAAGCCCCGGGCGTGCCTGTTAAGCATCCTTCTCCCCGGCTGTGTGCTGCGGCGCGGGCATTTCCTGCGGCCATGCGTCGGCGACCTGCTGACGGACCTCACCGAGGGTCTGCGTGACCGCCTTGGTCTGGGCAATGATGGGGAAGAAATTTCCGTCACCGCCCCAGCGCGGCACCACGTGCTGGTGCAGGTGGCCGGCGATGCCCGCCCCGCCGGTGACGCCCTGGTTCATGCCCAGGTTGAAACCGGAAGGGTTGGCGACTTTGCGCAGCACCCGCATGGCCGTCTGGGTCAGTTCGGCAAATTCCGCCGTTTCCTCGACCGTGAGGTCCGTGTAGTCCGGGATGTGCCGGTAGGGGCAGACCAGCAGGTGGCCCGGGTTGTACGGAAAGAGGTTCAGCACCACGTAGCTCGTCCTTCCCCGGTAGACGATCAGGGAGTCCTCATCGCCCCGCTCGGGCGCGGCGCAGAACGGGCAGTCGTCCGGGTTCTTGAACTGGTGCTGGCCGCCCTTGATGTACGCCATCCGGTGCGGGGTCCACAGGCGCTGGAAAGCGTCCGGGACCCCGGCCAGGCTGAAGTCGTCCGTCACGGCGTGGTCGCCCGGATACTCCGGCCCGGCCCCTGTGGTTTCCTGCACGCGCTGCCCTTCCGTCTTCCTAGCTGGTCCGGTTTCGGACAGCGTCGACGATCCGCTGCACGGCCTCGGACACGGGCACGCCGTTGTCCTGGCTGCCGTCGCGGAAGCGGAAGGACACGGCACCGGCCTCGGCGTCGTCCCCGCCGGCGATCAGCACGAACGGGATCTTGTCCTTGCTGGCCGTGCGGATCTTCTTCGGGAAACGGTCCGAGGAGATGTCCACCTCGGCGCGGATACCGGCCGCCTTGAGCTGGTCCACGACGTCGAACATGTAGTCGTTGAATGCCTCCGCCACCGGGATGCCCACCACCTGGACCGGTGCCAGCCAGGCGGGGAAGGCACCGGCGTAGTGCTCGGTGAGCACGCCCATGAAGCGCTCCACCGAGCCGAACAGGGCGCGGTGGATCATCACGGGCCGCTGCCGGGTGCCGTCGGCGGCCTGGAACTCGAGTTCGAACCTCTCGGGCAGGTTGAAGTCCAGCTGGATGGTGGACATCTGCCAGGTCCGGCCGAGCGCATCCTTGGCCTGGACGGAAATCTTGGGGCCGTAGAATGCGGCTCCGCCCGGATCCGGGATGAGCTCGAGCCCGGAGGCTTCGGCCACCTCGGCGAGGGTGCGGGTGGCTTCGTCCCATGTGGCGTCGTCGCCGACAAACTTGTCCTCGTTCTTGGTGGAAAGCTCGAGGTAGAAGTCGTCCAGGCCGTAGTCCTTGAGCAGGCCCAGGACGAAGTTCAGCGTGCTGGTGAGCTCATCCTTCATCTGCTCGCGGGTGCAGTAGATGTGGGCGTCGTCCTGGGTCATGCCCCGGACGCGGGTCAGGCCGTGCACCACGCCGGACTTCTCGTAGCGGTAGACCGAGCCGAACTCGAAGAGCCGCAGCGGCAGTTCGCGGTAGGAGCGGCCGCGGGACCGGAAGATCAAGTTGTGCATGGGGCAGTTCATCGGCTTGAGGTAGTAGTCCTGGCCGGGCTTGCGCACGGTGCCGTCCTCGTTCAGTTCCGCGTCGATGTGCATCGCCGGGAACATGCCCTCCCGGTACCAGTCCAGGTGGCCGGAGACCTCGTAGAGATGGCCCTTGGTGATGTGCGGGGTGTAGACGAAGTCGTAGCCGGCATCGACGTGGCGCTGGCGGGAGTAGTCCTCCATGGCCTTGCGGATAATGCCGCCCTTGGGGTGGAAGACCGGCAGACCGGAGCCGAGCTCGTCCGGGAAGGAGAACAGGTCCAGTTCCGCGCCGAGCTTGCGGTGGTCGCGGCGCTCGGCCTCGGCAATGCGCTCCTGGTAGGCCTTGAGCGCGTCCTTGGTGGGCCAGGCGGTGCCGTAGATGCGCTGCAGCTGCTGGTTGTTCTGGTTGCCCAGCCAGTAGGCGGCCGAGGAACGGGTCAGGGCAAAGGCGTTGGAGATCAGCTTGGTGTTCGGCAGGTGCGGGCCGCGGCACAGATCGCACCAGATGCTGTCGCCGCTCTTGCGGTCCACGTTGTCGTAAATGGTGATGTCGCCGGCGCCGACCTCGACGTTGACGCCCTCGCCGGCCTCGGCGGCATCATTCTTCCTGCCCAGCAGTTCGAGCTTGTAGGGCTCGTCCTTCATCGCTTCGCGGGCCTCGTCCTCGGACACCACGCGGCGAACGAACTTCTGGTTCTGGTTGATGATCTTCTGCATCATCTTTTCGAGCTGGCGGAGGTCTTCCGGGGTGAACGGTTCCGCGACGTCGAAGTCGAAGTAGAAGCCGTCCGTGATGTAGGGGCCAATGCCGAGCTTGGCGTCGGGGCGCAGCTGCTGCACGGCCTGGGCCATGACGTGGGCCGTGGAGTGGCGCAGGACGTTGAGCCCGTCCGGGGAATCAATGGTGACGGCCTCGACATTGGCGTCCTCGGGAAGGGGCTGGTCCAGGTCCTTCAACTCGCCGTTAACGCGGGCCACAACGACGTCGCGGCGCTCAAAGAAGAGTTCCGCGCCGGTGGTCCCGGTAGTCACCTTGGTCTCTTCGCCGTCGACGAGAAGGGTGATCTGCTGGGCATCTGACACGGGTGTCTCCTATTCAAAGTTAAGGCTTCGTAGCTTGTGGCGTACGGGGACCACAGCCAGCCTCGTCCATGCTATCGGTTTCTCCAGAGGCCAACCAACGCGCCACGAGCGAGCCGCACCGCCGGCCGGTCAGCCGCCCAGCCCGGTGATGGCGAGGTTCCTGCTGATCCCGTCCAGGGGGCCGGACAGGTAAGGCTCCTGCCGGCCGGCGGCGCCGGGAGCCGATGCCGGGAACGGGAGGGTCTCCGGGCGGCTGAGGTCCCAGGCCATGGAGGCGCTGATGCTGATCCCCCGCGGCCCGGTCCGGCGGGTGGTGCCGCGGATCAGGAGCAGGCGGGTGCCGAACAGCAAGGGTCCGGACTGCTCCTGCGCCTCGTGGAAGAACACCGAATCCACGCAGCCCGTGCCGTCGTCGACGCTGATGAACACCACCCGCCGGCCGCCCCTCATGGGCGGGGTCTGGGTGGCCACCCGGACCCCGGCAACCAGCACTTCCGTGCCGTTGCGCAGTCCCAGCAGCTTGTCCGCGGTGGTGACGCCCAGCCGGTCCAGCAGCGGGCGGTGGCTGGTCATGAGGTGCTCGCTGACGTCCACGGCCATCAGGTCCAGTTCCGCCCGGACGTTATCCACCATGCTGGGTGCGGGCAGTGCCGCCTTGAGGTTCGTCAGCTCCACGTCCCCCAGCGGCAACGCCAGCTGGCCCTCAATGACTTCCACGCCCTTCCTGAGGGGGCGGGCCTGGAGTTTCTGCAGGTGCTGGACCAGGTCCGCCCGGTTGGCGTCTCCCCCGGACGCCCGGTGCAGCGAATCGAAGGCGCCCAGCTGGGCCAGGCGCTGGATGCTGGGCCGGCTGAGCCGCGACCTGGCCCGCAGGTCCGCCAGGGAGTCGTAGGGCTGGCCGGCCACAATCCGTTTCAGCTCGGCGCCGGAGAGCCCGAAGATGCCGTTCAGGCTCAGCCGGATGCCCAGCCTGCCTCGGTCCGGCCCGGATTCCACCCGCTCCACCCGGTACTCGGCCTGGCTCCGGTTGATGTCGAGGGGAAGGATGGGGATCCCCAGCCGGCGGGCCTCGGCCACGAGCAGGCGTTTGGGGTACATTCCGGGGTCGTGTTCCCAGAGCCCGGCGAGGAACGCCTCCGGGTGGTGTGCCTTCAGCCAGGCAGACTGGTAGGTGGGCACGGCGAAGGCGGCTCCGTGGGCCTTGCAGAACCCGAAGCTGCCAAAGGCCTTGAGCGTGCCCCAGACCTTGTCCACCACCTCGGGACTGTAGTTCCGGGCACGCGCCTCCTTCCGGAAGAACTCCTCCACCCTGGCTTCAAGCACGTCATTGCCGAGGGCACGGCGGAATTCGTCGGCCCGCGCCAGCCCGCACCCGGTCATGACGTCGAAGGTCTTGAGGATTTGTTCGTGGAAGACCGTGACCCCGTGGGTCTCTTTCAGGACAGGCTTGAGGTCGGGATGCGGGTAGACCTCGGGAGCGAAGCCGTGCCGGTGCTCCAGGAAGGGCCGGACCATGTCGGATTTCATCGGACCCGGGCGGAACAGCGAGATATCAATGATGAGATCGTTGAATTCCCGGGGGGCCAACTTGCCTATCAGTTCGCGCTGGCCCGGGGATTCGATCTGGAAGCAGCCCAGGGTGTTGGTGCTCCTGATCAGCTCATAGGTGGGCTCGTCATCGAGCGGGACCGCGTTGAGGTCGATGTGCCCGTCCCCTGAGATGTAATCCGGGCCCGTCCCGTCCGGGCCGGGCGGATGCGCGCCGGCGGCCACCACCTCGGCCTTGGAGGGATGCAGACGGATCACTTCCCGGACGGCGAAGGCCATAGCGCTCTGCATCCGGACGCCAAGGACGTCGAGTTTCAGCATGCCCATGGGGTCCATGTCGTGCTTGTCGAACTGGCTCATGGGCAGGCCCAGGCCGCTGGGCTGAACGGGAGTGCGGTCCAGCAGGGTGGCGTCGCCGAGGATGACGCCGCAGGGGTGCATGGAGATATGGCGGGGCAGCCGGTCCAGCCGCTCCGTGAGGTCCACCAGCAGGTCCAGGTGCTGGTTCTCGGAGAAGCCGCGCTGCTCCACCCGGTCCGCGAATTCCTTCAGCTCGGGTTTCTCCACGAGGGCTTCGCGGAAGTGCCGGGCCGAGAACCGCCACAGCTGCTTGGCGATTTCCCCGACCTCGCCGTCGTCCATGCCCAGGGCCAGGCCGGCGTCGCGCACGGCACCGCGAGCGCGGTAACCGTTCTGCATGCTCATCAGCGTGACGCGTTCGGCGCCGAAGCGCTCAAAGATCTTCCGGTAAACGTTGTGCCGTTCGGCGCTTTCGACGTCGATGTCGATGTCCGGCAGGGTGGCACGGTCGCGGGAGAGGAAGCGTTCAAAGATGAGGTCGTGCTGGAGCGGGTTCACCTGGCTGATGTCGATCAGGTAGTTCACCAGGCTGGAGGCGCCCGAACCGCGCGCGGCCGCCCGGACGCCCAGGGCCAGGATCATCCGGGAGACCTCTGCGACGGTCAGGAAGTACGAGGCGAAGCCCAGCGAGTCGATGATCCGGAGCTCGTGCTCCAGCCTGGTCCGCAGCTGCTGTTCCCGCTGCCCGGAAATGCCCGGGAAGCGGCGGCCGATGCCGGCCTCACACCGCAGGGTCAGTTCGGCGAGCGCGTCGCCGTCGATCCCGATCACGGATGCCTCCGGGACCACGGGCTGTTTCCAGCCCATATCAGCTTCCGGATCAATGCGGCAGCGGTCCGCGAGCGCCTCGGTCTGGGCCAGGAGCCGCTTGAGGTCCGCTGTGCCGTAGCCGGCGGCGTGGATGATCTCCTTGCCCAGCTGCAGCATCCGGGCCGCCGATTTGAGCCAGCCCTGCCCGTTGGGCTGCAGCAGCGGGGCGGCGGAGAGCTCGGGGAGGGATTTCAGCGTCCGGGCCGAGTCCAGCACATCGGCGGTGGCCGCGCCGTCCTCAGCCACGTACCTCACGGCGTTGCTCAGCACGGCGGGCACCCCGTGTTCTGCGGCGAGTTTGAGCATGCGCACCGCGTGGGCGGTGCTCAGCGGTTCCCCGGGCGGGCTGAGCTGGGACACAACCTCTGCCGCCAGCGTTCCGGGGGGCATGGCGTCCAGCCAGCGTTTGAACAGGGTGCGGGGCCGCAGGTAGCGCCGGCCGCCCATGGCCCGGCCGACGTCGGAGTCCGGGCCGATCAGCACTGTCAGGACCGGCTTCAGGGTGTCCGGGTGCAGGGTGCGGGAAGCCAGTTCCGCCCGGGTGACGGCCACCGGCACTATTCCCTGCGCCTTGCCCGTAGTGCGGGCGTGGGCGTCGGAGATCAGCCGGCACAGCGCCCGGTAGCCGGCACCGTTGTTGTGTCCGTGCGCCAGCACGACGACGCGTCCCCCGAGCTGGGTGCGGTGGTCGCCGTCGTCGTCAAAGACCGCAAGGTCCACCCCGACGATTGCATCCAGCCCGGCTGCCATGCACGCCTTCAGGTGCTTGACGGTTCCATACAGGCCGTCTCGGTCCGTGCAGGCCAGCGCGGTGGCGCCGTCAGCGGCGGCCGCGGCGGCAAGTTCATCCGGCCAGGAGACGCCATAGTGGGCGCTGAACGCGGTGGAGACGTGCAGGTGGGTAAAGCTCATGCTGATTCGGGCTTCCGGAGGGGCTGGAGGGCGTCGTGGATCTTCAGGAGCCGCCACCGGCCGCTGCCGACATGCCGGGTCAGGTCAAGGGTGAGGGTGGAATCCGCGGCGTGATCCCCGGCCGCACGCACCTGTACCCGCCAGATCTCATGATCCACCAGGCCCGGCCCGCTTCCGAGTGGCGCCCGGCGTTCCTCGGCCCACCACTGGCGGCGTTCGTACCAGCGGACGGGGTCAGCGCAGACCGTGTAGCGCCGGCCGGCCCAGTCGAGGCGCAGGGGCTGGCCGGAGGGCGTGCAGATGACATCCACGGACTCGCTGAAAATACCCACGTTGCCTCCCGACCCAGTCCGGGCTGGAGCCGGCCCAGTCCCCGCTTCGACTTCCTACGTCCATTCCGCTTCCGACGCCTTCTGTTTCAGCGCCCTCTGTTTCAGCGCCTTCTGTTTCACGCCCTTTATTTATTCGAACATATCTTCGAATAAATCCAGTCTACGTCGCGGAGCCGACAAA
This sequence comes from Arthrobacter sp. P1_D4, assembly GCF_056406115.1. NCBI lineage: Bacteria > Bacillati > Actinomycetota > Actinomycetes > Micrococcales > Micrococcaceae > Arthrobacter > Arthrobacter sp. P1_D4. The sequence continues at coordinate 222,470 of NZ_JBFUAU010000003.1, read as the reverse complement.
ACCCAGATCGGGGGTGGACGGACGATTGCACAGGTAGCAGGATTGAGCCATGAGCTCCCATATCGCACTCCTGAAGCACGTAAAGATCGCCGCCAAGAATTCAACCTTGGTGGCGACCTTCGATATAGACGGAAATATCCCGGGGCAAGGCGCCTACGTGGTGGGCCTGCTGGCAGCCGGGCCGGACTACTCCCATCAGCGCAGACTGGGCATTGAGTTCATGAACGGCGAGGCCGTGTCCTTCTACTACTTCAACCATGACGGCACGGAAGAGAACTTCGACCTCAAAGGCGTGGAACACTCAGGAAACACCATCACGGGAAACTTCCCCATCGCGACTGTGCTTGGCCTGCCCAAGGGCCATCTCATGACGGCCTTCAGCGATTGTGACGGCCGGGACTACCAGGCCAACGTGCCTGTCGAAGAAGCCCTCTAGGCACCTTCTAGGAGCTGGACTTGTACACTTCCAGCTCGAGCGTGATGAAGGCATCGATCATCGCCCGGTAGGTCTTCTCGACAAGCTCGACGTCGATGTCCTTCTTTTCCGCTGTGGCGCGGACGTGTTCGATGACCCGCTCCACACGCCCGGGCGCACGGACCTCGGCGCTGTCCGCCTTGAGGGTCCCGGCGATCCGGATCAGCCGTTCCCGGCGCCCGATCAAGGACACGATCTGCTCGTCCACCTCGTCAACAGCCACCCGCACGGCGGCGAGCTGTTCGCGGTCGGCCTGGGCGGCCTTGTCGTCTGCGTGATTTGTGGGCATGTGCATGACAGTATCGAAAGATGCAGCCACGAGTCGACTTCATATCGCTAGGTGTCCGCAGTGTTGACGCCTCACGCCGCTTCTACGTCGATGGCCTCGGATGGCCGGTCCACCGGGAAGTCCCCGGGGAAGTGCTCTTCATCCAGGTCAACCACGGCCTCATCCTCTCGCTCTGGGACGCGGGTCAAATGCAGTCCGAGGCGGCCACCGATCCCCCTGCCGGCATTGCCTGCATCACGCTCAGCCACAACCTGGCCGGCACGGCGGACGTCGACCGGGTGATGGCCGAAGCCGGGACCGCGGGAGCCCGCATCGTTGCGGCACCGAAGACCCAGCCCTGGGGCGGCTACACCGGCTACTTCGCCGATCCCGACGGCTACCGCTGGGAGGTCGCCTTCAACCCCGACTGGTCGGTCGACGGCGACGGCAAAGTAACGCTCTGACCTCAGGTGACCATTACCGCCCCGTGCCTCGGCAGCCGCCGGGCACCTTGACAGGGCGGAGTACCCGCTAGAACAGGCTCCCCACCGGCTGGATGAGTTCCGGTGAGTCATTCCTGACGTTCCCGACTGCGGTTCCGACGGCGTCGATCGTCCAGCCTTCCGCGACGTCGTGCGCCCCGGCCCGGACCAGATCCACGAGCCCGGCCGCGTCATCGGCCTGCGGGTCCAGCCACGTCTGCATGGTCTCGCGGTTCATGGGCAGCGGAACCCTGTCATGCAGCGCGGTCAGCTCGGCCAGCATTCCCCCGGCGTAGCCCTCCGGCGGCGAGTCGGTGGTCATGATCGAGGTCGAGAGCATCCAGCGCTCCGGGTCGCCCTCTTCCTTGGACGGGTCCCGCCACCATTCATAGAGTCCCGCGAAGACAATGGGGCGTCCGTCCTTGGGATGGACGTAGTAGGGCTGCTTGGTGCGGCCCTCACCCTTCCACTCGTAGTAGCCGTCAGCCGGGACGGCGCAGCGACGGGCGCGGGTCGCTTTCCGGAAGGCGGGCTTCTCCAGCACGGTCTCGCTGCGGGCATTGATCATCTTCGACCCGATGCCCGGGTCCTTGGCCCAGGACGGCACCAGGCCCCACCGCGCAATGTGCAGTTGGCGGACCGGTTCTCCCTCCACCAGCCGTTCGAGCAGGATCGGCACATCCGCCGTCGGGGCCACGTTCCACGACGGCGGAATCGCGATCTCATCCTCCAGCCCGGCATCGAATTCGGCCAGCAGGTCTCCGACGGCCCGGGCCATCACGTAGCGTCCACACATGGCACCAGCATGCCACCGCACCCATCCCATGTCATCCGCCCAGCCGCCGTCGCGCACCCTGCGGGAAGACCATTTTGAGCCCGCCGAGGTCGCCGGCAACGTGCGAACTCGCCGGAACTTTCCGGCGACTTCGCATCTTTACCGCGAATTCGCGTCCGACGGAGTAGGGGGCAGCCTTCTCTGCGGGAATAGCGGGCTGCGGGGTACGGTTGATGACAGTGACGTACGACTTCAGTGGGGCCGGCCCGATACGCCGGCCCCACCACTTACTTGAGGAGAACTTCGTGGACTTCACCCCGGAATCCGGCACCATCACCATGTTTTCGACCACGTGGTGCGGCTACTGCAACCGGCTGAAGAAGCAGCTGGACGCACAGGGCATCGGGTACACCGAGATCAACATCGAGGAAGTCGAAGGCACGGCCGATCTCGTCGAGCAGCTCAACGGAGGCAACCGCACCGTCCCCACCGTGCTGTTCCCGGACGGCACCGCCGCCACCAACCCCTCCGCAGCTGAGGTCAAGAGCCGCCTCGCCGCCTAGGCCCTTCCTGCATCCAAGGACACCACCAAACCACGACGGCGCGGCCTCCCAAGGGCCGCGCCGCCGCCCGTTGTGCCAGTAACCAGTAAGTCGTGCCAGCAATCCGCGTTCCAGAACAGAGGAGCTTGTTTCATGGTCCATAAAGTCAAAGCCGCAGTAGTCCGTTCCAAAAATGCCGACGTCACCCTGGAGACGATCCTGGTGCCGGACCCGGGCCCCGGCGAGGCCCTCGTGGACATCCTCACCTGCGGTGTCTGCCACACCGATCTGCACTACAAGCAGGGTGCCATCAACGACGACTTCCCCTTCCTGCTCGGCCACGAGGCCACCGGCGTTGTCAGTGCCGTGGGACCGGATGTCACCGAGGTCGCCCCCGGGGACCGCGTGGTGCTGAACTGGCGGGCCGTCTGCGGCGAGTGCCGCGCCTGCCGCCGGGGCCAGCCGCAGTACTGCTTCAATACCCACAACGCCACCCAGAAAATGACGCTTGAGGACGGCACCGAGCTGACGGCCGCGCTGGGCATCGGCGCCTTCGCCGAAAAGACCCTCGTAGCGGCAGGCCAGTGCACCAAGGTGGACGACGACGCCGATCCCGCCGCCGTCGGCCTGCTCGGCTGCGGCGTCATGGCAGGCATCGGCGCGGCGATCAACACCGGAAACGTCCAGCGCGGCGATTCGGTCGCCGTGATCGGCTGCGGCGGAGTCGGCACGGCGGCCGTCGCCGGCGCAGCGCTCGCCGGCGCCACCACCGTGATCGCCGTCGACATCGACGCCAAAAAGCTCCAGCGCGCCACGGAGCTCGGCGCCACCCACACGGTGGACTCCTCCGCCGTCGACCCCGTCGAAGCGATCCGCGAACTGACCGGCGGTTTCGGCGCCGATGTGGTGATCGACGCCGTCGGCCGCCCGGAAACATACAAGCAGGCCTTCTACGCCCGGGACCTCGCCGGCACGGTGGTCCTGGTGGGTGTGCCGAGCCCGGAGATGACCCTGGAACTGCCGCTGCTGGATGTGTTCGGCCGCGGCGGCTCGCTGAAGTCCTCCTGGTACGGCGACTGCCTGCCTTCGCGTGACTTCCCCACGCTCATCAGCCTCTACCGGCAGGGCAAGCTGGACCTGGACGCCTTCGTGACGGAGCGGATCACGATCGACCAGATCGAGGAAGCCTTCACGAAGATGCACGCCGGCGCTGTGCTGCGCTCGGTGGTGGAACTGTGAGCGCCGGCCCCATGAGCATCCGGATCGACCGGCTGGTGACCTCCGGGACGTTTTCCCTCGATGGGGGCACCTGGGATGTTGAGAACAACGTCTGGATCCTCGGGGACGACGCCGAATGCGTCATCATCGATCCGGCCCACGATCCCGCTGCCGTGGCCGCGGCCGTCTCGGGCAGGAAGGTCACGGCAATCCTGCTCACGCACGGCCACGATGACCACATCGGCGCAGTCGGAGCCCTCCGGATGCTCGTGAACGCGCCCGTGTACCTGCACCGGGCCGACTGGATGCTGTGGGAGCGGGTGTTCCCCGGCACCGAGCCGGACCACGCCATTGCCGACGGCGACACATTCGACGTCGCAGGGGCAAGGCTCGTGGCACTGCACACCCCCGGCCACTCGCCCGGGTCCGTGTGCTTCCTTCTCGAAAGCGAAGGCACCGTGCTCAGCGAAAAAACAGTGTTCAGCGGGGACACGCTGTTCCAGAGTGGCCCCGGGGCGACGGGCCGTTCCTTCAGCGACTTCCCGACCATCATCGAGTCCATCCGGACCCGGCTCCTGCCGCTCCCGGCCGACACGACGGTCCGGACCGGCCACGGGGATCCCACAACGATCGGCGCCGAAGCACCGCACCTTGAGGAATGGATCGCCCGCGGCCACTGACCGCGTCCGCGGAAAGGCCCGGCCCACCGCTTCCGGACCGGGCCTTTCAGCCATAGGATGTGGGGCCATGAGCTCTCGCACCAGCATGGATCCGGCAACACTGGCCGCGGACCTGCGTACCCAGTTCGATGCATTCCTCGATGAGCATCGCGCGGACCTGCACGCCTGCCTGGACGGGCTCACCGAAGAAGAGGCCCGGGCCTCGCTGGTGCCGTCGCGGACCACCCTCCTCGGGCTGGTGAAGCACGCCGCCTTCGTGGAGAAGGTCTGGTTTGACGAGGCCATCACGTGCCGGCCCCGGGCGGAGATCGGCATTCCGGCCACCCCCGACGAATCGTTCATCCTGGCGGATGACGACACCATCGCGGACCTCCAGGCCGCCTACCTCCAGGCCTGCGGGGACTCACGGCGTCGGGCCGCTTCGCTCGGCCTTGACGACCTTGTCAGAGGCAACCGGCGCGGCCCGCTGCCGCTGCGGTGGGTCTACCTGCACATGCTCAGGGAACTCGCCCAGCACTGCGGCCACGCGGACATTCTGCGCGAGCAGATCCTCGCTGCGCGCACCTGACGGCACCGGCCTCCCGGGTCAATGTTCTGAACCAAAAGAGCGGCATTGAACAAAGGGTGCTGGTGAGCGCGGATGCGGCCACCCCCGATTGGTTTTCACAGGGCCGCATCCGCGCTGGTCTAGGGAAGCCCGGGTTCAGGCTCTGGTCCCGCGTGCCGGCCGCGTAATCGCGCCCCGATCAGCTCAGACACCACAGCGGGGGCGCGCAAGGAAGCAGGCCAGCCGGAAGTCGTGCCCGATCTAAAGGCCAACGCCGTGAACTGGACTACGGCACTGCCGGGGACAACGACTCTGGTGGCCATGAGATAGGAACTCCCGCAACGAAGATTGCAGCCTCTGCCTGACCAAATTCAGAATAGCAATTGCATTTGCCTTGCAAAAGGAAAAGCGAGTAACAATTGATATGCTGTTATTCCGGCCGATATCCCGTGGTCCGGCTCACCGTCTCCAGGCCCCGGTGTTTGTAAGGACCACCGTCCGGAAAGATGTGGGATGCGGATGAGGTCAACCGGCCGGTGCGCTGGCCGTCATTTCGTGGACGGGGCGTATTCCGGGTAGTAGCGCTGGATCTCCTGAACGGTCTTGCCGGCCCTCACCATTCGCTCAACGGACATCATGCTCCGGACTTCCTCGTCCGAGGACCGGGTGCTGTTCCACGGTCCCATCGTTCGGTAGCAGAAGTCATTCGGATCGTTCAGCCTGGCGAGTTTTCATTCCTCTATTCATGGTTCCCCAATTGGCCAGAAATATGTTGGCGAGCCTACCGCACAGGTGCCAGGTTTCCCGAGCGACGGTGTTTTCCGCTCGGTCATGGAGGTTCGGCAGTTTGCCTCGCCGGAATCGCAGATGGGTCTTGATCCACTCCGCGGTCCTGGGAAACAATGTTCGCGGAATAATGGGCCCCGGAGAAAGGGTTTCAATGACAGCGCGGGATACCTCCTCAGTCGGTGCTCCGTGCTGGGTCGACACCTGGCAGCCCGACCCCCAGACGGCCAAGGACTTCTACGGTCCGCTCTTCGGGTGGACTTTCGACGACCCGACGCCGATGCCGTCCGGTTTCGACGGCGACTATTACGCTGCGCGCCTCCGCGGTCGGCTGGTTGCCGGAATCGGACAGGCGCCGCCGCAATCGCCGCCGGGGTGGATCACCCACGTGCGTGTCGTAAACGTCGGGGAAGCCTTGGCTCGTGCCGAGCGGGCGGGGGGCAAGCGCCTGGGGCCGTTTGGTGCCGGCCCGGATAACCGTATTGCTGTGCTCGCCGATGCCACCGGCATCCCGTTCTGCCTGCGGCAAGCAGGAGGGAACGACGGCGCCCAGCTGGCCAATGAGCCGAATTCCTGGGCCATGAGCTCGCTGCACACCACAGATCTCGGGCGGGCCCAGGCGTTCTACGGTGCAATGTTCGACTGGGAACTCGAACCCGTCCCGGACGCCCCCTTCTCGCGGTGGCTCCGCTCCGGCCGGGTAGTGGCAGTGGTGGCAGCCACGGACGGCGTCGCGGTCCCGCCGCATTGGAGCGTCAATTTCGCCGTCCGCGACGCGGACGCCATTGCCCGGCAGGCCCTAACACTGGGTGGCAGCATCTTGATGGCGCCCATGGACTCGCCGGGATTTCGCAGCGCCGTGATCAGGGACCCCCACGGCGGCACCATCGCGGTCAGCGCAACTACCGGCTGACGCTTGCTGGAGAGCATGAGCGCCACACCGATTTGCGGCGCTGGTAGGGTCAGCCCATGGATGAAATTTTGGGGAAGTTCATCAACGATTTCGCGCGGCTCGTGGAGCTTGCGCAGTCCGGGCAGCGTCGGGGGCAACCGGGTACCCAGCTGCTGACTGCGCTCACCGAGCATTTGGCGGTCCGGGCCGAATCAGTGTCAGTAGTGGTTGAGGAGATTCCGCCGCACCGATTCGTGGACGCAGACATCCTCATGGAAGAGCTCGCCGCAGAGGATCCTGAGTTCCGGCTCGTGGGCATCGGCGGCGGCGACCAACGCCACCATCACTCGCTGAGCGACATGCTGCAGCAGTCCCAGCTATATCCGCAGTTCCCCCTGTCCCAGCCGGACTACGCCAACTTGGCTGTCGGGCCGGACGAACAACGGCAGGCCGTGGCACTGGGGCTCTGGCTATTCAGCCATGGAGGCAGTCCGATCGCCGTGCTGCAGCGGGACGCCAACCCCCGGTACGGCCGGCAGTCAGCTTCCCTTGAGGTTTTGGCCGGCGCTACAGATAAGGCCGCACGCTTCCTCTCGGAGTTCCGCAATCGGATGCAGCACCGCAGCGTGCTCAAGGGACAGGTCATTTCCCTGGTGATGGGCGAGTATGGTCCCAGCGCGGCCGGGGTGACGTTCCATGCACGGCCCGTCCTTGCCGCGTCGGATGTCATCCTGCCGGATGGCCTGCTGGAGAGAGTGTCGGACCACGCCTTAGGTATCGCCGAGCACCGTGAGACTCTGATCAGGTACGGCCAGCACCTCAAACGCGGCGTCCTGCTCTACGGCAGGCCGGGGACGGGCAAGACCCACACGGTACGGTATTTGTTGAGCCGGAGCGAAGGTGTCACAGCAATCCTTCTTTCGGGAGGATCGCTCGCCAGGATCTCAGAAGCCGCCACCATGGCCAGGGCGCTGCAGCCCTCCATCGTCGTCCTTGAGGACTGCGACCTCATCGCCGAGGACCGCAGCTTCGGGCACGGACCACAGCCGCTGCTATTCGAGGTGCTGGACGCCATGGACGGTTTGACCAGCGACGCGGACGTGGCGTTCGTCCTCACCACCAACCGCGTGGACATGTTGGAACGCGCCTTGGCCCAGCGTCCCGGCCGTGTGGACCTGGCCGTGGAAATTCCTATGCCTGCCCGGGCGGAGCGGGTTGCGCTGATCACACTGTATGCCCGCAGTATTCCCCTCAGCCCGAGCTCGATTGAAGACGCCGCCGCCCGCACCGAAGGAACCACCGCCTCGTTCGCACGCGAACTCGTCCGCCGCGCGGTCGTTGCCGGCGCATTGGACGGCGCGCCGGTGGCGGACCATCATCTTCAGAAGGCTGTGGATGACCTGATGGCCGACAGCGCCGCGCTCACCCGAAGCCTCCTCGGCAGCGGCGCCGGAGACGGCTCTGAGGGCATGGGCGGACCGTTCCCCGGACCGCCGGCGGCCTTCCATCCCGGGGGCTAGGACGCACCGCGCCAGTGCAATTGGGCCCTCAGCGCCGCCACCGGTACGGGGTGGTCGTTGAGACTCGCAGCAATCCATAGCGTTCCAGGATCGGTCGCGAATATTCAGTCGAGTCACTGTGGATGAGTTTCTTCCCGAGCGCCAGCGCGGCCCGGGCCCGGGCGGCGGTGAGGGCCCGGTAGATACCCTGGCCACGCCATTCTGGACGCGTCGCCCCGCCCCAGATGCCCGCGAATTCCGTACCCGGCACCGGCTCGAGGCGGCCCGCGCTCACGATCAGTCCTTCGTGTTCGGCCACCCACAGTTCCATGCCGTCATCGCGCGCCATGCGTTGCAGGATTGCGTCGGCGTTGCCGTCGGAGACGTCAACGCCGAAAACCTCGTCCTGCATCGCGCTCATGGCGCGGATGTCCCGTTCTGCGCTCACCGGCCGCAGGCTGACGCCGGGCGGGAGCTGCACGTCCGCATTCAACGCGTTTGCCGGTCCGATCATGATCGACTCGGTCTCATCGGGCTCAAATCCGTTGTCGAGCAGTGCCCCGTGGAGTCCGGGTGCATGATCGTGGCCGCGGGTTTTCCACTCGACCCGCACGATCGCGGGATCGCTGCGGTAAAACGCGAGCGCTTCGGCCACCCACTGCGCGATCGTCCGGGCGTTGGCCCCATCGAGGTTCTGATAGGTCACGAAGCCCCTGCCGCCTGCGAAGGTCACCAGCCGCAGCGGACCCAGCCGTTCAACGCCGCTGGCACCGGGCGTCTCGGCAGCTGTCCGGAGTTGCTGGTCGTACGCCACAAGAAGTTCTTCAGAAAGAGTCATCGGCGTCCACCCTACAGCCACACCGGACACCGGACGCCGGATACAGGACACCCGGCGCTCACGTTCCCTCACCGAGGGGCAACTCGGCCGGAGCGATGGCTAAGTGTCACCTGCACTCCTGCCGCCGCCCCGAGCGCGGCCGCATGGCGAAGGTCCGCCTCCGCCGCAAGACCCCCCACGCTCCGCTCTGGAGGGCGTCCGCAGCCTCGCCGTACCCGGCCCCAGGCCTCTTCCGCGGCCAGCCCGCGAGGCTTAGACTCGATTGGCTTGAGCAAACAGGGAGAAGTTCGGCATGAGGCTCGTCGTCGATCTCACTAAGTGTCAGGGTTACGCACAATGCGCCTTCCTCGCCCCGGAGGTCTTCACGATCCAGGGGGACGAGGCACTTACCTACGATCCGGCCCCTGACGAGGCGCAGCGCACGAGGATCCGGCGGGCCGCCGCGGCCTGCCCGGTCCAGGCCATCCGCCTCGACCAGCTTGAAGAGCCGCAGAGGCCGCGGCCTCCCGAAGAAGCCCCGGGAACGGCCGCTGCCGCCGGAGGCAACGGGGGCACGTTCCTTCGATCCGGCAGGATTGTCATCGTGGGCACGTCACTGACCGGGCTGCGCGCGGCGGAGCGGCTGCGCGAGGAAGGGTTCACGGGCTCGCTGACTCTCATTGGTGAGGAAGCGCACGAGCCGTATGACCGGCCGCCGCTCTCGAAACAGGTCCTGGCCGGGTCGGTGCGGTCCGCTGACACGTCGCTGCCGCGCCGCCGGGGAATCGACGCCGACTGGCGCCTGGGCGTCGCGGCCACGGGTCTGGATCTCGCCGCCAGGCAGGTGCACCTCGCCGACGGTGGCCGGATCGGATTCGACAAGTTGTTGATCGCCACTGGCGTGCGGGCCCGGTCCTGGCCAAACGCGGCGGAGGCGGCGCTGGCAGGCGTGCTGACATTGCGGACCCGGGAGGACGCGGCAACGCTTCGGCAGCTCCTGGCCGCATGCCCTCGCCCTCGCCGGGTCCTGGTCATTGGCGCCGGGTTCATCGGCTGCGAGGTCGCTTCGGTGTGCCGCGAACTTGGCCTGCCGGTCACCGTGGCGGAGGCAGGCCCGGCACCGCTTGGCGCGGCGCTCGGCAGCGTGATCGGTGCAATTGCCGGAGATCTGCAGATCGAGAACGGCGTGGATCTGCGCTGCGGCGTCAGGGTCGTTTCACTGGAAGGCGATGCCGGCGGACAGCTGCGCCGCGCCCGCCTCTCCGATGGCACAACACTTGACGTGGACATCGCGGTCACCGCGCTCGGGACCGTTCGTAACGGTGACTGGCTCGCAGGCTCCGGATTGGCGAGCGGCGTGTGGGGTGTCGCGTGCGACGCCGGCTGCCGGGCTTTCGACGTCAACGGGCTGGTCACCGATGACGTCTTCGTCGCCGGCGACGTTTCCCGCGCCCCGCAGCCGATGTTCGGCTACCAGTTCCTCGCCGTCGAGCACTGGGGCAACGCGGTCTCCCAGGCCGAGGTTGCAGCGCACAACATGGTCAGCGGCGAAACGGCACGGTGGCCGCACCTGGCTGTGCCCAAATTCTGGTCCGTCCAGTTCGGCACCGAAATTAAGAGCGTGGGCGTGCCCTCGGTCGCCGATGAGGTCGCCATCGTGCAAGGATCGGTCGGATCCCGGCGGTTCCTGGCCGTTTACGGCTACAAGGGCCGCATCGTGGCTGCAGTGGCGTTCAACCAGAACAAATGGCTTGACTTCTATGAACCGCTGATTGACCAAGCGGCGTCCTTCCCGCCGACTTTCCACCATATTGACGAGCCGGACGATGCGCAGCCCGTGCCGGCCGGGTTCCAGCCTGCCGCCAGCCCCACCCAGGATGCGACCGTCGTCGTGACCGGCCACTATCCCAATGAGCGGCGCGCCAGATTGACTGACCGCCGCCTCCCGTAATGCGCCGCACCGGAGACCGGCAGCGACCGGCCCACGACCCAAGGAGCCTTCGCCATGGCCGAGCCCAGCACCTGGGAGCAGATCCTCGACTACACCAACCGGGCTAACCCCTACCCGTTCTACGACGAACTCCGCAAAACCCCCGTGAGACGCCTTCCGGACGGAAGCTATCTAGTGAGCACCTACGCGGAGATCGCCGCCCTGTTGCACGATCCACGGGTCAGCTCCGACATAACCCGCAACCCGGCTGCCGCCGCGGCGGGCGCCACGATTGGTGAGGACGGGGACGGCGCCGGCATGACGCCGACTTTCCTCAGCATGGATCCCCCGGATCACGACAAGTTCCGGCGGATCACCATGCGGCACTTCGGGCCGCCCACGACGCCTGGCAGGGTGGCCGGGATGGAGGCGCGGATGGCGGAAATTGTCACCGATCTGGTCGACAACATGGCGGACCGCAGCCGGATCGACGTCGTCGATGATCTGGCGTATCCCCTGCCCGTCACGGTGATCTGCGAACTTCTCGGTGTGCCCCCCGGAGATGAACAGCGCTTCCGGGTCTGGGTGGACCTGGCCCTGCAGTCCACCGATCCCGGACTCGATCCCGAAACCCAGCAAAAGAAGAGGATTGAGGCCGGCACGGAACTGCGCGCGTTCATGCAAGAGCTGGTCGACGCCCACCGGCAGGCCCCGGGGACTGACCTGCTTTCAGCGATGGCCACCGATGATGGCCCGGAGGGCCGCATGCCGGACGAACAACTGGTGAGCACCGGGCTTCTCCTGCTCATCGCCGGACATGAAACCACAGTAAACCTCATCTCCAACGGCGTGCTGACGTTGCTCCGCCACCCAGACGAGCTCCAGAGGCTGCGCGCTGACCCCGGCCTGGCCATCCCGATGGTCGAGGAGCTGCTCCGCTACGAGCCGCCCGTGCATTTCGTCCCGTTCCGCACCGCCCTCGACGACATCGACATCGCCGGCACCACCATCCCAGCCGGCGCCTCGCTCACCCTGGTCCTTGCTGCGGGCAACCGCGACCCCGCCCACGTCGCTGACCCCGGGCTCTTCATCCCTGACCGGGCCAACAACCAGCACCTCGGTTTTGGGGGCGGCGTTCATCTTTGCTTCGGGGCGCCCCTGGCCCGGCTGGAAGCGCAGATCGCACTCACCGAATTCGCCACCAGGCTGGAGAACCCGCGGCTGGTATCGGACCCACCGCCGTACCGGCCGAGCCCGTTCCTGCGCGGCCCCTCCCACCTCCCGGTAGACATCGACGGCGTCCTTGCCCCTGGCCGGGCAGCCGACGGGCTAGCTGCACGCGGCGGCGATCAACTGCCGCGCCAGGGCGAGGCCCTGCCTGGCCGGGCCTTCAGCCCCCAGCACGGCGGCCGTTGACAGCGTGCCGTTGAGGACCAGCAGGAGCTGCTCTGCCAAGATCCTCACCCGGGACCTCAGCGGGTAAGCCCCTGCCGACCGTCGCCCGGAAAATGCACTTCAGCGGGTGACGGTCAGCGGCTTCATCGGCATCACGCAGGACACCCGTTCGAGGCGGACGTCGCCAGCGCCCGCCACGCGGTTGTTCCTGCCGGTGTCATCGCACCAGTCAATGTTGTAGGGCACCGCGGTTACGGCGGCATCCCCCGCGGCTGTCCGGGCGGGCACGACAAACGTGTAAGTGAACCCGCCGGCGTCGTTCATGGCGCTGGTGGTATTCACGACTTCCACCCCGGTTGCGTCGGTGACGCTTACCTGGATGCGCGCGTTGTTGCCGTAGCGGGGGTTGCAGCCAGCGTCCGGGGCTGCCACCGTCACGCTTTGCCCCGGTGCGGCCGTCGTCGGGGTCAGCGAATAGGCGGGCGGAAAGCATGGCGGCTCCCCGCCCGTGGAGGACGAGCACCCCGATAGCGAGGCAGCCAGTACCAATGCGCCAACCGTGGCACGGATCGTGGAGCGTCGCCCGCTGTCTTTCAGACAGAAAACCATGCCGTCAGTGTCGCTGGTACAGCAGTCGGCGCCTACTGTTGTGCTGAATTCGTGCCCGGATCGTTGCCGGCGCCTGCCCGCCGGCGGTTGACCGCCCCCATCAAGCGCAGGCAGAGCGCCCAGTAGGCTACCCCCGCGGCCAGCGAGCCTGCCACGGCCAAGGCGGGGCTGATCCCGGCCAGCGGCGGATAGACCACCCAGTGGACAAGGTATGCGTAGAGGGAGGCGCTGGCGAGTACCACCATGAGTCGGCGGAGGACCTGCGGCACCGTAATGCTGGGGAGCCAGATGAGCAGCAGGATCCCGGCGAGGAGCGTGGCCTCCCGGCCGGGGTTCTCGAAGAATCCTGGAATGGTCAGGACTGCAATGACCGAGACCAGGCAACGCTGTGCGACGGTCCGGGACCGTGCGATAGCCCAGCCCAATGCGAAGAGCCAGAGCGCGGGCGCCGTGTGCGGCACGCCCGGGTTGACCAGCTCATACCGGGTCAGGAGCCCCACGCCGGTCAGCGCCAGCGGAAAGAGCAGCGGGAACCGCCGCTCGGCCCGGTCCGCCCACGGAATGGCCAGAAGCGCCGTCGCCGCGAGAAGCAGGTAGACGAGAATTTCGATGAACCAGAAGTGCCACTGGGTGCTCACCCCCTCCGGCCCGAGGACGGCGTTGAGCAGCACGATATTGGCGGGCGCGTAGTTGTCGGTGATCAGGAAGGCCACCGCGATGAACGCCATGCTCGGCACGATGATTCTTGCCACGCTGGACAGCTGCCTCCGCAGCCGCGGGAACCGCGTCCCAGAGAGCTGGAAGCGTGCGAAGTTGTAGCCTGCCACCGCCATGAGCACGTGGGCCGCACCCTGCCAGCTGAACAGCCCAACGTGCGTGCTGACGATCAGGACGATCCCGACGGCCCGCAGCACGATGCTCGTTTCCACGGGCGCAAAGAAGCGTCGACGCGTCCGGCCCGGTGCAGTTCGCGGCGGCACCAGGGCCCGGACCGGGGTCACGTGCCAATCCGGCGGGAGATGGCCCAGCGCCTGTTCCAGCCGTACCGATGCGGCCACGTAGGACAGTGAGTCCCCGCCCAGGGACACGAACGTGTCGCTGTCCGCGATGTCGGCGCACTCCAGCACGTCCTGGAAAATCTTCCGAACGCTGTCCGGAGCATTATTGTCCGGCGCGCCGGTTTCCGTCGCGGGGGCGGGTGCTGGCCCTGGTTTCGGCGCGGACAGGGCCAGGACGCCCCTGTAGTCGAGCTTGCCCGTGGCCAGGCGCGGGAGATGTTCGACGGCGTGGACCTCGAGGGCGGCTCGCGGCAGCCCCATGCCCTGGGCGAGGACCTTGCCCAGCAGGTGCGCGTCGTGGTCGCCTTCAACGGCGACGACGACGCCGTCGTCCGTCCCGGCGCTGGCCGCCTGCACACCGAGGTCCGCCAGGAGCCGCTCCACCTGCCCCAGGTCAACGCGCAGCCCGACGATCTTGACGAACCGGCTGCGCCGGCCCACCACTTCGTAGACGCCCGTCGGGTGCAGCCTGGCAAGGTCGCCGGTGCGGAGCTCCGTAACGGTCCGGCCCGCGGCGAGGTCCGCCGGGCATTCGGCATAGCCAAGCATGACGTTGGCGCCGCTGTAGACAAGTTCGCCGTGCTCCAGCCCCGGCACGGGGTCGATCCGGAACGAGCCGCCGGGCACCGGGATACCCACCGCGCCCGGCACCTCGGCCGCCAGTTCAGGAGGCAGATATGCCATCCGTGCCGTCGCTTCGGTCTGGCCGTACATCACGAAAAATTCCCAGCCGCTGCGGCGGCCAAGTTCGGCGTATTTCCGCACCGAATCCGGCCCCAGCCGGCCCCCGGCCTGGGTGACGTAGCGCAGGCCGGGCAGATCCATGTCCGCAAACCCGACCCGTTCCAGCAGTTCAAAGGTGTATGGAACGGCCGCGAAGGACGTGGCTCCCCGGCGTCGGAAGAGCTCCCAGAAGCACGGATCAACCACGGAAAGGCCGGTCAGGACCAGCCCGGCGCCCCGGAGCAGGTGGCTGTTGATCACGGACAGCCCGTAACAGTAGGACATCGGCAAAGTCGTCACGGCCCGGTCGTCGGGCCCGATGTTCAGGTACTGGGCAATCGACTCGGCGTTGGCCTGCAGGTTCGCATGCGAGAGCCGCACGAGCTTGGGCGAGCCCGTGGATCCGGACGTGCTGAGCAGGAGCGCGAGGTCCGGGTGAAGCTCATGGCGGGTGCCGGTCCGGCGTTCGTCCAGCAGGAGCTGACCGTTGCCGGATTGGACAACGACGTCGGGGTCGTAGGCCGCAACGAGGGATTCCAGGGCGGCCGGCTTGTCCTCCGGCAGGAGGATCAGCGGGTGGCCGCCGGCCAGGGCCGCCAGATAGACCACCAGAGAGTCGACGTCGTTGGCTGCGGCGAGCGCCACGAGGCGCCGCGKGGCGCCAAGCCGGAGGGCGAAGGCATCGACCCGCTCCGCCAGCTCCCGGTACGTCATTGCCAGGGTGTCAGTAAGGATGGCTGGGCTGTCCCCGTAGCTCGCAAGATCGGCGGCAAAGGGCACCCGCATCAAGTCAAGCTGCGTGGTCACCCGGACGATGTTATTAGATTAGGCTTACCTAATCCAAATTAGGGTACGAAAGGTTTGCGTAATCGCCGCGAATCGGTATCCTCCTTACTTAGGTGTACCTAAGTCGGGCCTGCCTCGGCGATGTTGCCGGGACAGCCCACACGGTCCCGCACCCCTGCCTCCGCACCCCTGCCTCCGCTCCCCCACACCGCACTGCTCCACCCCCACCGATCCAAGGAAACACCATGCCCAGCATCCCCCTGCCCAAAAACGCCCCCCGGTTCCGGAAGACGCTTGCCCTGTTGGCCGCGGCAACCGCCGTTCCGCTGGCCCTGGCCGGCTGCATGGGCAACCCAAAGGACCCGGGCGCCGCCGGACCCATCCAGGTCACGAGCAGTCCCGCCGTCGACGCCCACCTTCAGGGCCTGCTGGACACCGGCACCCGGCAATACTCCGCTTTCGTCGTGGATCAGACGGATCAGCTGGTTACCGGCACGAGGGCATTCGCGGCGGCTTACGCCGCCGGGGATGCGACGAAGGCCCGCGGGCTCTATGCCGCCACGCGCATGCACTGGGAGCGCATCGAGCCGGTCGCCGAGTCGTTCGGGGACCTGGACCCCAAGCTCGATGCCCGTGAAGCCGACCTCGAACCCGGCCAGGAATGGACCGGCTGGCACCGGGCCGAGAAGGACCTGTTCCCGCCGGCCGGCTACACGCCCCTCGCACCGGCGGAGCGTGCCACCATCGCCACGCAGCTTGTTGCCGACACCGAGGACCTGGCCCAGCGGACCCGCACTGTGGAACTCTCCGCGGACAAGATCGGCAACGGCGCCAAGGAGCTCCTGGACGAGGTGGCCACCGGCAAAGTTACCGGGGAGGAAGAAATCTGGTCCCACACCGATCTCTGGGACTTCCAGGCCAACGTTGACGGAGCCCGGACCGCCTTCGAGAGCCTGTTGCCTGCGCTGCAGCAGAAGGACCCGGACCTGGGCGAAGCGCTCGAGGCCAAGTTCGCTGCCTTGCAGGCCGGGCTCAAGCAGCATTCCACCGGCGCAGGCTTCGCCTACTACAACGACCTCAGCCAGGACCAGGTGCAGCAGCTCGCCTCCCTGGTTGATGCCCTGGGCGAGCCCCTGGCCAAGCTCACTTCGGCAGTAGCCCCGTGACCGGCTGCCCCTTCGGCGCCAACCCCCGCCGGGCCCCCGACGGCGGCGCCCCCGAATCAGCTAGCGCACCGGAACCAGCCAAGGCATCGGGAGCCGCCGCCATGCCCGCGCCGCCGGCAGCCCCCGATTCGGGAAAGGGCCGACTGTCCCGCCGCGGGCTCCTGTCCCTGGCAGGAGCCGGCGGCGCGGGCGCCGTCGCCGGTCTGGCCGCTGGCTTCCTCAGCCACGACGCCGTCGAGGCCGCGGCCGCCCCAGTGGCAGAACCCGGCGACATCATCGCCTTCCACGGTGTCCGGCAGGCCGGCATCGTCACGCCGGCCCAGGACCGTCTTCACATTGCAGCCTTCGACCTGGTCACGGAGGACCGTGCAGAGCTCATCCGGCTCCTGAAAGACTGGACGGACGCCGCCGCGGCGATGACCCAGGGGCGCAGCACGGGCAGCAGCGGCGCCGTCGATGGCCCCTACGACGCCCCGCCCGAGGACACAGGTGAGGCCCTGGACCTCGGGGCCGGCAGACTCACCCTCACCTTCGGGTTCGGCTCCGGCCTGTTCGAGAAGGACGGCAACGCCCGCTTTGGACTCGAGGGGCGCCGCCCGGACGCCCTGATCGACCTGCCGCACTTCCCAGGCGACGACCTCCAGCCCGGACGCACCGGCGGCGACATCGTGGTGCAGGCCTGCGCCGACGACCCTCAAGTGGCCGTCCACGCGATCCGCAACCTGGCCCGCATCGGCTTCGGGCAGACGCGCGTCCGCTGGTCCCAACTCGGCTTCGGGCGGACGTCGTCCACGTCGAGGTCACAGGCCACCCCGCGGAACCTTTTCGGCTTCAAGGACGGCACCAACAACCTCAAGGCCGAGGACACCGCTTTGCTCGAGGAGCATGTGTGGGCAGGCCAGGGAACGCGCCCGGAAGAGGGCTGGATGGCCGGCGGCACGTACCTTGTGGCGCGCCGGGTCCGGATGCACATCGAAATCTGGGACCGCACCTCACTGCGGGAACAGGAGGCGTTGATCGGGCGCACCAAGGGCGCAGGGGCCCCGCTCTCCGGCGGCGAGGAATTCACCGCTCCCGACTTCCAGATCCAGGGTCACGGCGGGGAACCGCTGATCCCGATGGACGCCCACGTCAGGCTCGCGCACTCGAGCCAGAACGACGGCGTCAAGATGCTCCGGCGCGGCTACAACTACGCCGACGGCTCGGACGGCCTGGGGCACCTCGACGCCGGACTGTTCTTCATCGCGTTCGTCACGGACCCCAGG
Source organism: Arthrobacter sp. P1_D4 (assembly GCF_056406115.1). Classification (NCBI taxonomy): domain Bacteria; kingdom Bacillati; phylum Actinomycetota; class Actinomycetes; order Micrococcales; family Micrococcaceae; genus Arthrobacter; species Arthrobacter sp. P1_D4. The sequence goes on along the minus strand of NZ_JBFUAU010000003.1, from coordinate 204,557 downwards.
ACCCACTATGTGCCCATGCAGCTGGCCATGGCCAAGGAGGACACGCTGGCCCTGGAATACCTCAAGCACACCGGCTCGGGCCTGTTCGCGGTTCCGCCTGGCATCCGGGCGGGAGGCTTCATCGGCGAAGGTCTCTTCGCATGATGGCGGCAGTCACCGGTGCCCGCAGGCCGCCGGGCCCAGCGGAACCCGGCGAACTCCACGGCCCGATCTTCCGGACCCCAGCACCAGCGGACCCGGCAGGCTGACAGGCAGCCAGAAAACTTGACCCGTAGGAAATATCCTACCTATTATTGGTCCGTGCCAGTCAGAACGAAGGATTCTCCCACTGACCTTCTCTTCGGAGCGTTGGCTAACCCCACCAGGCGGGACATTCTGACGCTCCTGCTGGAGGGGCCACGAACCGCTGGCGAGATTGCCGAACGATATGACATGGCCCGACCAAGCGTGTCCGAGCATTTGAGGGTGCTGCTCGATCGGAACCTCGTCTCGGAGGAGCGGAGGGGACGGACAATTCGATATTTACTGACACCCGAGCCTCTTGCCGACGTTGCCTCGTGGCTGTCGCCTTTCGAGAAGTTCTGGCGCGCCCGCCTAAAAGACCTGAACCATACTCTCGAAAACCTGAAGGACACCTGATGTCATTGACGTTGACGGCCATAGAGCTCGACGAATTTCTCCCCCACCCGCCCGCAAAGGTGTGGAGGGCGCTCACGGAACCGGCCCTGATCGCGGCGTGGCTGATGGAAAACGACTTTGAACCCGTCATTGGGCACCGCTACACCATGCGCGGGACTCCTGTCCCGGCCGTAGGCTTCAGCGGTCTTGTCGCCAGTGAAGTTCTTGAAATTGACCCCGAACGGCTCCTGCGGATCTCCTGGCGGGACGCAGAAGCGGGCAACAACCTGAACAGCACAGTCACATGGACCCTGGTCCCCGAGGGGGCAGGGACACGACTGTTCCTCATCCACGAAGGATTCGACCCGGAAGAGCCGAGTCATGTGATCGCTCACCGCATTATGGGTGGCGGCTGGCGCGGACAGATCCTCAAGAAGCTGACGGAAACGTTGGCCCAGATCGGGGAGTAAAGAATCGGGGAGTAAAGACTCGTCAGGTTGAGGCGCTGGCTCTGAACACGGCGCTGGACGGGAGCCTGACGCCGGGGAGTCCTCGGCTAGCGCCCGGCGGGGAGGATCCGGCTGTGGCGCTTCTCGGCCACCGCCGGATCGAATCTCGTATCTTCCAGAGCCCCTCCGTCGTCGAGCCAACGGCGGTTGGTGTAGAAGCTGATAGCCCGATCGTTGCCCTTCTCCACCCAGAGAAATGCCCGTTCATAGCCGAGTTCGATCAACTGTTGTTCCGCGGCCGCGAACAGGACGGAACCTACGCCCTGCGCCCACCAGTCCGGATGCACGTTGATCGCGTGGAGCTGACCGGTTCCCGGGTCCGGGTCGCCGGCAGCAGGGCCGAGGATGGCGAACCCGGCAACCGCATCGGCGCTTTGGACGACGAGGTGAATGGTCCCTTGCCTGGGTTCAAGGATGTTTCGGCGCCAGGCGGATGCCGCGCGGTCGACGTCAAGGCCGTCCAGGTAATCATCGGTCAGGACGCCGCGGTAAGTGGCCCGCCAGGCCGCGATGTGGATCTCGGCCAGCCGTGCGGCGTCGTGCACGGTTGCGGCCCTGACACTGATGTCCGGAGTGGTCATGGTCCAGAATCTATCAACTGCGGTCACCGGGGCCGGGCGGCGCGCGCGAGGCGGCGGGCAAGGTAGCCGATGACGAGGACGCTGGCTGCGGCGAGGAGCCACGTGCCCGCGGATCCAAGGGCCGGGCCGCTCGTGCAGGTGCTGGCGGCGCCGGATTCCGCCGTGTAGTCGATGCACTCGCCTGTCCGAAAGCCGAGAAGCAAGGCGTCGACGGCGATCACCAACAAGATGGCACACACCCAGGGCCAAATCGGACGCCGGCCGGGCCGAGGCGTTTCTTCCACGGCCCTCCTCCGCATCTCCGTAAATGGGCTAGCCCTTGGAACTCCTGGCAGACATCACACTAGGGTCGATTCCGTCAGCGCGGTACCCTGCATTAACACCGTGTCGGCCTCCACCGGCCACGTCGACCGCTGCGGACCGGGCCGGCCGAACGGAACCGTTTTCTGGAAAGGTCCACGCAATGTCAGAATCTGATCTTTCGGCACTCCGGGAGCGGGCTGCCCGCGGTGACAACGACGCCATCGGCGAGCTCATCGAGCTGGCCGCGGAGCGGGAAGATTTCGAGGAGCTGCGAAAACTTGCCGACGGCGGCAGCCGCGACGCTGAGGATCAGCTGGTTGAACTCGCAGCTGAGAAGGAAGATCTGGATGAGCTTCGGCGTCTGGCAGCTGCCGGCAATACGGACGCCGCAGAAGTGCTGGCCGAACTCACTGAGTAAGCACTCCCGTATTTCGGCCGGGTCACCACAGCTGAAGTTGACTACGTCAATAGTCGCTGCAGCCTCTATGCTGCGCTGAGTCGCAAACGCGTCATCAACTCTGGGGGTTTGAAATTGGACCTTGGTCTGCTTGTTGCGGTTCTTTACTGGGCCTTTCCGGTGGCGGCGGTATTCGTCCTGGCGCGAACCGTATTCCGGCTGAACACGTATCTGAGGCTGCGGATCGCACAGCTTCGCGCGGAGGCCCCGGCCATTGACGCGGCAGAGCCACGACCCCATTTCCGTCCACAGGATTGATCAAATGTCGTCGATCCCTCCGAAAGCGCACGCCGTGTGAGGCCTCGGGAGTTCAGACCGAGCGGTACCGGAGCGAGCCGGGAATCTCTCCCCGGGATCCGAGGCCTTCCCCGTAGGCGAACCGTGCCCACAGCGCCCGCATCGCCCGGCCGTGGGCATTGACCTCGTCCCACGTCGCCCCCGCCAGGAGTCCGGCACCTTCCCACGTGCGCTGGTGGCCGAAGAGCAGGGGCAGGTCAACGGTGTGCGCGGCGCCATAGAGATTTCCCGGTGCGCGCCAGGACAGCACGTAGCTGTGGGCCCGCCCGCCCGCCCGGACATGCCGCCTGGCAAATTGCCTGGCCGCTTTGCCGTACACCAATTCCGTAACCACCCATGTGACCGTCTTGAGCACTGCGCTGCCGACCACGGGAATCCTCGCCACCCGGCCCAGGCGCGGGCTGCGCGGCAGAAACAGCCGGGCTTCCTCCGCTGTGTAGCCGATCAGGATGTCGATCGCCGGGGCAGCGGCATTCCAGGCCCGGTCAAGCCCGGATTCCTCGGGCAGGGGTGAATGCCCGTACTGGATCCCGAACGGCATGGCAGCCATCAGACCGAACTTCCTCGCCGCCCGCGCCACGTCTTCTTCAATAGCGACGACGTCCATCGCCGGAGTCGCGGCGGTAACCGCCTCCGCGGCCACCCCCATGGCGGCGGTCATCCTTTCCCGCCCCCGGGTAATGCCCAGCGGCGCACTTTGAATGATGGCGCGCTGGAAGAGTGACGCCGCGTCAGGGGTCGCCATGAGGTGCGCGACGGCGTCTCCGCCCGCGGATTGCCCGAACGCGGTGACGCGGCCCGGATCGCCGCCGAAGGATGCGATGTTGCGCTGCACCCACCGGAACGCCTCGATCTGGTCGAGCAGGCCGAGGTTGGCGGGACGGCCGGTGCTGGTGGACAAATATCCGAAGAGGCCCAGCCGGTAGGTCACCGAAACGACGATCACCCGGGTTTCGGCAACCAGCGCTGCGGGGTCGAAGATCGCCAGATCCCCGGAACCGGACGTGTAGGACCCGCCGTGCAGCCACACCATTACCGGCAGCCGTTCACCGTCGTGGAGATCGGCCGGCAGGGTGATGGTCAGGCGCTGGCAATCCTCGCTGCCCGGAAGTTCGCCGTAGCGGGTGCCGAGCACGTCATCCAGGAAGGGCACCGGCGCCTGCGGGCACGCCGGAGACAGGGATGTCGCCTCGAGCGTCTCGGACCAGTCGGGTGCCGGCGCGGGCGGCTGAAAGCGTTCCGCGGTGGCGTAGGGAATGCCGGCGGCACGCACGACGGCGCCGTCGCGCCATCCGGTGATCGGGCCACACGGCGGATCGAAGGAAAGGTTCACGTTTGTTCCGGTCTAGCTGTTCTTCAGGAGGGCAACGTCGGAGACAAGATCAATGTGCTCCAGCATCGCCGCCGCGGCGGCCGCCGAGTCCCCGGACCTGATCGCGTCGGCGATCTTGCGGTGGGAGGCGAGCGACTGCTCCGGCCGGCCGGGCTGTCCGAGCGATTCGAGGCGCGTTTCCAGGACCATGCCGGCAATGAAGGTCATGAGCTGGGCCAGGACCGCCGAGTGGGCCGCGGCGGTGACGGCCTGGTGGAACAGCTCGTCGCCGCGTGCGCCGCGGTCTCCCGAGGCGACCTCTGCCGCCATGGCTTCGAGGGCGTGATCGATCGCGTCCATGTCCTGCTCCGTGCGGCGGGCCGCGGCCAGTTCGGCCAGCTTGACCTCCAGCGTGCTCCGCGCCTCAACGATCTCGGGCAGACGGCTCCGGTGTTCGCGGAGGCCTTTGATCACGGATGGAACGTTCGGCCGGTAGACCAGCACCGCTCCGGTGCCGTGCTGGACGTCGATCACGCCAAGCACCTCGAGGGCCACCAGGGCCTGCGCCAGAGTGGCACGCGAAACACCCAACCGCTCGGCAAGTTCCCGTTCGGCCGGCAATGTGTCCCCGGGGCCCAGCTGGGCGGACTCGATGAAGTCCATGATCTGCTCCACCAGCTGCTCGTAAAGCCGGGGCCGCGAAACGCGGGAAATCTGATGCGTTGCCGCCTGCTTTGCCATGCGCGTCCTTCCAGCCTGTCCTGACCCCTAAGACTACCGGAGAACTATTGACAAAGACACCTAGTGTCTAGGAGGCTAGGCCACTAAGCCAGTAACGACCCACTTCGATCCGGAGGAACAACGATGTCCGCTCCCGTCCTGTCCATCATCATCCTGGCGGTGATGTTCCTTCTGGCCACGGTGCTGCCACTCAACATGGGTGCCTTGGCCTTCGTCGGCGCCTTCCTGCTGGGCTCCGTGGTGCTGGGGATGTCCACCAACGACATCCTGGCCAACTTCCCCGGCGGCCTGTTCCTGACCATCGTCGGGGTTACCTACCTGTTCGCCATCGCGCAAAACAACGGCACCATCGACCTGCTGGTCCGGGGCGCCGTCCGGCTGGTCGGCAGCAAGGTCGCCCTGATCCCGTGGGTCATGTTCGCCATCACCGCGGTGATTACCGCCGTCGGCGCCCTCTCCCCGGCCGCCGTGGCCATCATCGCGCCGATCGCCCTCAGCTTCGCCGCCAAACACAAAATCAATCCGCTCATGATGGGCATGATGGTGATCCACGGCGCGCAGGCCGGCGGCTTCTCCCCCATCGCCGTTTATGGCGTCACCGTCAACAGCATCATTGCCAGGACGGAGCTGGACGCCAACCCGATGGCGATCTTCCTGGCGAGTTTCCTCTTCAACCTGGCCATCGCGCTGGTGCTGTTTGTCGTCCTCGGCGGTGGCAAACTGCTGTCCACCCCGGGCGGGCGGCTGGTGGAACAGGCCGCAGAAAAGCGCCTGTCCGTCAGCGTGGGTGCCCGCGCGGCCGGCGTCACGCTGCAGGGATCCGGGTCCGACATCTCCGCCGCCGGCGTCTCGGCCAAGGGCACCTCAGGCTCTGGAACATCCTCGGCCGCCGGTCCCGCCCCGGCCGGCGCACCTCCGGCCAGCGGCGCCCGTGCATCCATGCCCCAGCTCATCACCATCCTTGGCCTGATCGCCCTGGCCGTCATCTCGCTCGGATTCAAGGTGGACGTCGGCTTTGTTTCAATCACCATCGCGATCGTCCTCGCCCTGGTGTCTCCCGCAGCGCAGAAGGGCGCCGTCAACAAGATCAGCTGGTCCACGGTCCTGCTTATCTGCGGCATGCTCACGTTCGTGGGAGTCCTCGAAGAAGCCGGCACCATCGCATTCGTGTCCGGCGGAGTGGCGGATCTCGGCATGCCCCTGCTCGCCGCCCTGCTGATCTGCTACATCGGTGCCATCGTCTCGGCCTTCGCCTCCTCCACTGCCATCCTCGCGGCCCTCATTCCATTGGCGGTGCCGTTTCTGGCCACCGGCGAGGTCGGCGCCGTCGGCGTGATCGCCGCCCTGGCCGTGGCCTCAACGATCGTGGATGTGTCCCCGTTCTCCACCAACGGCGCCCTGGTCCTGGCCAACGCGCCCGAGGACGTGGACAAGGACAGGTTCTACAAGCAGATCCTGGCCTACAGCGGCATCGTCGTCGCCGTCGGACCGGCCGTCGCCTGGCTGGTCATGGTAGTCCCGGGCTGGATGTGACCGCTGGATGTAGCCGACAAATCAACCAACCGCGCAAGCCCACCGCGCACCCGCCACGACCGACCAATGAAGGAACACGTCCATGAGCACCGAACCCATGCCCGACGCCGAAGGCCCCCTCACCGGCTATCTCGTAGTAGACCTGAGCCGCGCCCTCGCCGGCCCGCATGCCGGGATGATGCTGGCTGACCTCGGCGCGCGGGTAATCAAGGTGGAGAACCCCGGCACCGGCGACGACACCCGCGGCTGGGGGCCGCCATTCGTGGGCCCCGAGGATGATCCGCAGGCCACGTATTTCCTGTCCTGCAACCGCAACAAGGAATCCATTGCCCTGGACTTGAAGAGCGACGACGGGCGGGCAGTGCTGCGGGAGCTGCTGGAACGCGCCGACGTGGTCATCGAGAACTTCCGTCCCGGCGTCCTGGACCGGCTCGGATTCTCCGCCGCGCAGATGCACACCCTGAATCCGGCACTGGTGGTCCTCTCCATCACAGGATTCGGGCACGACGGGCCCGAATCCCAGCGCAGCGGCTACGACCAGATCCTCCAGGGCGAGGCCGGGCTGATGTCCCTGACCGGATCCGGGCCGGACGATCCGCAGCGGGTCGGGGTCCCCATCGCCGACCTCCTCTCTGGCATGTACGGGGCGTTCGGCACCCTCGCGGCGCTGCTCCAGCGTGAGCGGTCCGGCCAGGGCCAGATCGTCCGCACCTCATTGCTCGCGGCCCTGATCGGGGTCCATGCCTTCCAGGGCACCCGGGCCACGGTTGCGGGCGAAGTGCCGCAGGCGCAGGGCAACCACCACCCGTCCATTGCCCCCTACGGACTGTTCCACTGCCGGCAGGGCAGGGTGCAGATCAGCGTGGGAAGCGAGAAGCTCTGGAAGACGTTCGCCTCGACGTTCGGGATCGACGCCGCGCGGCCGGAGTTCGCCACCAATGCGGACCGCGTGCGCAACCGCGAGAAAGTCATCGAAGAAGTGGAGCAGGTGTTCTCCGATTTCGAGGCCGAGCCGCTGCTCACCAAACTCAACGACGCCGGCATCCCGGCCGGCAAGGTCAGAACCCTGGACGAAGTCTACGAATGGGAACAGGTCCACTCGCAGGGTCTGGTGATCGACGTCGAGCATAAGATCCTCGGCACCGTGAGCCTGCCCGGCCCGCCGCTGCGGTTCTTCAGCGCCGCCGGCACCAACGAAACCACGCTGACGTCCCACACCGCACCGCCGCTGCTGGACCAGGATGGGGAGCAGGTCCGGCGGTGGCTGGGGCTGACACCCGGCACCCCAGCCGGCGCCCGAGCAGGCGCGGCCACAGTCGCCGGCCAGGAAGGCCCCCGGGCATGCTGACCCGGCAGAAGGTCCGGCACCTGGACGCCACCGAACTCATCGCCGCGGTCCTCGATCCCGGGTCCTACCGCAGCTGGGACGCGCCCGTGGTGGACCCCGATCCCGGCCCCGAGTACCGGCAGGAACTGGCCGCCGCCCGGGCCAGGACCGGCGTGGACGAATCCGTCCTTACCGGCGAAGGCCTGATCCGGGGCCGCCGGGTGGCCGTCATCGTCAGCGAGTTCCGGTTTCTCGCCGGCTCCATCGGCCAGGCCGCCGCGGAACGGATCGTCACCGCCGTCGAACGGGCCACCCGCGAAGGCCTGCCCCTCCTCGCCGGCCCCGCGTCGGGCGGGACCCGCATGCAGGAAGGGACCATCGCGTTCCTCTCCATGGTCAAGATCAGCGCCGCCGTCCGCACCCACCGCAAGGCCGGACTGCCCTACCTGGTCTACCTGCGTCATCCCACCACGGGAGGCGTCATGGCCTCGTGGGGGTCCCTCGGCCATATCACCGCCGCCGAGCCCGGCGCCCTGCTCGGCTTCCTCGGACCCCGGGTCTACGAGGCCCTCCACGCCACCCCGTTCCCGGAGAACGTTCAGACGGCCGAGAACCTTTTCGACAAAGGGCTGATTGACGCGGTGGTCCCTCCCTGGCAGCTGTCCGACGTCGTCGACCGCGCCTTGGGCATCCTGGTCACCGGCCCCCGCCCGCCGGTCGCCGCGCCCGCCACGCTGTCCGTGAAGCCGTCCGGCGCCGGCGCCTGGGAATCGATCGGTATTTCCCGCGACCCCCGCCGGCCGGATGTCCGGCAACTGCTGGCGCACGGGGCCCGGGATGTTCTGCCGCTCAACGGCACCGGCCAGGGCGAAAAGGAGCCCGGCCTCCAGCTGGCCCTGGCCCGTTTCGGCAGGGAATCCTGCGTCGTGATCGGCCACACCCGGCCCCGGGCGACGCGGCCGACGGGCATGGGACAGACCGCGGTGGGGCCGGCGTCCCTCCGGGAGGCCCGGCGTGGCATGCGCCTCGCCGAGGAACTCGGGCTCCCGCTGGTCACCATCATCGACACCGCCGGTGCCGCCCTGTCCCAGGAGGCCGAGGAAGGCGGCCTGGCCGGCGAGATCGCCCGCTCCCTGCACGACCTCATCGGACTCAACGCACCCACGGTGTCCGTACTGCTCGGACAAGGATCCGGCGGCGGGGCACTGGCCCTCTTGCCCGCGGACCGCACCATCGCCGCCCAGCACGCCTGGCTCTCTCCTTTGCCGCCGGAAGGCGCGAGCGCGATCGTCCACCGGAGCACGGGCTTCGCCGCGGCCATGTCCGAGGCCCAGGGCGTCAACGTCGCGTCGCTGCACGCCAACGGACTTGTGGAGCACATCGTGGACGAACGGCCCGATGCCGCCGACGAGGCGCAGGCCTTCTGCCAGCGCCTCGGCCGGGCCATTGAATACGAACTCGCCATGCTCTCCACCGCAGGAGTCGACGAACTGCTCCCCGGGCGTCTGGCGAAGTACCGCAATCTGGGCAGCGTCCTTGCGCCAGTGGCGGGACGCCGCCCGGCGGGGTCACCGCTGGATGAGGCTCAGAGCAGGCTCGAGAACTCCGCGTAGCTGAGCGGGGCGTAGCGTCCGTAGGCGGCGATCACCGCGGCCTCGACCGCATCGACGTCGAGGCCCGGCACCAGGTCATCGGCCGCGCCGGCCGTCGCGGGGTCCCATTCGAGGCCGAGGGCGGCGTAACTGGCCTCCAGGACCGCGCGGATCGGGGCGGAGTCCGCCACCACGATCACGGAGCTGAAGAGCCAGCCGCCGGCGACCACCCGCTGGGCGGTGCCGACCAGCTTGATTCGGTGTTCGGGGACCTCCGGGTCGCTGCCGTGCACGCTGAACTCCCCGGGGCAGTACTCCCCCGGGATCTCGCCGACGCCGGCATCCACGCCGGCGTCGCGCAGTGCCCCGGCGAGCAGTTCGCCGAACCGCGAAAACCTCCCCTTGGCCCCGGCAATCGCGTCCGCATCGGGTTCCAGGTGATCGATGACGAGCGTTCGTTCGTGGTAGGCCGCCGCGCGGCCTCCGGCCTTGCGGACCAGCGGCTCGAAGCCCAGCTGCCGGCAGGCGTTAGCGGCGGCCTCGAAGCCGGGCAGGTGCGTGTCGCGCTGGCCGAAGGCGACCGTGGGGACCGGCCGGTACAGCCGCAAGGTGGGACCGAGTGAGCCGGTCTTGACCTTCTGGAGGAGCCCGAGCGCGAAGTCGAGGTCGGCCGCGGCGCCAAGTGATTCCTGCTGCCGCACCACCGTCAGTGTCCGGGACCCGGCTGGCGCCTGCGGCATGTTGTTATGCTCCCTTATGGTCATTCTGCAATTCCTCGTCGTAGCCGCCGCATTCGCCGTCATCGACGCCATCTGGCTCAAGACGATGAACCCGTTCTACCGCCGCCAGATTGGTGACCTGATGGCCGACAAGCCCAATCTAGGTTACGCGGTGGTGTTCTACGTGATCTACATTGCCGGGATCGTGTTCTTTGCCCTGACGCCAGCGCTCGACGGCGGCAGCTGGCTCAGCGCTGTGGGCTACGGTGCCGCGCTGGGCGTGTTTGGCTACGCCACCTACGATCTGACAAATGCCGCCACGCTCAAGACGTGGCCGTGGCAGCTGATCGTCGTGGACATCCTGTGGGGTGCCGTGTTGACGGCGCTGGCCACGTTGGCCGGCTGGCTCGTCTTCCACTGAGCTAGGACCTGCGCAGCGTCAGGATCTGTTCCGCGCGTCCGAACGGGCCTGTGAGGTCATGCAGCACCGTGGAGGTGAGCCCGATCCCGTCCGTACCGAACGTGACTTCGTTGTCCAGCCCCAGCCACTCCCCCTCCGGCTGCCGGTACATGTGGATCTGCAGGTCCAGGTTGGGGAAGGCGTAGCTGCCCTTGCCCGGCGGGACCCGGGCGGCAATGCCGTTCGCCGTGTCCACGAGGCCGACCAGCCGGGCGAGGTCGCCGCTGTCCGCCCGGTCTGTCAGCGGGTAGTCGGTGCGGAGCCAGACGGTTCCCGAGCCCGCCCGGTGGCCCTCGGCGATCCGCATGTGCAGGGAGGCGATGTAGCCGCCGGGCCAGACGGCCGCGGCGTCGTACGGCTCGCAGTCCTCCGGCGCCGGAATCCTGGGATCCTCGAAGGCCGCGATGGCGGACGTGTCAGAGGTGATCATCCGCCAGGCCGTGGCGCGAATGGCCGTGCGCCCGCCGGAAACGAGCTCGGCCTGCACCAGTTCGATGGTCCGGCCCGGGCGCAGGGTGGAGGTCACGATCTCGAACTCACCGCCGGGGATCAGCCCGAGGATTTCGTAGCTGAGCCGCGCCATGCGCATATCTTCGCGGGGCTCGTGCCGGGCCAGGCGGTCGGCCATGATGCCGGACGCGGGGGCCATGTGCTGCTCGTGTTCGTTCCAGGCGCCTTGGGCGTGGATGGTGGAGCGGAACCGCCCGTCCCCCAAGGCCTCGTAGTAGAAATCGCCCTCGGCAAGTTCCGGTAGTGCAGCAGTCAACGTCCGCCCTTTCGCATGGCTGGTGATTCCAGAACACACTATCCTGCTGCGCTTTCCGTGATCCCGGCCGCTGTGTTTCCGGCTCCGATCCGGCGCGGACCCCGGACGCGCGCTGCGCTTGTTCCCAACCGATCCGCTCGGACTGGGTAGACTCGGGTGAGGTTTTAACGACTATTCACCGAAGAGGTGCTCCCCCTGCTTAGAGTCATCAGCTACAACCTCCGCAAGCACGCGGCCAGCGGCGAGCTGGTCGATCTGGCACGTGATTTCGAGATTGATGCTTTGTGCCTCCAGGAGTGCGATACGGACGATCTGCCGGAGACCATCGGGGATCTGCACCTGGCCGATTCCACCAAGGGCAACCGGCTGGGCCTGGCGATCTATTACCGCATGAGCCGTTTCACGGCCTACGAGACCAAGACCTTCGCCCTTAAGAAGTCCATGCACGACCGTGTCCTCTCCCCCGCGCACGAGCGGCTCATCGGCACTCGTGTGACCGACAACGAGACCGACCACGAACTCGTCATCGCGTCCTTCCACGCGGCGCCGCTGACGGCGTCGAACTCTCTGCGGCGGAACCAGATCCATGCCGCCCACGCCGAGCTGCTCAGCATGGGTGGCGGGCTGATGTCACTGATGGTGGGCGACTTCAACTATCCGTTCTTCACCAAGTCCCTGACCGAGAAGATGAAGGACGCCGGCTACGACCTCACGATGAGTGACCGCCGGACCTATACCCGGTACAAGGTCTTCAAGGGCCATTTTGATTTTGCCACTTCCCAGGGGCTGGAGATCGAAAGCGTGGAGACGCTGCCCCGCGGCGCCTCGGACCACCTGCCCATCCTGATCTCGGCCGAATACGGCCAGGAGGCGCCCCCCAACGGTTCGGGACCTGCGGAGCATTAGCGGCCGGTCCTGCCGGGTCGGTGCTGACCGCCGGCGCTGCCGCTAGGAGATAGGTGACGCGCTAGGACCCCGCATTGAAGACGTCCCCGCCGAAACTGTCCAGGCCCGGCGCCCCGGCGTATCCGAGGCGCGGGAGCGAGAAGGCGTCTTCGATGCTGGCCAGGAGGCTGAAGTGGTTGTACGGCCGGTCCGACGTCGTGCCGCCCTTGGTGAGCGGCGAGAGGACCAGTGCACCAATCCTGCCGCCGGCCGTTCCTCCGGGCAGCAGCCCTGAGGGCCCAACTGTCTTGCCCTCGGACTCGTCGAAGGTGATCACCAGCATCCCGTCCTGTTTGAAGGCCGGGGAGTCCAGGATGGCCGGGACCTGCTGGCTCAGCCAAGTGTCGGCGGTGGCCAGTCCGCCTGCACTGCCGTCGACGCAGGGGTTGTCGTGGCCGTCATTGCAAAGATTGGGTGAGATGTAGGACAGGTTGGGGGTGGTGGCTACCGACTGGAGGTCACCGCGGAGTTCGCTGAAGTCCACCACGTTGCTCTGGCAGTCCGGCGACGAGGTGATGGCCTGGAAATACACGAACGGGTTGTGCCGCGTTGCGTACTGGTCACCCACCTTGGCGCCCTGGCTGGTGTCATGCCCGCCGAGGTCGGGATGACGGCACGGCGTGCCCATGTCTTCCATGTAGCCCTTCCAGGTCTTGCCTGCGGCACTGAGCTGCCCGGCGACCGTGGGGACCGAGGCCGGATAGACGCAGCCGGCGCCCTCCGCCAAGCCGAGCGCGCCCGTCCCCGTCAGCTCAAACGCGGCGTAGGTGGGGCAGTCCTCCCTCGTCATGGCGTTGGACGGCTGGCCGGAGATCTGGGCCAGGTAATTCGGGTTCGAATTGTGGGCGATCCCGTAGTACTTGGAAAGCAGGACACCCTGGCTGCGGAGCGTCTGCGACAGGTAGGGGGCCTCCGAGCCTGCGCCCCACACCTTGTTGTAGCCCTTGTTCTCGAGATTGATGACGAACACGTGCCCGGGCTTCGACGCCGCCCCCGCGGTGGCGGTGCCCCCGGCAGTGGGACCCGGATTGCCGCCCGGCGGCCCCGGCTCGCACGCCGCCGCCGATGCCACCAGGACTGCTGCAACAAGCAGCCGCGCGGCGATTCGTCGATTATTTTTCGTGGCAGTCCGGCTCATGGATTCCGGCTTTCTGATTGACCTGTCAGCGTGGCCTTGGCGGCTTCAGTGTCTGCACTCTTTCACACCGCGGTCAAGAAAACCCGCGAGGACCCTGCACAGTTGCTGGGAATGAGTTCAGTAGTGAATGCTGTGGTGGTAGTTTGCACTCATGGGCGCACCATCGGATTCCATTCCGCTCCTGGACCTGAGTACCGCCAGGGGGCGGGACGGCACGTTTGACCCGGCGTTTATTGATGCACTGCGCGACGCCACGCACCGGGTGGGCTTCTTCCAGCTGACGGGTTACGGGGCCCCTGCCGCCGAGGTGGACGAGCTCTTCGACGTCACGCGGCGCTTCTTCGAGCTTCCGCTTGAATCACGGCTGGAACTGGACAACCGGCTCTCGCCCCATTTCCGCGGTTACACGCGGCTGGGCCACGAAATCACCCAGGGGCGGCCGGACGCGCGGGAGCAGCTGGATTTTGGACCGGAGCGCCCCGCCGTCGAGGACTACCCGCCGGATCAGCCGTATTGGCTGGTCCAAGGGCCGAACCTGATGCCGGACCGGGCGTTGCCCGAGCTGCGCACCGTGTGCATGGCCTGGGCGGAACGGATGTCCGGCGTCGGGGCCGAATTGCTCAGCGCCATCGCCGTGTCGCTGGAACTGCCCGAAGGATACTTCGATGAACCCTTCCGGGACTCACCTGCCTGGATGGCCAAGTTGGTCCACTACGTCGGCGGCGTCGTCGCCGATGCCGGTCCGCAGGGTGTCGGCGCGCACGCGGACTACGGCTTCGTCACCTTGTTGCTCCAGGACCAGGTCGGCGGCCTGCAGGTACTCCCGCCGGGCACGGACAGCTGGATTCCAGTCGAACCCATTCCGGGGGCCCTGGTCATCAACCTGGGCGAAATGCTCGAAGTCGCGACCCAGGGTTACCTGGCCGCCACCATCCACCGCGTCGAGGCGCCCCCGGCCGGCGTCGACCGCTACACGGTCCCCTTCTTCTTCTCGCCCCGGCTTGACGCCGTCATTGAGCCAGTGCCCCTGCCTCCCGCACTCGCGGCCCGGTCCCGGGGGGTCACCGATGATCCGGACAATCCGATGCTCGCGTCCTACGGCGCAAACGTGCTCAAGGGCTGGCTGCGGGCCCACCCCGAGGTCGCCCGGATTCATCACCCGGAACTGGTCCGGACCACCGGGCAGGCCTGAACGGCAGCAGCACACCGGCCAACGTGCCGGGAATGACGAGCCGCCCGGCCCGAACGGCCCGCCCGGCGGCGTCCCCCCGCTCAGGCCTGTCGCTGTTTCACGGCGCCGGCCAGCGCGGCCAGGCCCTTTTCGAAGTCAGCGCCGACCATTTTGTCCATGTTCATGAACAGGGCGAACACTTTGCCGATGCCCTTGTTCTCCCCGGTCATCGTCCAGGTGACCTGGGTGCCGTCACCGGAGGGCGCGAACGTGAAGGAGGTGGGGTTGACCGCTTTGAAGGGCTTGGTGAATTCCAGACGGATCTTGATGTTGCGCGGCTCGGCCGTGTCCACGATTTCCATGGTGCCGGAGCCTGCCTTGCGGTTTCCGCTCCAGGTGTATTTGGCACCGACGCCGGAGTCGCTGCCGGAGTAGCTCCGTTCCATGGCCGGATCAACGGCCTCCCAAGGGGACCATTTGGTCCATTCGTGGAAGCTGTTGACCAGCGGAAAGATGTCCTGCGCCGGGGCTGGAATGACTGCGCTGCGGGTAACTTCATAAGTAGACATGCGGCAATCCTAGGCGGTGACCGGCCCAACCGGACGCGTGCCCTGCGGGTTCACCCCTTCTCAGCAGTTGCCTCCGTCAGATCGACCACCGGCGAGGCCGCGTTCTTCTTGACGGACTCGACCCCGCCCATGGCACTCGCCTTGGTCTTGTAGCTCTCCGAGGAGGCGATCACCTCGCCGTTGGAGGCCTTAAGCCGGAACCGGAATCCGCCGGACTTGTCTTTGTAGACCTCATACTTGCCAGCCATGGTGCATCCCTGATTTCTCCGTTGTTGTGGCCGGCCGGGGAGCCGGCACGGATCAGATTAGCGCCGCCGCAACCGGCTGACCAGAGTCCTTCGGTTGCCTGGCCCGACCAGGCTCAGGACAGGCCGGTCAGCCCTGCGAGCAGGTAGGCACCTGCCAGGTAGAGACCCCAGCCGATGGCGGACCGCTCCTCCGGGTCCTCGAGCCGCCGCCACACCGCCTACCACAAAAGGGCCGCGAGCGGCCCGCCAATCAGGGCGAACGCCAGCGAGCGCGCGAGCCCGGCGACGTCGTCCGGGGCCAGCTCTGTCCCCGCCACCAGCAGGCGGCCCAGCAGTCCGCTGAGCCCGACGGCGGTTGTCACCACCAGTGCGAACAGCAGCTCGTAGGTGATGAGCCGGCGCACTGTCCCTTGGGCGCTCATTGCTTCGCCTCGCCGGTGCACACTGCCAGCGGCCAGGGCACGGTGTCGATCAGCCAGCCATTGCCCGCCCGAACGAGATCGAACGCGTCCTCCACCTGGTATTCGGCGCTGCCGAAGGGACCGCCCGGCTCGGACACAGTGATGAGCACCCTCACGTCCGCGGATTCCGGCCGCTCGGTGGTGGACACCAGCGTGACTCGCAGGTTCCGGGCCGAAGGGCGGGCCCCGGTTGTGCACTTGCTCCGGGCGGCCGGCGTCAGGTAGGCAGAGGCGGCCGTCTCATCCCCGGCAATGACGGCTGCGGCATAGCGCTGCGCGACGCCGGCGGGCGTTGACTCGGCCAGGGGCGCGGGCTCCCTGCGGGTGAAGACCACTGCCAGCGCGATGATCACGATCACCGCGATCGCGGCCATGATGGCCAGCAGGGTCCGGCCAGGCCTGGTGCGGCGCGGCTCCCCCGCCTCCCCCGGCTTTTCCGGGCCGGGCTCCTCCGGCGGTCCTTCAGGCGGCGGCCTCATGGCCAAAGTATGGACGCCGTCCAGCGCACGGTCACGATGTCTTTCGTCCCCTTTCCGCGGCGTCCGCGTCGACGCGGCCGAAGCCAGCCACTACGCTCGGAAAATGGGAATCATGCGCAACGCCCTCGCCGCTGCTGTTGTACTGATGGCCGGCCTTCTCGGCGGCGCCCCGGCCGCGCTCGCCACGACGCCGACCGCCGTCGTCGTCGAAGACCGCGCCGGGGTGTTGGACCAGCGGACGCTGCTGCCGGCGGTACAGGCCACCGACTTTTATGAGCCCACCAAAGTTGCGGTGTACACCTATAACGGCACTGCCGCCGACAATCTGAACGAAGAAGTCCTGCGGTTCGCCCGCACCGAACATCCCGAATGGATCAGTGCTGACGGGCAGAAGTGGGCAGACGGACTGTTCATCTTCGCCCTGGATCCGGTGGGCCGGCATGTGGGGACGTACATGGGTGAGGACCGGAAGGTCTCCCCCGAACAGCGCGAGGACATCCAGAGCGCCGCCAAAGAGCTGCTTCGCGACGCGCAGTGGACCGAGGGCACCATTGCCGGGATCCGCCGCGGCGCCGAACTCATCAATCAGCCGTGGTACCGTTCCACAGCCTTCCTCGTCACAGCCTGGGCGGCGGTGGCCGCCGCGGTCTGCGCAGCCGCGGCGTGGCTGATCGTGCGGTGGCGGACCCGGGTGTCCAGCCGGAAGGAACTGGCCCGGGGCGACGCCAGCTACGCCAGTGTCAGCATGGACCTGCAGGTGACCGAGCTCAACGCCAGCACCATTCCCGAGTCCTCCCGGTACGGGAGCACGGTGCTGGAAAAACACCGCACGTTCGTGAACCGCTACGGCACGGCCACCGAACTTTCCAACCAGGTACACGCCCTTGGCAGCCGGGACCTGAGCCGCCGGCCCAACCTCAAACTGGTCCGGAGTTACGCCGATGCCGCGGCCGAACTCGACGCCCTGGACGACGTGATCGCCGATACCAATGCCCTGCTCAACCGGGGCTCGTCCTGGGCGGCCGCCTGGGACCGCCAGCTCGCGCCGTTCCGCAACGATCTGGACGGCGTAGAAGACCTGCTCAGCCAGCGCCGGGCCGAGGGAACCTCAGCGACGGCGGTGGCACTGCGGTCCTTCCGCGATGAAAGCCGGCGTAACATGGAGCGCTGGTCGACGGAACTGGCGGACGGCTCCATCACACCCGAAACGGCGCTGGACCGGTTGCGTGACGCCCGGACCCACCTCTCGGAGTTGTTGAAAAGTCACGCCGACACCCTGATCCAGGCCTTTGCCCGCAATGAGAAGGAAGCCGGGCTCATGCGCGAGGAAATGGACAGCGCGCAGGCGGGAACGAAGGCAAGATACGGCCGCACGTACGAGCCGAGCATCCTCGGAACGGTGTACCCGTCCTACTACTTCTTCTCGGTCCCGAGCTTCAACACCGGCTTCAGCAGCGGCGTCAGCAGCGTCAGCAGCGCGCGCGGCGGCGGCACCACCACCGGGTACGGGTCCAGCGGCGGAAGCTTTTCCGGGTCCGGAAGTTCGTCGAGTTTCTAGGGCGCGCTAACGGACTTAGGGCCCGCTCGCGGCCTTTTCGACGGCGAAATCTCCACCGGGGAACATGATCGTCTCGTGGCCGTCGTCGAACCGGACCAGGTACGGCGGCGCACCGTCGGCACCCTTCACTTCAAGGATCAGACCGTGCCGGTCCGTGGATTCGACCGTGGTCCCCCGGATGACGATGCGGTCCCCTGCGACTGCTTTCATGGCGATCACCTGTATCTCTATTGACGCCTGTGTGCCCGAAGATCATTATGGCTCTTATCGGCTGGGGGGCGCTATGGCCTGAGGTTGAGGAGCCGCGCCGTGAACCGTAAATGTGCAGTTGGCCAAGCAGGAAAAGCAGTCAGCACCCTTTTCCCGGTGATCGGTTTCGCGGCAGGACCGCTCCACGACCGGCTCCGTCCCTCCGCCCATCCCGACGGCCCGGGCTGCCGACGACGCCGAAGCTTCACCGACCTTGACGTGCACACTCCTGTGGGGCTTGCGGGGTACCGGCCATGATGCGGGCAATCGTGCGCTGGACGCTGCAGTTCAGGCTCCTGGTCCTGGCAGCAGCCGCGGGAATCCTGGCCTTCGGGCTCACCAGCCTGCCGAGCATGTCCGTGGACGCCTTCCCGGAATTTGCCCCGCCCCAGGTGGAGATCCAGACCGAAGCCCTGGGACTGTCGGCCGCCGAGGTTGAGCAGCTCATCACCTCACCCATGGAAGCCGACCTGCTGAACGGCGTCGCCTGGGTGGAGGCCATCAGGTCCAAATCCGTCCCTGGCCTGTCCTCGATCCAGATGGTCTTTAAGCCGGGGACCGACCTCCTCCGCGCACGCCAGCTGGTCTCGGAGCGGCTGACCCAGGCTCGCGCACTGCCCAATGTTTCGGCGGCGCCCGTGCTGATGCAACCGCTGTCCTCGACCAGCCGGGTCATGATGATCCGGCTGACCTCCAAGGACATGTCGGCCATCGACATGTCCGTCCTGGCCCGCTGGACCATGAAACCCGGGCTCCTGGCCGTGCCAGGCGTCGCCAACGTGGCGATCTGGGGCCAGCGCGACCAGCAACTCCAGGTCCTGGTGGACCCGGCGCAGCTCGAAGCCAAGGGCGTCACGCTGGATGAAATCATCAAGACGACCGGCAACTCCGTGTGGGTCTCGCCACTGAGCTACCTGGAGGCGTCCACACCCGGCACCGGCGGCTTCTTCGAGACGGGACACCAGCGGATCGGTGTCCAGCATGTCCTGCCGATCACCACGCCGGAGGACCTGGGCCAGGTCCCCGTCCAGGGTGCGCCAGGCAATCTCCTGCTCAAAGACGTGGCCACGGTGTCAACAGACCACCAGCCGCTGATCGGCGATGCCCTGCTGAGCAAGGAAGCCGAGTTGTTGCTGGTCATCGAGAAGTTCCCGGAGACCAACACGATGGACGTGACCCGGGGCGTTGACGAGGCCCTGCACGCACTCCAGCCCGGCCTGCCCGGGGTCGCGATAGATACAAGCGTCTACCGGCAGGCGTCCTTTATCGACGAAGAAATCGGGACGCTCGGCGCCGCCCTGCTCGTGACACTGCTGCTCATTGTCGCCCTGTTTGGGGCCTTCTTCCGCTCCTGGCGCACCGCCTTGATCAGCCTGATCACGATCCCGGTGTCGCTGACCGCGGCGGCGCTGGTGCTCGACTGGCGCGGCACCGGGATGAACACCATGGTCATGGCCGGCCTGGTGCTGGCACTGGCGGTCATCGTCGGAGACGTCGCGGAAGACCTCAGCGGCATCGCCCGGGCACGAAGGGCCGAGGCCAAGTCCCGCCGCGAAACGGCCGACGGCGGGACTGAGTCCACGCCGGCACAGGATGGGCAGCCACGTGATTCAGTGATCCCGGGCGCCCTGCGGGCAGCCCGCACGCCAATGCTCTACTCACTGCTGATCATGGCTTTGGCCCTCGCGCCCGCACTGTTCATCCCGGGTGAGAACGGCGCCCTGTTCGGACCCTTGGTGCAGAGCTACCTGATCGCCCTGGTTGTCTCGATGATCGTCGCCCTCACCGTCACGGCCGCCCTCGCGTTCGTCCTTCCCGCGGGTTCCAAGGCCCCGGAGAGGCGGTCCCTCAGGCGGCTTGAAGGCGCCTACGGCGGCTACGTGAAGCGACTGGCAGGGAAAACCCGGTGGGTGTTCGCCGCCGCCGTTGTGGCGCTGGCCGGACTGGCACTCGCACCCCAGCTGGCCGGAACCCATCCCGTGGTGCCCGTCCTGGCGGACAAGACCCTGGTGGTGCACTGGAGCGCGATCGCCGGAACCTCGGACCAGGAAATGAGCCGGATCACCGAGGCGGCGGCCGACGAACTGCGCACGTTGCCGGGCGTGGCCAACGTTGGCGGACACATCGGGCGCGCAATCACCTCCGATCAGGTCGGCGACGTCAGCTCCGGCGAGCTGTGGGTGACCGTGGCCCCCGAGGCGGCCTACGCCGACACGGCCGCCGCCGTCGACCGCGTGATCGCCGGTTATGCGGGCCTGACCAGCAAGGTCTCCACCTACCCGCAGGAACGCATCGACCAGATCCGGGAAGAAGCCGACAGCGGCTTTGCCGTCCGGGTGTTCGGACTCGACCCGGCGATCCTGCGGCAGAAGGCGGCGGAGGTCAAAACAATCCTGGAGCACACGGCCGGGGTGGCTAATCCCCACGTCGACCTGCCCGCCGAACAGCCCATCGCCGAAGTCAAGGTGAACCTCGCCGCGGCCCAAAAGGCCGGCGTCGTCCCCGGCGACGTCCGGCGCGCGGCAGCCGCCCTCCTGCAGGGCATTGAAGTCGGCAACCTGTACGAAGAGCAGAAAGTCTTCTCCGTCATCGTCAAGGGCGCCGCGGCCACCCGCAGCAGCCTGGACAGCGTCCGCAACCTGATCATCGACACCCCCAACGGCGGGCACGCCCGCCTCGGCGACGTCGCGCAGGTGACCATGGTCGGGAATGAATCCGTGATCCTGCACGATGACACCTCGCGCCGCATTGACGTGAAGGCTGACATCCAGGGTCGCCCGCTGGGCGACATCCAGCGTGACATCAACGCGTCCCTGCAGCAGATGCAGTTCCCGATGTCCTACCACGCCGAGATCCTCACCCAGTACGCCCAGCAGCAAAGTAATTACCAGTGGCTCTGGCTGCTCGCTGCGGTCGCCGCAGCCGGCATCCTGGTGCTGCTGCAAACGGCGACGGGGAGTTGGCGGCTCGCCGCCCCGCTCTTCCTGGGCCTGATCCTGGCACTGTCCGGCGGCGTGCTGGCCGCCCAGGCCACCGGGGGCGTCAACGCCCTGGTCGCCCTGGTCGCCTTCGCCGCAGTCCTGGGTATCGCCGTCCGCGGCGCCCTCCTGCTGGCAAGCCACGTACGGGACCTGCGGGCAACCGATGCTGAAGCGCCCTGGCCCGCGCTGGTGGTCCGCGGAAGCAGGGAGAGGCTGGGACCCGTCCTGATGTCCACCGTGATCACGGCCCTGGTGCTGTTGCCCCTGGTCCTGCTGGGCGGCGTCGTCGGAGCGGAAATCATCCTGCCGCTGGCCGTGATCATCTGGGGAGGCCTGCTGACAACTTCCTTCTTCACCCTGTTTGTCGTGCCCGCTGTGCTGCTTCGGTTCGAGCCGCAGCAGGCACCCGGCGCGCCGGCCGGCCCGGGCACCGCTGCACCAACTGAAAGCCGGGATGGGTCATGAACTCCACACCTTCGCCGCGGGGCAACAAGGTCGCGGTTTTCATCACTGCATTGATCGTGACGGCGTTCACGGCGCTCTCCGCTACAGGTTGCGCCCAGGCACCGGAGGCCGCACCGTCCGAAGGCGAACCGGCGGCGATCGCTGAAGTCCCGGGCACGGACCTTCACCGGCTCACCCTCACCGACCACGCCGTCGAACGGGTTGGGATCGCGACAGCGGTGATTGCAGTGGATCCCAAGACCGGGAAGCTCACTGCCCCCTACGGGGCCATCCTGTACGACAGCTCGGGCAAGGCGTGGGTCTACACCAACCCTGAGCCCCGGGTCTATGTCCGCCAAGCGATCACGGTCCAGCGCATCAACGGCGACGTTGCCGTCCTGACGGACGGGCCGCCGGCAGGGACCGTCGTCGTCACGACAGGTGCCGAGGAACTTCTCGGGACCGAATTCGATACGGCCGAGTGACATGCGCTGGCTCATCGGGATCAGCCTCCGTTTCAAGACGGTTGTTGTCGCCCTCGCGTGCGCCGTGATGCTGCTCGGTTCCCTGCAGTTGGGCGCCGCATCCGTGGATGTCTTCCCGGAATTCGCCCCGCCGCGCGTCGAAATCCAGACCGCATGCCTCGGGTTGACCGCCCAGGAAGTCGAAGAGCTCGTCAGTGTGCCGATCGAGGCCGCCGTGAGCGGCATGCCGGGCCTGGACGAGATACGGTCCAAGTCCGTGCCCCAGCTGTCCTCGATCGTGCTGCTCTTCCATCAAGGCACTGACCTGCTCAACGCCCGTCAGCTCGTCTCGGAACGGATGGCGTCGGTGACCGCGGCGCTGCCGACGTGGGCGGCCCCGCCGGTGATGCTGCAGCCGCTGTCCGCGACCAGCCGCGTGATGAAGATCGGGATGACGTCGTCGGAACATTCGCTCATCGAAATGTCCATGCTGTCCTACTGGACCATCCGGGCCCGTCTGCTGCGGGTCCCCGGGGTGGCCAACGTGGCCATCTGGGGCGAGCGGCTCCAGATGCTGCAGGTCCAGGTGGAGCCTGACAAGCTCAAGGCCCAGAACGTCTCCCTCAACCAGGTCATGGAAGTCACCGCCGGCGCCCTCGACGCCGGGCTGCTGAAGTACTCGCCGGGACGCTTCATCGGCACCGGCGGCTTCATTGACAGTCCGACCCAGAGGATGGGCGTCCGCCACGTCCAGCCGATCCAGACGCCCGCGGATCTGGCCCAGGTGACGATTCGGGAAAAGGACGGCGTGGCGCTGCACCTGGGCGACGTTGCCCAGGTTGTCGAGGACCATCAGCCGCTGATTGGTGACGCCGTGATCAACAACGGTCACGGGCTCATGCTGATCGTCGAGAAGCTGCCTTGGGGCAACACACTGGACGTGACCAAAGGCGTGGAGGAGGCCCTCCACGAGCTGCAGCCGGGCCTGCGCGGCATCAACTTCGACACCACGATCTTCCGGCCCGCCAGCTTCGTCGAGGAGGCGATCTCCAACCTCAGCATCGCGCTGTTGCTGGGCTGCCTGCTGGTGGTCATGATCCTCGTCGCGTTCCTCTTCCAGTGGCGCACGGCCCTGATCAGCATCATCGCCATTCCGTTGTCCCTGCTTACAGCCGCACTGGTGCTTTACTTCACGTCCAGCTCCATCAACACGATGGTCCTTGCGGGGCTGGTCATTGCGGTGGGCGTCGTGGTCGATGACGCGATCATCGACGTCGAGAACATCATGCGCCGCCTGCGGCAGCGACGCGCCCGGGGCAGTGACGAATCTGCGGCATCGGTGGTCTTGAAAGCCTCCCTGGAGATGCGCAGCCCGATCGTTTACGCGACCCTGATCATTGTGGTCGCCGCCGTACCGATCTTCTTCCTGGACGGTCTGACCGGCGTCTTCTTCCGGCCGCTGGCCGTCTCCTACACCCTGGCTGTCCTGGCCTCGATGTTCGTGGCGCTGACAGTGACGCCGGCTCTTGCCCTGATTCTGCTGGGCAACGCCAAACTCGAAGAACGCGATGCGCCGCTGGTCCGGGTGCTCAAACGCGGCTACCACGCCGCCCTGTCCAAGGCCATGAACCGGCCCCGGTTCGGCTACGCGGGCTTTGGCGTGCTGGCGGTGGTGGGTTTGGTCCTCGCTCCCCTGATGGGTTCTTCCCTGTTCCCCACGTTCAAGGAACGGGACTTCCTGATGCACTGGATCTCCGAACCGGGTACGTCTGCCGCCGAAGAATTCAGGATTTCCCAGCGCGGCTGTGAGGAATTCCTCAAGGTCCCCGGCGTCCTGAACTGCGGCACGCACATCGGGCAGGCATTTGCCGCGGACGAGATCGTCGGTGTCAATGCCGGCGAACACTGGATCAGCATCGACCGCCACGCCGACTACGACGCGACAGTGGCCGCCGTGGAGGACGTGGTCAACGGCTACCCGGGGCTGCACCGTGACGTCCAGACTTATCTGAAGGAGCGGATTGAAGAGGTCATCACCGGCGCCAGCGAACCCATCCTGGTCCGGGTCTACGGAGACGACCTCAATGTGCTCCGGGAACAGGCGCAACGGGTCAAGACCATCATGGACTCGATTGAGGGCACCGAGGACCCGCATGTGTCCCTCGAGGTGGAAGTCCCCCAGATTGCCGTGACGGTTAATCTGGCCGCGGCGCAGAAGTACGGCCTCAAACCGGGCGATGTCCGGCGCGCGGCCGCGACACTCGTGGCAGGCGAGGAGGTCGGCGACGTCTTCCGGGACGGCCGGGCCTACGACGTCCAGGTCTGGAGCACCCCGGCCACCCGCTCCTCCGTCACCAGCATCGAGGATCTGCCCATCGATACGCCCAGCGGAGCGCGGGTGCGCCTCGCCGACGTCGCGGACGTGAGCCTGCAGGCTACGCCGAACCAGATCGACCGCACCAACGGATCCCGCCGCGTCGAGGTGGGATCCTTCCTGGCCAACGGTGCGGACATGGGAACAGTGGTCGGTGAGTTGAAATCGCGGCTGGAGAGCCTGGAGCTCCCCACCGGCTACAGCGTGCAGCTGCTCGGCGAATACACCGAACGCGAGGCGGCAACGAACCGCCTGATGATCTACTCCGCGGCGGCACTTGTCCTGATCCTCCTGCTGCTGCAGGCGTCCTTCCGCAGCTGGCGGCTGGCCGTCCTGTCGCTGCTGACGCTGCCGGTCGCCCTGGTGGGCGGGGTCATAGCCGCCTACATGACCGGCGGCGTCCTGTCCCTCGGGTCCCTCGTTGGCTTCCTCACGGTGATGGGGATCGCCGCGCGCAACGGCATCCTGCTGATCAACCACTGCCAGCATCTGGAAACCTTTGAAGGCCAAACCTTCGGCCGCGACCTGGTGATGCGCGGGGCGGCGGAGCGGCTCTCGCCCATCCTCATGACCACCCTGGCCACCGGGCTTGCCCTGGTACCCCTGGTTGTCATGGGCAACATCCCGGGCCATGAAATTGAACACCCCATGGCCGTGGTTATCCTGGGCGGCCTGGTCACCTCCACCTTGCTCAATCTGTTCATCGTGCCCTCGCTCTATCTCCGGTTCGCCAAGTCCAGGAAGACCAGGGAGAAGGAACGCGCTGCCGCCGGGCCGGTGTCCGTCTAACAGCGGCAGGCGTCAGAACCTCAACCATCAGAACAGGGCGGCGGTCACGGTCCGGGTGAGCTGCTGAATGATCTGGGTGCGGGGGCCCATATCGGAGTAATTCCTGCCGCGGGTGTACACGACGAACACGAAGGCGCGGCCGTCCTTGTCCAGGACGGCCGCGTCATGCAGGTTTCCGAACAGCAGCCCGTACTTGTGGTGAACCCCTACTCCGGGCGGAACCGCCGGCGGGATCAGTGTCTCAAAGTTGGTGTTCTGCATATAGGACAAGAGCTGGGCGGTGTTGCGGGCATTGAGCAGCTGTCCCGTGTAGAGCAACTGGAGGGTCCTCGCCATTTCTGCGGGCGTCAGAAGGTTGACCGTGCGGTCGTAGGTGATCCCGATCGAGGCGGCGTAATCCGTGATGCCCCGCGCGCCGACCGCCCGCAGGATCAGTGCCCACGAGTCGTTGTTGCTCTGCTGGACCATCCGGCGGATCTGGGTACCGGCCGTCGAGTTGCCCATGGGGGCGGTCAGCGAGGCGCGGCCGGTCTCAACGAGGTGGTAATACGCCGACGCGGCCAGAATCTTTGCCGTGCTGGCGGCCACAAACTTGTCCTGGATCCCATAGCCATGGACCACGCCGTCGGAGACATCGATCAAGGACACCCCCAGGGCATAGGCACCGTTGGCCGCGATGATCCCGTTGATCTGGCTGTCCAGTTCCGCGTCAATGGCCGGGACCGCGACGGCAGGCACGGCGGGGATCTCAGCGGGCTTCCCGGCGGCCGCCGAGACGGCGCCGACCGCGGGCGAAGCAGTAGTTGGCGAAGCAGTTGCGGGCAGGTCAGACGCAGGCGGAACGGTCCGGCCGGCATCCGTGACCGGCGCCGGCGGCGTCGCTGCAGCGGCCGGCGGGTCAACGGGTAGCGCCGCCTGGACGCCTGCATAGACGCCGGCACCCACAAGGGCGAGTGCGACGGCGGCCGCCGTCAGATACTGTCGCCGGGTCCTTCCCGCACGCCGGGCGAGGGACCGCGGACCGGGCCGGGAACCGTCGTTGGCCCGGTGCCCGCCGGAGCGGTAGTGGCGCGGCGCCGGCTCAGGCTTCGGGACCGGCCCCGTGCTGTTGTTCGAATCGTTCGCAGGCATCATGCTTCCCCGAAGGTGACTGACCGCGGTGGGGCCATAGACTTCCAGCATTCTTCCCCCTGGCGGCTTCCCGCGCAAGGGTACGGCTCCGGGAAAAAGTGGGTCTGCCCTCCGAAGCAGCGGCGTACGCTGGTGAAAACGTAAGGAGCGGCGATGCGCAAAATCATCCTGGCCATGCAGGTGTCCCTCGACGGATTCTTCGAGGGCCCGGACCGCGACATTAGCTGGCACATGGTCGACGACGAGCTGCACCGCCATTTCAACCAACAGCTCAGCACCATGGGTGCCTTCCTTGACGGCCGCGTCACCTACGAGCTGATGGAAGAGTTCTGGCCCACCGCGGACCAGGACCCGGCCGCCGGCTCAGTGATGGCCGAGTTCGCCCGGATCTGGCGGGACATGCCCAAGATCGTCTACTCCCGGACGCTGACATCTGCCGCCTGGAACACCACCGTGGTCCGGGAGGTGGTGCCGGAAGAAGTGCTGGCCCTGAAAGAGCAGCCGGGCGGGGACCTGGCCCTGGGCGGGGCAGAACTGGCCGACACCTTCCGGCGGCTCGGGCTGATCGACGAATACTGGCTGTACGTCCATCCGGTCCTGATCGGACGGGGCCGGCCCCCGTTCAAGGCTGCGGACAGCATGGCCCATCTCCGGCTGCTGGAGACGCGCGCCTTCGGCAACGGGGTGGCGCTGTTGCGCTACGCCGCGTAGCCGGCACGGAGCAGCCGGGCTTGCGGCACACCGCTGCGGCCGGCGACGCGTCACTTTCTTAAGCGTTTCTTAACGGGCTGGCGGAAGAGTGGGAGTCGTCGCCTGTCCGGGCGCCCTTGTCCCGAGCCGGAGGATCCCATGACTGGACCTGCCCCTGTTAAGAGCGATGCGCCGCTGGGCGGTGCTGGAGCACTCAGCCGAAGTGGAGCACCAAGCCGTCCCGACGCCGTGCGCCCCGCCGCGGGTCCCCGGCTGTGGGCCCTCCCCCAGGTCCGCCACTGGTTAGTGCTGGGCGTCCTGCTGTCGGCCGCCGTCGTGGCATTGGGCCTGGCGGCGCAGCTGACACCCGGCTTCAGCGCCGCCGAGCTCGGGGTCGATCAGGACCTGAGCCAGCACCACGCCGCTGCCCTGACCGCCGTCGCGATGGCGCTGAATGTCGTGTTTGGCCCGGTGGCGGGCCTCGCGCTGATCGGCGCCGCGGCGCTGTACATCTGGCTGTTCCGCGGCGGCCTGGCCAAGGCGATTGCCTTCGGCCTCGTGGCATCATCCGGCTGGGTGGCAAGTGAATTCTTCAAGCTCCTCGTGGCCCGCCAGCGGCCCAGCCCTGCCCTGCTGTTCGATCCCCTGGCTCCGGAAACGGGTTCCAACAGCTTCCCGAGCGGCCACGTGTCCTTTGCTGTGGCACTGGGATTCGCAGTGTACTTCCTGGCCCGTGGAACCCGCTGGGCCAAGGTCACGGCCGTCGCGGCGTCGTTCCTGGCCCTCGTCGTAGCCTGGTCACGGCTTTACATCGGCGTCCACTACCCCACGGATGTCGCGGCGTCGTTCCTGGCCTCGAGCGCAGCCGTGGTCCTGCTCGCGGGACTGTGGAACCTTCTCGCGCCACGGATAGCGGAGCGGATCCGGGCCCGTTCGGGCAGCCGGCCGCTGGGCGCCGAGGAGAAATGAGAATGCCCGTCCTGGACGTTTTTGCCTCCCTTCCGGCCGTCCACGCCGCCGGAACATTGTCCCTGCTGGACCCGGCAAGCCTGCTCGCCGGGTTGGGCCCGGCCGCACTGGGTGTGATCGCCGTGATGGTCTTCATCGAATCGGGCGTGCTCTTTCCCTTCCTGCCCGGCGACTCCCTGTTGTTCACCGCAGGACTTCTGCACCAGCAGCTGCAACTGACGTTGCCAGTGCTGATCGGCGTCGTCACCGCGGCCGCGGTCGCCGGGGACCAGGTCGGCTACATGCTCGGACGGAAATTTGGCCGGCGATGGTTCAAGGACGACGCCCGGATCCTGAAGACAGCGCACCTGACCACCACGGAGGACTTCTTCCGCCACCACGGCGGGGCCGCCGTCGTGCTGGCCCGCTTCGTCCCCATGGTCCGGACGTTTGCTCCACTGACCGCCGGGACCGCGCGCTATGACTACAAATCCTTCACCCTGTGGAATATCACCGGCGCCGTCGCCTGGGCGGCCTCCGTGACGATGCTTGGCACCTGGCTGGGGCATTTTGACATCATCGCCAGGAACATCGACGCCATCGTCGTGGCCATGGTGCTCGTCTCCGTCGTGCCGGGGGTGGTACAGCTCCTCAAACGCCGCCGGAACTCCCGCCGCGCCGCCGCAGCCGCAGACAAAGCCGCCGGCGACACGGCAGAAGAACCTGGGGCCGGACTGCGGACTGAGGAAATGGCCGCGGAAGAATAGCTGACATGACCTCCACTGACCTTCCGTCCCTGCTGCTCGTCGAGGACGACGCCGTCCTGGGACCGCTCATCGCCGAGCTCCTGGACCCGGACTACCGGATCCAGTTGGTCACCAACGGCCGCGACGGCCTCCACCACGGGCTGACCGGGAGCTGGGACGTCATGGTGGTGGACCGCGGGCTGCCCGCCATGGACGGCATCGCCCTCATCACGGCTTTGCGGTCGAAAGGCATTGCCACGCCCATCCTGATCCTGACCGCGCTGGGCGATGCCGACGAAAAAGTCAGGGGCCTGGACGCCGGCGCCAACGATTACGTGACCAAGCCGTTCGATGCCGGCGAACTGGCAGCACGCCTGCGCGCACTGACGCGGACTTTCACTCCCCCGGCCCCGGCACCGGTGGCGATCGGGGACTGGGAACTGGATCCAACGCAGCGCTCCGTCCGTTCCGTCTACGGGCAAACGGTGTCACTGACCGCAAAGGAAGGCCAGCTGCTGGCAGCCCTTGCTGCGGAACCGGACCGCGTCTTCACCCGGGATGAGCTCCTCGCGGCGTGCTTCCACGCCTCGGAACAGCCCGGCGTGATCGATACCTATGTTCATCACCTGCGCCGGAAGATCTCCAAAGCCGTGATCCGCACGGTGCACGGCCTCGGATACCAGATCGGCGAAGCCCATGAGTGACGGCTGGCCGGCCGGCGGAAATCCGGACCACTCCATCCTGCGCAAGGCTTCCCTCAAGGTCGCGGTGCGGATCAGTGCTGCGTGCGCGGTCATGGTTCTCGGGCTGCTCGCCGCCACGGCACTGTACCTCACGAACCAACTGGCCCATCCTGAAGTGCCGGGCTCGGCGACGGCCGGGACGGCCTACACCTACCTGGATTCCAAGGATGTCCTCGAAGCCATGATCATCGCCGGGGTAGCGGGAATCCTGCTGGCCGGCATCGTCGGGTGGCTCAGCGCGCGCAGCGCGATTCGTCCCCTCAGTGATGCCCTGGCAAGGGAGCGGCGTTTCGTCCAGGACGCCAGCCACGAATTGCGCACGCCATTGACCATCCTGGACACCAGGATCCAGCTGGCCCAGCGCAACACTGTGCCCGGCTCCAGGCAAAGCCACGACCTGGCCCGGATCCGGGAGGACGCCGCGACGCTGACAGGGATTGTCAACGAACTGCTCCTCGCGGCAACCGCGGAGGCCCCGGACCGCTCCGCGCCCCCTGCCGACCTCGCCGACGCTGCCGCCAGCGTCGCCGGCAGCCTCCAGCAGGTGGCAGAGCAGCGGCAGGTGCGCCTGGAATTCTCTGCCGCTGCCCGGCCGCTGGCCCGGATCGAGACGAATGCGCTGCGGCGTGCCGTGCTGGCCCTGGCGGACAACGCGCTGGCCCACACGCCTGCGGGCGGCCGCGTGTCCATCACGACCTCAATCGAGCAGAAGCGCGCCGTGATCACGGTGGCGGACTCCGGGACCGGAATCACCGGCGTCGATCAGGCCCGGATCTTTGACCGGTTCGTGCGGACGGCCGGCACCGGCACCTCACAGGGACAGCGGAGCTTTGGCATCGGCCTGGCCCTGGTCCGGGAGATTGCCGTCGCGGCCGGGGGCACCGTCGAGGTGGCCGCGACGGGCGGCGAGGGAACCGTCATGAAATTGACGCTTCCGCTCATGGGCAGCGGGAATCCCTGAGGACCCTGCGCCGGGGAAAGCTATGCCATCGGGATCCCGGACCCCCGAATGCGGAGACAGGAAAGACCGGCGGTCGAGTTGCCCCCAAGGGAACTCGACCGCCGGTCTTTCCGGACTGTCTGGCCCCGGGTCGGGGCCGTGCGGCTTAGGCGCGGACGAACGTCACGCCGCCGGTCGCGGTGAGCCAGGACAGCGGGTGGACCATGGTCTGGTTCTTGCCGTTCATGCCGCCACTGACCACCTGGCCGTTGCCGGCGTAGATGCCGACGTGGCCGGACTGGACCACCATGTCACCGGGCTGCGGCGTCGCTACAACGGTTCCAAGGCCAAGGAACGCGCGGGGACCGATGTCGCCAACGGGCTTACCCGCGGCGCCAAGGGCCTTTTCCACCATGGCAGTGCAGTCCTGGGTGATGCCCACCTGGCTGTAGGCGGCCGAGAGCATGATGGCGTTGCGTCCGCCCGCGGGCGCCGCGGCCGGCGCTGCTGCCGGAGCTGCTGCCGGAGCGGCCTGCACCTGGATGACCGGCTTGGCCGGAGCCTTGGCCGCCGCCGCCGGGGCTGCAGTGGGAGCCGGAGCCGGCGCGACGGGCTGTTCGATGACCGGCGCGGCAACAGAATCCACTGCGGGGCGATCGAAGCTGATCTTGACGTTTGAATCGGCACTGACGGGGGCACTGACCTGTCCGGCGATGTCGACGTTCGACGCCGGAGCAGAGTCACGCTGCACGGGGGCGGTGGCGGCGTTGGCCGCCATTCCGCTGGTCAGGACCAGGCCGGATGCGGCGGCGAGGACGGCGGCATGGCGCGCAAAAGTATTGACTGAAGTCATGAAAAATGTAGCCTCTCCCAATGCCTGCGAGGTGAGCTGTCGGATTCGGATGGGAGGCACCCGGCCGCACTCCCGGGCCCGTCGTTGCGGGCACTGTGCGGCTTCACCCCAAGACCTGCATATCAGCAGGTCAAAAGTGGTTTCCCCGTCTCTGCCGGACGTTGATGCGAGTTACCCCCGGGCCGCGGCAGAGTTAGGCAATCGGCTGGGGAGCGCCCGTATCGGAGACAACAGGCACTCATTAACCGTAGCGCGAACCGCACCCGAAAGTCACATTCAGGTAACGGAGCCATGATGCCGGGCCGCAATTTTGCCCATAGGGCGGCGCCGTTTCCGAACATAGGATGATGCCATCAGCACCACCGGAAGCGGAGGCCCGAAAATGAACAGCCATTGTGTCGCCATCTGCCAGTTGAGCACTCAGCCCCAAGAGGATTTCGACGTCAACACCGAGCTGCTGATCCTCGACGGCGGGGACGTCCACGTGAGCACCTGGGACGCGGAACCGCGCGACGGGGGTTTCGACGAGCACATCCTCAATGACCGGGTGGACGCGCTCGGGTACATGGTTGTCAACGACTGGGCCTTCCTGGACGGCAAGGCCTACGCGGTGGTGGAACGGCGGTCAGGCCCGGCGCCGGCCGGCCGCCGCGAACCGTGACCTTCCTGTCCCTGGCGCTGATCGCCGTCATCGCCCTGGCTGGCCCCCTGCTGGCCCTGCCGGCGCGCTGGCACTTGCCTGTCATGCTGGGTGAGCTGCTGGCCGGCATCGCGATCGGGCGCTCAGGGCTGGCCCTGGTGGACCCCGCGGACCCGACGTTCACCCTGCTGGCCAATATCGGGTTTGCGCTGATGATGTTCGTGGCAGGCACCCACGTTCCCGTGCGGGATCCGCACATCCGTGGCGCCCTCGGCAAAGGCTCCCGCCGGGCGATGGTGGCCGCAGCGGCAGCGGTGGTGGTCGGAACCGGCATCGGACTGCTGTTCGGGACTGGACATGCTCCCCTCTACGTCGTGCTGCTGGCGTCCTCGTCGGCAGCCCTGGTGCTTCCAATCGTCGATTCCCTGCGCCTCGGCGGGCCAGATGTCGTCGCTATGACAGCGCAGGTGGCAATTGCCGACACAGCCTGCATTGTGGCGTTGCCGCTCCTGGTGGATCCGCCCCACGCAGTCCAGGCGGCGCTGGGTGTCCTCGCGGTGACCGGGTGCGCGGTAGTGCTCTTTGTCGGCTTGCGCTGGCTGGAGCGCCAGGGAATCCGTCGGCGCGTGCACCGGCTCTCGGAAAGCCGCAAGTTTGCCCTGGAGCTACGGATCCAGCTGGCCGTGCTCTTCACCCTGGCCGGTGTCGCGACGTGGAGCAATGTGTCTGTGATGATGGCAGGCTTTTCTTTCGGCCTGGTGATGGCTGCGGTCGGCGAACCGCGGCGGCTGGCCCGGCAACTGTTCGCGCTCAGCGACGGCTTCCTGGGTCCGCTCTTCTTCGTGTGGCTGGGTGCATCGCTGACGCTCAAGGACCTGGCCGGGCACCCGGACATGATGGCCCTCGGCCTGTTGCTGGGGGCCGGGGCCCTGCTGGCGCACGCCGACCTGGCTTTCCTGGGACTCCCGCTGTCGCTGGCGGTGTTGTCAGCGGCGCAGCTTGGCGTACCGGTGGCTGCGGCGAGCATCGGCACGCAGCTTCAGGTCCTGCTCCCAGGCGAGGCCGCGGCCCTGCTGGTGGGAGCGCTTGTCACCATAGCCGCGAGCGCAGTCGCCGGGTCACGGGCGGCGAGGACTTTCGCGGTCCCGGCAAATGCTGGCGGCAAGTCCGGAAATTCCGGCAGCGCCGTCGAGCAGGGCGATCCGGGGGGTCCGACGGCCTGACAGTCCGAAGGTCTACATGCCCGGACCAAAGCCGAGCCGGCGGCGAAGGTTCGGATCGTCATTCTCCAACGGATGTGAATTGCAGCTCCGGCCTCCGCTTTGCCATCTCTGCCAGGACCCGGGAGACGGCATCCCGGACAGCCGTGCCGTCGGCGTCGAACATGCCGCCCGGTTCGCCGAGCACCGCGTTGGCGTGCCGGACGAACCTGCCCCAGTCCCCCGCGCCCGCGCGCAGCGCCAGCAACGGCGAGAGAAGCGCGGCCCGGCGCAGCCAGGCATCGGGCTCGCGCACCCACCGGTCCAGCACGCTGTCGGCCCGCACCCTGGCCAGAACATCGAGTCCGTCCACCAGGGGTCCGACGACGTCGACGGCGAGCGGATCCACAAGGTCCCGCACCCGCGCCTGCCGGATGAAGCCCTCCAGCCGGGTGAGGTCGGAGTTGGTCAGCAGCTTCACGTTGGCCTGGAGCAGGACCACGGCGGCCAGCCGGCGCTCGAAAACCGGCGCAGGCCCCCGGCCGGAGCCTCCGGGCCCGGAGCCCCACAGTTCGGAACTCAGCAAAGTGACCTCATCGCGGGACAGCCCGGGATAGCGGCGGCCGGCATCCCGGACCGTGCCGCGCACGGCGCCCACGGACGTGCCGTAGAACCGGAGGCCGCTGCCCGCCGGCTCCGTTTCCAGCCGCGCCTGAAGCTGCTCAGCGCGGCGCCCGGAAGCTTCGCGCTGCAGCGAGAGGTCGATGAATTCGCCGGCATCACTCACCTGCCCATTCTTTCCCCTCGCGGCTCCCGGCGGAAACGCGGTGCCAAGCCGTCCTGGGCGGCGGGCCCGGACCATCTGCCTAGACTGAACTGGCAAGCCTCCGATCGAAAGCGGTTTACGCAACCATGCACACCAAGCTGACACTCGCCATCGCACTTTCCGCCATGACGCTGGGGGTGGCAGGGTGCGCCGCCCCTGCGCCATCTACCGCACCGTCGCCTGAGTCACCTGCGGCATCCGCGGCGCCGGCCCCTGATTTTGCTTTAGACATCACGGGGGCGCCCGGCCGGATCACCCAGGCCGGCCTCACGGTGCTGACGGCGGAGGGCAACGTGGACCACTATCACGCACATCTGGACGTGCTGAAGGAAGGCAAGCCCATCGCGGTGCCGGCAAATATCGGCATCACCGCCGGAGCTGACCACAGGGCCAACGGCATCTCAGCACTGCACACCCACGACACCACGGGCGTGGTCCACATCGAGTCACCCACCGCCGGCCAGGCCTTCACCCTCGGGCAGCTCCTGACGGAGTGGGGCGTCCTCGGTGGCACCGGCGCCCCCGGCACCGGTGGGGGTTCACTGGAAGGCTGGACCGTTTACGTGAACGGCCGGAAGTTCGACGCCGGGATCCGGGACCTCCCGTTCAAGGCGCACGACGAGATCGTCCTGTCCTACGGCACCGCGCCGGCGACGATCCACGCCTCCTACGATTTCCCGCCCGGAGAGTGAGGTGACCGGAGAGTGAGGTGGCCGGAGGCGACGGCGGGCGGCATGCCCGTACCTGCACAACTGTGCAGCAGTCTCCCCACGCGACCCCAACTGTCACCATTTACCATTGCCGTCGAAAAATGCATGCACAAACGTGCATGTTGGAGCGATCCGCGGAGCACCTTCCCTAGCGTGAATTGAGAGACGTGAGTCGGATCACAACGGGGGCTGATC
The DNA here is from genome assembly GCF_056406115.1 of Arthrobacter sp. P1_D4. Taxonomy (NCBI): domain Bacteria; kingdom Bacillati; phylum Actinomycetota; class Actinomycetes; order Micrococcales; family Micrococcaceae; genus Arthrobacter; species Arthrobacter sp. P1_D4. The sequence goes on along the minus strand of NZ_JBFUAU010000003.1, from coordinate 169,851 downwards.
CCTACCTCACTTCCATTCCCACAGACCGTCACAGATGACGCGTCCAACCGAAGAGGTAATCCGTGCCATGCCCGAAAACGCCCGCAGCATTCGCAACGCTGGCAGCTGCGACCTTGGCGCTGCTTGGCGCATCCCTGATGGGTGTGCCGGCGGCCCAGGCCGACACCATTGACGTTTCGCCGCCCGGCGCGAATGACTGGTCCTGCAAGCCCTCGGCAGCCCACCCCTACCCGGTGGTCCTGGTGCCGGGAACCTTCGAGAACATGGCGAAGAACTGGGCGACGATGTCGCCGGCGCTAAAGAGCCAGGGCTACTGCGTTTTCGCGCTGAACTACGGTGCGACCAACGGCGTCGACGCCACCGGCCCGGTGGCAGACTCAGCCCGTCAGCTCGCCCCGTTTGTCGAGAAGGTACTGGCCTCGACGGGTGCCAGGAAAGTTAATCTCGTGGGCCACAGCCAGGGCGGCATGATGCCGCGCTACTACCTCGGATTCCTTGGAGGCGCGGACAAGGTGAACCACCTTGTGGGCATCGCCCCGTCCAACCACGGAACCCGCGGGCTCATCACGCCGACACCGGACGCCGTTCCGCCGGCCACCTCAGTGGGAGGGTCGAATTGCCAGGCCTGCGCCGACCAGCAGGCTGGTTCTCCGTTCCTCACCGAGCTCAACTCCATTGGCGACACGGTTCCCGGTCCGGCCTACACGGTGATCTCCACAACGCACGACGAGGTGGTGACGCCCTACCCCAGCCAGTTCCTCGCCGGCCCGGCCCAGCAGGTCACCAATATCACCATCCAGGACAAGTGCCCGGCAGACGTGATTGACCATGACCAGGCGCCCAACGACCCCGTCACCCAGCGTCTCGTGTCCGACGCTCTTCGTCAGCCGGCCGGCCGCCCGGGCAACCCGGCATATCAGCCCAGCTGCGTGTAGCGCGGCACCCCGGGCGGAGGCGGCGTGCGGAACGTCATGCATCCGGGAGGTTTGCGGGCCGAGGTAACGGTCCGGTAACGTTGGCCGCTGGCCGCGAGGCCCGGCCCGAATGCAGGGCCCCGGACCGCCCCTTTGCAGGGCCCCGTTGCGCCGTTCGGCGTCTGCTCGCCCCTGCCTTGCGGCAGGGGCCGGATGAAACTTCCCGCATTATCCGCCGCCCTGGCAGCGTCGGTTGTGCGTGCCAGCCACGAAAGCCCGGAGGGGTCCGTTGTTCAATAAAACACCGCTGTTCAATAAATCAACGTTCAAAGATGCACGGCCGAAGGCACGCTCCACGGCACCACAGCTGAACAAAGTAGCGATTGCTCTGAGCCTGGGCGCACTGTCCCTGACCGGCTGCAGCGCCGGACCCGCGACGGGCGCCGCAGCAGTTTCACCGGCCACCGGGGCCGCGCATTCCGCTGCGGACTCCACGTCCTCGGCGGCAACCCAGGCCGCGCATCCTGCCGCGAAGGCCACGGCCCCGGTGGCCGCAGCGCCGAAGCCGGCGGTCCCCTCGGCCCCCAAGCCTGCCACCGGTACCGCCGGCCCACCTGCGGCTCCCGGAGCCGATGCGGCTTCCGGAGCCCTTGGGGCACCTGCACGGGCCGCCGCGCCTGTTGCTCCGGCAGCTGGCGCCCAAGCGGCAGCCGCTCCGGCGCCGACGGCGGTAACGGCGCCCGTCGCTGCCCAGGCCGCCACGGCACGGGGCTGGGGTGCGGTTGTCGCGGGCGACGAGTTCTCCAAGGCCGGCGCCCCCGACTCCACCAAGTGGAGCGTCTTCAAGGGATCCGGACATGCCGGCAACGGTGTCAGGAGCCCGCAGGCCTGGTCGGTTGCCAATGGCGTGGCCACGGTCAGCGGCGACTCGGCCGGCACCACGGGCGGCATGTCGGCCAAATTTGCCCAGCAGAAATACGGCAAGTGGGAGACGCGCATGCGGACCAACGCCCGGGACCCGGAGTACCACCCCGTGCTGATCCTGTGGCCCAACAACAACACCTCCCCCAACTGTGCCGAGATCGACTACGCCGAGGGCAGCACCAACACCGCACAGATCAAGTTCTTCCTGCACTATGCCTGCGGCGGCTCGAACTTCCAGACCACGGCGGCCAAGACGATCGACACGACGCAATGGCACAACTATGCAGTCGAGTGGACCCCGGCCGGCATCACCGGTTACATCGACGGCGTGAAGACCTTCTCCGACACGAACCCCGCGCACCTGCCCTCCGTGGGCATGCACCAGACACTGCAGCTGGACTGGTTCCCCGACGGGTCGGCCACCAAGCCTTCACAGATGCAGGTCGACTGGGTCCGCGTCTACAAGTAGGACCGGCAAATCGCCAGGCAGCCCCGCGCCGTATTGCGGCGCGGGGCTGCCTTGGTGTTGGCCGAGGACGCGCCGCTACAGGCGGCAGGACTCAAACCCCTTGAAGTTCCCGGGCGGCTACCGCTGAGACCAGCATTGACCCGGCCGCCGTCACGGCGTCGATCACCGGAACCCCGAGCCGGCGGCGGAGCACGTCCGCCATGCCGATGCTGCTCAGGCCCGTGCTGGCCTGGACGATCATGTCGGCGCCGGCGTCAACCAGCATGTGGGCCGCGGCGAGGGCGTCGAAAATCCCGGCAGGCATGAGGAACGCGTCGGGTGTTTCGATCCTTCCCTGCCCGTCAATGAGCAGCATGCGTTCGCCCAGTGCATCCGAGATCGGGCCCGGTACGTGTGCGCCGAGACCCAAAACTCCAATCCGGCCGCCGAAGGTCAGAGCCGCGGCCGCGGCTGCGGAGCCCGCCCCGATGACCGGGATATCCACGGCTGCCCGGGTGGCGGCCAGCCCGGGGTCGGAGGCGCAGCTGATAATCAGGGCGTCAGCATCCCCCGCCATGACCCTCGCCAGCCGGACAACCTTGGGGGCCGCAGATTCGAGCGACGCCTGGTCGTAGACGCCGGACGGCTGGTCCGGAATACAGCGGGATGTGACGGTAAATCCGAATGCTTCCTGGAGGAGTTTCCCGTGGGCGTGGAGCAGGCGTCGGTCCGACGTCGTCATCACCCGGATCAGTCCAACACGCATGGCGTACTACCTTTCGAACGGATTCGTTGGTTCGAGGCTACCCGGCGAGTATTTCCGCGTCTTTTCGGGCAGATGACCAACACAAGCGCTGCAGCGGATACGCCCCGTGGCGCCGGCCGCCGTTAGCATTCCGCGGGCAGCGGCACGGCGCCTTGTGCATGAAACTTGGCGAAAACTTCGCTTCCGTGTGGGGTTGGCGGCCCGGCGTCGTTGTACGTTTGTCACGGTGGCCCGTCTTAGGACCCGGGTACAGTACCCGGGGATTGGGGGAAGGCGGCAGGCCGGTTCCGGACTCAGCCGGAACGATGACCAAAGGAACAGCCATGTCGGTGGAGCCGTCGTCCACTCCAGGACGCCTCGAAGAACAGGATCCCGAGAACCTGGTATCCGGTGCGGAACATGCCGCATCTGCCGCCGGAATCCGACATCAGGCCGCCAGAATCATTGACGCCGTCCTCGACGACAGCGCCCCGGAACAAGCCCGCGCACGGGAACTGCTGCGCCAGCAGCTGGCTGCCCATCCCGGACATCCGGAACGGGCCCTGCTGGAGCACCTTGCGGCGTTGAAGGCATTGGACGGGCACCGCGAAGGGGCGTCGGAGGCTGGCGGCCCGTTCCGGCCGGAATTTGCCTCGGGCGAGTAAGCGCAACGCTTACTTGTAAACGCGGATCCAGTCGACCTGCATCTGGCTGGGTTTGGTGGGCGTCCCGTTGGGAAACCAGTCCAGTTGCACCGTTTGGTGCATGCCTACCGTGGGCTGATGCGTCGGGTTCGTGTCCACAAACCACAAGGACCCATCGAGGTATCCGGTAATTCCGGCGGGGGTCCACTCGACTGCATAGTTGTGCCATTGCGTCGTGTCGATCGTCTTGGCCGCGGTGGTCTGGAAGTTCGGGCCACCGCAGGCGTAGTGCAGGAAGAACTTGATTTGGGCGGTGTTAACGCTCCCCTCTGCGTAGTCAATCTCGGCGCACGTGGACGAGATGTTGTTGTTCGGCCACAGGATCAGGACAGGGTGATATTGCAGATCCCGCTGTCCAATTTTCATCCTGGCCTCCCAGCGGCCGTACCGCTGCTGGGCAAACCTGGCGGACATGCCGCCAGTGGTGCCCGCGGCGTCGCCGCTGACAGTCAAGACCCCGCCGCCTACACCCAGCGCATCCGGACTCCGGATCCCCTTGCCCGCGTGCCCAGGGCCCGCGTAGACAGTCCATTTCGCGGGGTCAGGCGGCCCTGCATAATTAAATTCGTCGCCCGCCACCACCGGTCCCCAGCCGTGGCCGACGGCGGCCTGCGTCCCGTCGGAGACGGCGGCCTGCGTCCCGGGGGTCACGGCGGCCGCACGGTCTATCGCCGGCGCCCGCTCCCTGGACGCTGGTGCGGCACCACACCCGGCAAGGGCCAAGGCGCCTGCAGCGCCCAACGCCGCGGTCCTGCGGTTTGCGAACATCGCGTCTCCATCCGGTCGAGAGGTGTCTCCGGCGGCCCCGCCCTTACACGTAATTGCCAAACCAGGCGAGCGTGTCGTTCCATGCGGCCGTGGCCTGCTCCTGGTTGTAGCGCGGCCCGGTGTCATTGTGGAAGGCGTGGTCCACGCCGGGATAGATCTTGAGCTCGTTCCGGACATCAGTTTTGGCCAAGGCATCCCGGAGCGCCGGCATGGCGCCGGTGATCCGCTGGTCAAGTTCGGCGTAGACGCCGAAGACGGCCGCCTTGATGGCCGGGACCTTGTCCAGGTCAGGCGCGGGTCCGTAGAACGCCGAGGTCGCCAACAGGCCCGGGATCGCCGTCGCCGACTGCCACGTGATGCCGCCACCGAAGCAGAAGCCGTTCATGGCGATCCGCCCGTGATCAACGAAGTCCTGGGCGTTCAGGTAGTCAAAGCCGGCCGTGAAGTCGGAAACGTGACGCTGCGCCCCGGCCTGGGTCAGTGCTCCCGGGACAGCGTCCGGATCCATACCTGCGGTACCGCCTTCCCTGCTCAGCAGGTCCAGGGCCAGTGCGGCGTATCCGGCTTTGGCGAAGCGGCGCGCCACATCCTGGATATGCGGTGTCAGCCCGCGGTTCTCGTGGCAGACCAGCACGGCCGGCCCGGCGGCCCCATGGTCGGGCCGTGCGAGATAGCCGCTGATGTCGGTGCCGCCCGAGGCGAATTGCACGGTCGCCGTCGTGAGTCCGGCCGCGCCCTCCGGGACCGACAACGGGCTCTTGGCCCCCGGCACCGCGCCCGCGGACGCGGTGCCGGACCCCGGCGCGGACGAAGTCGGCGTCGGCATGGGGTCGGTACTGCGGGGAACCTCCTCGGGCGTGCAGCCCACCAAGAGCATCGCTGCCGAGGCCGCCGCCATGCTGCCGGTGATGAACGCCACCCGGCGCGTGAACGTGTGCTGGCTCATGGCGCCGGAGCGGTAGTCGTCGAAGAATTCCTCAATCAGGTACTTCTCAAACTTGCCAAGCTGGGTCATGGCGGGCCTCCTCAGTGTGCCGATCATCCTCCTCCGAAGTCAGATGTCCGGCAAGGGGCCTGCACAGGCCGGCCCGACGGCGCCACTTGCCAACAATGACGACGACGCCTCGACGCAGCCCCGGCACGAGGCCACAACGGTCAAACGCGCGCGCAGCCTTCTCCCAGCCGCCTGAGGCCAGCCATTTCAGTCCTCGGGTTCCGGGGGCCGGGCAGGCCGGCGCCCCGACAGCGTCTGGACTGCCTCTGCGATGCCCTCATCCCCTCGTTCGATCTCTTGCATGTAGAGTCTTCCGCTCGTAATGAGGCCGTCCTCGATCTCGAAGATCGTCACCCCGCGCATGTCGAAGGGCCGCCCATCAGTCCGGGTGCCGGCCCAGGTCCATTCACTCCACGTGGTATTACCGTCGTCCACGGAGCGGAGCACTTCTGCGTGAAAATCGGGAACGCCAGCGAACATCGCTGCCCAGTTCGCGTGCATCTGCGCCCGTCCCACAAATGCCCTGCCCGGGTGGACCGGCTGCACGCTTTGGTACGACTCATGGAACAACGCGGCCGCTGCCTCAAGGTCGTGGTCATTGAACGCAGCAAGCAGGCGTTGGATATATTGGCTGACGTGATCACTCCTCGGTGTGGCGGAGCTCGTGCTCTGTTTCATGCACAGCCCCATTAACGGGCCCCCACTAGGGCCGGGATCCGGCCAGCCCGCATCGTCAATCTACGCCTCCGCCGTCGCCCGGTTCCAGACCGACTAGGTCTGGCCGCACAGGTCCGGACCGATCGGGCCCAGACCGGTGAGGTCCAGGCGCCAATCGGTCCGGGAATTCCTGAACTGACGCGGGCACCGCTAGCCAGTAACCTTGTAGGTGCTCGAATTCCATGTCAGGCGGCCGCGTTGAAAGTCCGAGGCCCGGCCGACAGAAACGGCATACTCGTCCCGGGTCGGATAGCCCAGCCGGCTCCTCTCCCAGCCGAGGGAGGCCCACCTCGCCCGGATCGCACCCAGCACATAGTGCGCCCCTGACTTCGGCGACCAGAAAATCGAGTTTCCACCTCCGCCGGAAAAGTGCTGGTACTGCCCCACGCCATCAGCGGCGCCCCTCTCGTCTGTGGTCGGGTAGCCCAGGCCCGTCTCCCAGCCCACGGCCGCCCACTTGGCCCGGATCGCACCGAGCACATAGTGCGCCCCGGTCTTCGGCGACCAGAAAATCGAGTTTCCACCTCCGCCGGAAAAGTGCTGGTACCTCCCCACGCCGTCAGAGGAGCCTCTTTCGTCTGTGGTCGGATAACCCAGGCCCGTCTCCGCGCCCACTGCCGCCCACTTGGCCCGGATCGCACCTACAATTGCGTGTGCCTGGGTCGATTTCGACCAGTAAATCGAGGACCCGCCCGAACCGGAAAAGTCGCTGTACCGCCCCACCCCGTCCGGACTGCGCTTCTCATCCGTGATCGGATAGCCCAGGGCCCCTGTCTCCGCGCCCAGCGCCGTCCATTTGGCCCGGATCGCACCGAGGACAAAGTGGGCCCCGGTCGTCGGGGTCCAGTAAATCGAGGACCCGCCCGCCCCGGAGAAGTGGTTGTACCTTCCCACTCCGTCCGTCGAGCCCTTCTCGTCGGTCGTCGGGAAGCCGAGCACGCCCGCGGCAGCGCCCGCAGCCTTGTAGCGTTTGTAAACCTCTCCACGTACCGAATGTGCCCCGGTCGCCGGGGACCAGCAGATCACACCCTTCACATAGTCCTGGCACTTCCCTCCGGCAACGGGATACTCCAAAGTCAGCGACCGGCCAAGGTTCGACCGCGGGTCGCCCGCACCGATTTTCCACGCGTAGGCGGCGATGGGGTCGTCGGTGCCCTTCCCGGTGAGCATCACCTTCAACGCACCCTGGCCGTCGTCCGCCGTGATCAGGTAGTAGGTTTCCGAAGTTCCCGCCTGCCCAAAGGCCGTCGGCGTGAAAGTTACGCTCTGGAAGGCGGATTCGCCCGCAGGAATCTTCAATCCCTCGGCAATGGGGGTGGTAGTTGAAAAGACCCCCAACGGCGCTTTCGCCTTGGTGATCGTCATGGGTACGTTACCGGTGTTGGTGATCTGGAATGCCCTGGTGGCGGAGGTCCCCACGGGGACGTCACCAAAGTCCAGAGTGCGTGGCATCTGCAGGTGCGCCGCGCCCGAGACGGCGGTCGCGGTCACCTTCACGGTTACCGACCCGCGGTCACTGGTGACGACGAGCGTGTCGGTCACGGGACTCGTTGACGTGGGACTGAACGTCATGGACACTGCCACCGACGCGAGGGGCTGGATGGTCTGCCCCACGCCCGGCACCGTGGCGGGGTCGACGCGGAGCTGTGCGTTGGCCGGCAGCGTGACCCCGGTGATCCTGGCGACGGTTGTGCCGGTGTTGACGATGTTGACGGTCTGCCGGCTGATCGTTTTTGTCGGGACGTCGGTGAACTGCACCGTGGCCGGAGTCGCGCCCAGGCCCTCCTTCGTGCCGACGCCGTGGACGCCGAGGAGGTCGGTTTCGCCGTCGGCCGTTTTGACCGTCAGGGTGCCGTCCGCCTGGCCTGGAACGGTCGGCGAGAAGCTCACGGGTACCGTCATGCTTGCGCCCTTGGCCAGGTTCCGGGGCAGCGTGAGCGTGGTTCCGATCTTGAACGGGGCGCTTGTTGTGATGGAGCTCACCGTTACCGCCCGTGACGCGGTGATCGTCACGTTCCCGGTCACGGTCTTCCCCACCGCGACGTTGCCGAGGTCGGTGTTCTTTGCCCCTACCGCTGATGTTGTCGGGGCGCCGAAACCCAAGACCTGCCCGTCCCGGGTGCCCACGTAGACGCGGCCCTTATCAGTGGCCACCGCGGAGAACTTGGCCCCTATGCCCAGGGGGGCGCTGAACACTTCCTTGAGGTTCCCGGTGTTGTCCGGTATCGCGCGGTAGGCGCGCAGTTCGGCGCCGGCTCCGGTGCCTCCGCTGACATAAACCACCCAGACCAGGGCGGAGGACCCGTCCTTGCCGGAGGACGTCACCACCGGCGAACCGGAGCTGAACCCGAACGTGCCGGCGGAGGTCCCGACGGCGGCGAGGCTGACCCCGCCCGAAGCGCCTGGGACGATCTTGAAGGCGCGAAGGTACCCGTTGTTTTCGACGACATAGAGGTAGCCACCGTTGCTTGTCCCGAGAAACGCGGGCTTTCCCCACACTCCGCTGTACGGACCGGCCTTGTCCAGGACGGCGTCGGTTCCGCCAGGCCCCTGCGCCATGCCGCCCAGGTTGTCCCGGTCCAGAAGGTACATGTGGCCGTCTTTGCCGATTTGGGCCATCAGGTGCGGGTGCGCTGCGGTGCCATAGCCGTCCGGGATCCCGACGGGAGCGCCGGACCCCAGATCGGCGTCGTTGCGGTTCAGTTTCGCGTTGTCGGCCGGGCTGAAGAAGTCGGTGGCTTTCAGGTTGCCGTCACTGCCGACCCGGAGCCGGACCACCGCCTCCGCCAAGGTGGTGGGCGGCTTCGATCCCGGGCCAGGATTGGGTGAAATTCCGTTTCCCGTGGTGAACAGGATTTGACCGGGACCGTCGGACACGAGTCCTCCGCCGGATTGCCAGATCCCACCCTCCGCATTGGCGTTGCCGGATTCGGTCGCCCACATTGTGGTCTGCCGGCCCGCGGTAGATACGCCGACGACGTAGCCGACGAAGGGCGTGTAGTCGCAATGGCTGGCAAATCCCGCATACACGACCCCGTTCATGAGCAGCAGCCCGGGGCGCTGCATCGCGGTCATGGCATTGAACGGGCGGCTGGGGTCGTTCGTCGGCGCGCCATCGATGACGACGGGGAAGCCGGGCTTCTCCACCCCGGTGGCCACATCGAGGGAATGCATGTACCAGTGCGGGAGCTGGGCCGTCGCCCCGTCGTTGGCCTTCGACAGCAGGAAGACACTCTTCGTAGCCGGGTCGTAAACGGGGGTGGACGTGATTCCGATGTTGGGCGTGAGGTCACTGCAGCGCACCGTCGACGCCGGCCACGACGGTCCGAGTTTGCGCGACCACTTGGCCGCACCCGTCGCGCTGTCCAGACCGTAGACGGCATTGTTTTCCGTCGCGGCAATCACGGTCGTGCCAACCACGAGAGGCTGGGCGTAGACCTGCCCGTCCACTTTTGCGGAGAACAGTTTGCCGAAATTTGAGGATGCGACAGCCGACGGCGAGAGTCCGGCCTCGTCCTGGTCCCATCCGGTCCTCAACGAATCGTGGGCGATGGTCCCCACGTCCGCGACGGCGGTCCCACCGACGGACAGCCCGGCGAGGGCGAGCGTCGCCGTCAGCAGGGACGCCCACGCGCCGCGGGACCACCCGCGTCGTCGGGGCTCAGTGGCGTGGATCCCGGCCGCCTGCTGCCGCCGGAGATGCGGTGCCCCACCCATATGTCCACCGCGCAGTCGGCCTTTTTGGAATTGGCCGGACGACACCCAAGATTCTGTTTGATCATGCATGGCTGAGACCCGTTTCTGACCACTACATTGACTTTATTAACCCAGTACTTTGGAGCCTAGAAGCGGGGTGTGATGAGCGCGCGAGTGGAGGCTACTCGACTTTTCGACGGCGATTCCCGTTTTCTTCCGAGTGCTACTTGCACCGTCGGCGGGCGCGCCCGAGTGACTACTTGCCGGGCCGCGGAATCGCCCCAGCATTCCGGCCCGGGCCGCGGAATCGCCCCAGCATTCCGGCCCGGGCCGCGGACTGCCCCGGCGTCGCGTTAGGCTCCCCCCATGTCGCCCGATCGATTCCTTGCCGAACTGGCCCACTCCCTGGACCACCTCGGCACGCTCGCCCGGCAGCCGCGGGGCACGCTTGCCGGCGCCGTTCCGGCGTGCCCCGCCTGGACGCTCGAGCAGCTCTTCGGGCATCTCGGCTCAATCGAGAGGTGGGCAGCCGGGGTGGTCCGGACGGGCAGCTTTGTCCAGGAACCTGCACCGCCGGCCGAGGGCGCCGCGGCCTGGTTTCTGGCGGGCACCGCACCCTTCCTCGAGACAATGACGGGCCTTGATCCCGAGAGCGAATGCTGGACCTTTGGCCCGCCGCCGCGCACCGCCCGGTTCTGGCTTCGGCGACAGGCCCACGAACATGCCATCCACCTGGTCGACGCCTGCCAGGCGCTTGGCCTGGAGATCCCCGCGCTGGCCGACAACTTCATGCTCGACGGTGTCGACGAGGTCCTGGCGATGTTCGCGCCGCGGCAGCTGCGGCTGGACCGGATGGCGCCCCCGGACAAAGCTGTGACCTTCCAGGTGCCAGGGGCCGCCAGCTGGACACTGGGACCTGGTGCCGCCGTGGCCTTGATTTCCGCCCCAGTGCCGGTCATGTATCTGGGTCTTTGGGGTCGATCCAACCTGGCAGAGAACGCCGTCATTGAAGGTGACGCCGCCGCGGCCCTGCGTGTGCTTCGGGGTCCGCTCACACCGTGAGTTCCGGCATCGGGATTAGGATACGAACACGTCCCGCGAAGCCGTGGACGCTCCACGAGCCGCACGATGCTTTCGTGACCGCATGGTCGAAGGGAACCCAAACGCATGTCAGAGCAGGCCACACCCGGCACCGCAGGTCTCTCCACGCCCCGGGCCAGATGGGGAATTCTCGGCACCGGGTTCATCGCCGGGCTGCAAACGCCGGACCTGATCGACAACGGCTCGGTGGTCCAGGCCGTCGGCTCCAGGACCATGGCATCCGCGACCGAGTTCGCGGCCCGGTTTCAGATCCCCACGTCCCATGGAAGCTACGCCGACCTCGTGGCCGACCCGGACGTCGACGTTGTCTACGTTTCGACGCCGCACCCGTTCCACCACGAGAATGCGCTGTTGGCCCTTGACGCCGGTAAACACGTGCTGATCGAAAAGCCCTTCGCCATGAACGCCTGGCAGGCCCATGAGATCGTGGAGCTCGCCGAGACGAAAGGGCTGATCGCCCTTGAGGCCATGTGGACCCGCTACCTTCCGCACATGGTCCGCATCCGTGAGCTGATTCGGTCCGGCGCCCTGGGCGAGGTCCGCACAGTGATCGCTGACCACAACCAGAATCTGCCCAAGGATCCGACGCACCGCCTCAACGACCCGGCGCTGGGCGGCGGAGCGCTCCTGGACCTGGGCATCTACCCCGTCTCCTTCGCCTTCGACGTCTTCGGGGCGCCGACCGGGATTCGGGCAGCGGCCAGCATGACTGAAACCGGAGTTGACCGGCAGACCGCGATGATCTTCGAATACGGTGGCGGGCAGCAGGCCGTGCTGCACTGCGCGCTGGACACGGCAGGACCAAACCAGGCCTCGATCATCGGAACCGAAGGCCGGATCGAGATCCCGTCAGTCTGGTACACGCCGTCGGCCTTCACCAGATACGACGCCGACGGAAACGTCGTCGAGCGATTCGATGAACCCGTCACCGGCCGCGGCATGCAATACCAGGCGCAGGAAATGGAGCGGCTCATTGCGGCCGGCTCCATGGCCACCGACATCCTGCCGCCCCGGCAGAGCGTTCAGGTCATGGAGGCCATGGACGAAGTTCGGCGCCAGATCGGCCTCGCGTACGCCAGCGACGACAAGGACCACGGGCGCGCCTAGTACCGGTGCTGGGGCGGCCCCAGTTTCCATGAGAGGCACCGCCGCCGCTCACCCTCTCCCGATCAGCCCGGCCACGCGATCGAGTTCTTCATCCAGATTGTAGAAATGTACCGCCAGCCGGATTCTGCCCTCCCGGACCGATGCCACCACGTTGGCCTGGCGGAACCGCGCCAGGACCGCCTCGGTGTCTGTCACCGGCACGGAGAAGATCGTGGAGCGGTGCTGCTCGGCGAACGGCCTGAACGCGGAACCCTGCGCCGCCAGGGCATCCTGAAGACGCAGGGTGAGCCGGACGTTGCGATCGAGCAGGGCCCCGATGCCGAACCTGCGGAAGATGCCGAGCGCCGCCTGCTCGGCCAGGGCTGGAAACCAGGCCAAGGAGGCGTCGAGCTTCGAGGCCGTGGGTGAGAGGTCCATGGCCGGTCCGTAGAAGCTCTCGGCCGGGTTGCGCGCGGCCTTCCAGCCGGGACCGACGGGCTGGATCCGGTCAAGCAGCCCGCTGCGGACATAGAGGTAGCCCATGCCCCTGGAGCCGAGCAGGAACTTGTGGCTCGCGGCGGCCAGGAAATCCACGCCGTCGCGCACGACATCCAGGGGCACCGCGCCCGCGGCCTGGCAGGCGTCGACGAAGAACCAGGCGCCGGAGCGGGCCGCAACCTGGCTGAGTGCGGCCAGGTCCGCCCGGTAGCCGTTGGCCGAATGGACGGCACTCACTGCGATGAGACGGGTGCCGCCGTCGGCCGCCTGGCCAAATTCCTTGGCCGTCATGCCGTCACCGCCCGGTGCCACGGCCCGGACCTCGTAGCCGCGGTTGCGGAGCAGGAGCCAGGGGTAATAGTTCGAGGCGAATTCGTTCCCGGCAACCACGACGTTCTCGCCGCGCTTCGCCGGCGGCAGGTTGGCGGCTACTATCCCGGCGGCTGTGCTCACGGCCGGGACGATCGCGATCTCCCCCGCCGTTGCCCCGACGATCTCCGCGAATATGGTGCGTGCCTCCTCCCCTGCCCGCTCGGCATCCATCCAGTCGAACCTGCCGGCGGACCAGCGCGCGACGGCCAGTTCGTAGGCCTCGCGGGCGGGTGCACAGCCGACGTTCATCGAGGCGGTGTTGAGATAGATGGTCTCCTGCAGGCCCGGGAAGAGTCCGCGAATATCGGCCGCCTGCATGGCAGGGACCTCCTAGCCGTGCCCGCGCGCGGAGTCCAGGCCCTTTGCGTAGGCCGCCTGCCCCACGTGCTGGAGGCAGTCGGCAACCGTGCTGACCAGCCGCACCCCGAGGGTGACGGGCGGGTCCCAGCGGGTATCGACGATCCGGTCGAGGTCGTCGTCGCCGAGGTTCTCCAGGAAGTTCACGGTCTGCCGGTGGACGGCTTCGTAGTATTCGAGCAACAGTTCCGGCGGTGCCTGCACCGCGTCTACTTGGCCGCTCGTATGGCCGTAGCCGGTGTCCCGTTTGGAGAGCGGCAGGCCGAAGCGGGCGGCAAACCCCTCGGAGGTCCACACCTGGTCCAGGCCCGCGGCGGAGGCGACTTGCGCGTCCTCGACCCTGCTGAGGTGCCAGATGAGCCAGGCCATTGAATTCCCGTTGCCTCCGGGCCGTCGGAGCAGGGTGGCATCATCCACCCCGGCCAGGGCCGCGTCCACCGTCTCACGGATCCGGCCGAAGGCATCCAGCAGCAGTTCATTGGATTTCATCGCGTCCCCTCCCTGTGCATGATCGGAGTGCTGTGCATGATCGGTGATCCCCATGCTTGCATGGAGGCCGCACCGGCGGATAGGGCCGGGCATCGCCGTGCCAACCGCGCACGCGGAGACGGTGCCGGGGGGGCAACACGGCCACGCGCAGTTCCGCAGTCCGCCAGGTCTTGGCAGCGGCGACCCCCGCGCCTACCCTTACGGATTATGAGCAACTTGTTGCCTGTAGCGCAGCCGGTTCGGGCGACGTCCAGTCGCTGGGAACGCCGGGACAAGTTCCATCTCGCCGGCATCACCGGCTTCGTCTTCCTGCTCAATGTGGTCGGCTGGAGTGTGCTGACCCTGGCCGTGGCTCCGCAGAACTTCGCGCTGGGCCGCTCCGGCGTGTACGGGGTGGGGCTGGGCGTTACCGCCTTTCTGCTGGGGGTGCGGCACGCGTTCGACGCCGACCACATCGCCGTCATCGACAACACCACCCGCAAGCTGGTCGGCGAGGGAAAGGCCGCGCTGGGGGTGGGCTTCTGGTTCTCGCTGGGCCACTCCACCGTGGTGTTCGGCGCGGCGCTGCTCCTGGCCCTCGGCGCGAGGGCCATGGCCGGCACCGTGCAGGACGGGGACTCGGCGCTGATGCAGACGCTTGGACTGGTGGGAAGCGTCGTGGCTGGAACGTTCCTGATCCTGATCGGCCTGATGAACCTCGTCTCGGTGGTCGGCATCGCCCGGGTGTTCCGCGGAATGCGGACCGGGGAACTGGACGAGGCTGAGCTTGAGCACCAGCTCAACAACCGGGGCTTCCTGGCAAGGCTCCTCGGCGGAACCATCCGGCGGATCACCAAGCCATGGCACATCTATCCCGTCGGTCTGCTGATGGGCCTGGGATTCGACACTGCCTCCCAGGTAGCCCTGCTCGTGCTCGCCGCCGGTTCCGCGGCCTTCTCCCTGCCCTGGTACGCCATCCTGGTCCTGCCGGTGCTGTTCGCCTCCGGAATGAGCATTTTCGACACCGCCGACGGCGTGTTCATGTCGAGGGCTTATGGGTGGGCGTTCCTGAAGCCGGTCCGCAAGGTCTTCTACAACCTCACAGTCACGGTGCTCTCGGTGATTGTGGCCCTGGTGGTCGGTGTCACCGTGCTGCTTGGGCTCGTGGCGGGCAAGTTGGGACTCGAATCGGGGCCGGCGGCCGCCATCGGTTCGCTGGACCTCGAAAACGTCGGGTACATCATCGTCGGCCTCTTCGTCATCATCTGGCTGATCGCGCTCGCCGTCTGGAAATTTGGCCGGATCGAGCAGCGCTGGAGCCACGCCGGCACCAGCTGAGCCGATGCTGGCACAACGTAGGTCAGCAGCTGGGCGAGTCGAACTCGTAGGCCCCCGAATCGGCAGCGGCCGTCCCGTTGCAGTCCCCGTCCTGGGGCACGGGACTTCCGGCGAGGTCGACGGCGGACAGGCTCGTTCCGGCGCGGTCGATGGCCGGGCCGGTGCCGGGAGGCCCACCGCCAACCAGCCGGCCGTGAGGATCAGGGGCTTACGGCTGCGCGGGCAGAATTGATTCTCATGGCGTGTGGGCGGGGGTTGTAAAAAGCTTGGGCATGATCAACCAGAGCTTTATCTCAAACAGCGCTGTATAATTTATTTTGGTCAACAAAAGTGCCTGACCGGACCGGTCCCAGCGCGGAGACGTCGCACCGCCTACCTCAGTTCCTTCGTTCTGGAGTCTTGCCATGATGCCGCGCCCTACCCGCCCAGCCCTGGACAATCCGCCCCGCAGGCGTCGGTGGAGGCGGGGCCTGCGCATGGCGGGGGTGGTGGCGCTGAGCGTTGCCGGCTTGCTCGCCGCCTCGACGTCGGCCAATATCATCCTGGAACAGATCGAAAAGTCCCACACGGTCGCATACGGCGAAAAGGTTCACCTCATTGAGGGAACCATCAATGTCATCCGCACCGGCGAGACCGGGCCGACGGTCGTGCTGCTCAGTGGACTCGGGACCCCTGCCCCGGGGCTCGATTTTGCCCCCTTGGTCCGGGAAATGCGCGGCTTCCGAACAGTGATTGTTGAGGGATTCGGCTACGGCTTAAGCGACATGACTGCCCGGCCAAGGACCGTAGAAAACATCGCCGAAGAACTTCATGAAGTGCTGTCAAAGCTCGGCATCAGGGCGCCCTACACTCTCATGGGCCACTCGATCGCCGGCTTTTCCACGCTGTACTACGCGAACAAGTATCCAGCGGAGGTGTCCGCCGTTATCGGCATCGACCCCACCGTCCCGGCCAGCAGGATGTCTACGGGCGGAACCACCGACCACGCCGAGGTGCCTGCAGCGGACTACTGGTGGGCGCATGCACCCTCGACCACAGGCCTGGTCCGCTGGGCCACGGCGCTGGGTTTTGGAGAACCCGGCGGCGGCAGCTTCACGGCAGCTGAACGCCAACAAATGCGTCAGATAGCGAGCTGGAACTTCGGCAACCCGGCAGTCACTGATGAAACTCTCCGGATGGGCGAGAATGCCGCCAAGCTCCAGGATCTCCGCTACCCCGACGCCCTTCCGGTGCTCTACTTCCTGTCACAGGACACGATGAACCAGCAGCCGGACTGGTACGGCGCGCACGAACGGCAGCTGGCCAACGTACGGCGCCACGAGCTGGTGGTCCTTGGGGGCGAGCACTACCTGCACTGGACGCAGTCCAAGGCCATGGCAAAGAAGATCACCGAGTTCCTGCGCCACGGCGGCACCCAGTAGATCTAGTGGAGAGATTTATCGGTCGGCAGGTCCGGCGGGACCAGGAGGGCCCGGATCGTTGACGGAAGGATCTTTGCCGCCGCCACCTCATCCAGTCGTTCCGCCCGGATTTCGGCCGCCGCGCTGTGGAGGATGGCGTAGAAGCAGGCGGCCTGCCACGTGAGGGAATGATCGGTACGGAAGATCCCCTCACTCCTGCCCTTTTCCAGTACCGACACCACCCGGGCCAGCGGCTTGTCGTGGTGAGCCCTGATTTGGTCGGCTGAGAGGTATGGTTCGGCCGCCGCCAAAAGCGCGTTGAATTGATGGAGGACCCGCCAGGATGACTGGACGATCTCCTGCAGGGAGTTCCAGGTGTCTTGCTCGATGTCTACAGCGGCGAGTTCGGCCTCGGCGCGGTCCATGGCCCTCTCGAACACGGCGCCAACCAGGTCCTTCCGGTCTGCGAAGTGCCCGTAGAGGGTCACCCTGCCCACCCCCGCAACCCGAGCAATTTCAGCCATGCTTGCCCCGGGATTGTCACTGAGGCGTGTCAACGCGGCGTCAATGATGGCATCTTTGTTCCGGACGGCGTCCGCCCGCTTGGTGCGTTCTTTCTGCACTTCCGGCACCGGCCCTCCCAGCCCCTTCGACTACTCAAACAATGATGTTCAGGTTACCAGCGAGAACACTTCAGCGGCCCGGACCATCCGGTTCGGGTGAGGTGCCGGCCGGCGGAGCGGTCCTATGGTCAGGGCATGGGACTATTGCGGCACCGGCATGACGAACCCATGGGCGAGCGGTTTCAGATGCGCGAGAAACTGCTGTCGATCGGGGACGACTTCTGGATCGAAGACAGCCACGGCCAACGCGCCTACAAGGTCAACGGCAAGGCGGTCCGAATCCGGGACACGTTCGTTTTGGAGGACGCCTCGGGAAACGAGGTGGCGCGCATCCAGGAGCGCAAGCTCTCGGTCCGGGACAAGGTGGCCATCGAACGCGGCGGCGACACCGCCGCGACGGTGCACAAGGCCCTGGTAGGGTTCCGGGACCGCTTCTCGATCGACGTTCAAGGCGGCCCCGACATGAAGGCACACGGCAACATCGTCGACCACGAGTACGAGATCGAGCGCGACGGCCATACGGTCGCCACGATCTCCAAGAAGTGGTTCCGCGTGCGCGAGTCCTACGGCGTCGAAATCGCGGGCGGCGAGGACGTCCCGCTCCTCCTGGCGATCACCGTCGCCATCGACTCCTTGACCTAGCCTGTCCAGGCACCATGTCGCCCAGGAAAAGCACCGGATCCCTAGTAGCCGCGACCCTGTGGAGGCTGTTCGGCTTCCTGACGGCGAGCGCGGTTTGCGGCGTCCTGGCCGCCAGCCTTCTGGTCCCCACGGTGGCCGCGACCGGCGTCGCCGTCAGCGACTCGATCAAATTGTTCAACAGCCTCCCCTCGGAACTGACAGTTGATCCGCCGTCGGAATCGACCAGGGTGCTCACCGCCGACGGGAAACCGATCGCCACCTTCTATGCTGAAAACCGCGTGAAGGTCCGGCTCGACCAGATGTCCCCGTACATCAAGGACGCGATCGTCGCGATCGAGGACCGCCGCTTCTACGAACATGCCGGCATTGACCCCCAGGGGATTCTCCGGGCGCTGGTGTCCAACCTGACCGACGGCGGCAGGCAGGGTGCCTCCACCCTGACCCAGCAGTACGTCACCAACGTGCTCAACGAATCCCTCGTGTCGGCGGACAAGGGCGACCAGATTGTCCTCAACGGGCAAAAGAGCATGGCCGACAAGATCCGCGAGATGAAGCTCGCCGTCGAACTGGAAAAGAAATACACCAAGGATCAGATCCTGGAGGGGTACCTGAACATCGTGTTTTTCGCCCGTGACGCCTACGGCATCGAAGCCGCGTCCCGCTACTTCTTCAACACCACTGCCAAGGATCTCACCCTGCCGCAGGCTGCCCTGCTGGCAGGCCTCGTGAACAGCCCCAGTTTCTACAATCCTGACGTCCATCCGGAAAGCGCCGTCCAGCGGCGCAACCAGGTTCTCGCCAAGATGCTCAGCTATGGCGCCATCACCCAAGCGCAGCACGATGCGGCCGTGGCCGCCCCGGTGGATCTCAAGATCACCCCCGGGAGGCAGGGGTGCGCCGGCGCGGAAATGGCACCGTACTTCTGCGACTACGTTTCCCACCTCATTCTCAACAACCCGGCCTACGGCGCGGATATTGGCGAACGCGAGCGGAAGCTGTTCCGCGGCGGCCTGACCATCACCACCACCCTGGACAGCCGGCTCCAATTGGCCGCGCAGGCGCAGGTCGATGCCACGGCCGGGGCGAACCCGGACAAATGGGGCGCCGCGATGGTCTCCATCGCACCCGGCACCGGCAAGATCCTGGCGATGGCGCAAAACACCGTGTTTCTCCCGGCACCTGGCAAATTCGACACGCAACTGAACTTCAACGTCGATTCCAAGGACGCCAACGGCAACGATCTCAACGGCGCCGGCGGATTCCAGCCCGGTTCCACCATGAAACCGTTCACGTTTGCCGAATGGCTCAACGAGGGCAAATCCCTGACCGCCATGGTGGACGCCTCCAGGCGGTCCTATCCCCTCGGGTTTCCATGGAGGTCCAGCTGCGGCAGGGTGCTCGGCGCCTACAGCACCAGCCAAAAACAGCTCGGCGCCGCGGATGACCTGCAGAACAACGACCCCGGGTACTACCGCAGGATGCCCGTCAACTACGGTCTCTACAACTCCATCAACACCGCCACCTTCGCCGAGGCCACTCAGCTAGATTTCTGCGGCATCCAGAAGATGGTGGACGCCGCAGGGATCCACAGCGGCGTGGACAACGCCCGGGTGAACATGCACCAGCTGGGCAACCTGCTGGGCGCCATCGGCGTGGCGCCGCTCCATCTGGCCAACGCGTTTGCCACCTTCGCCAACGACGGAAACTACTGCGCACCGATTGCCATTTCGGCAGTGAACGACGCGGCGGGACAGAAACTGCCGGCCGAGACCAGCGCCTGTCACAGGGCGATCAAGCCCGAGGTCGCCCGCGGCGTGAACGCCGTGCTGCAGGACGTGCTGAAACGCGGGTCCGGCGTTTACATCAAGCCCAAGGTCCAGGAGCGGTTCCCGGTCGCGGCCAAGACGGGCACGTCCAATACCAATGGCGCCACCTGGGTGGTGGGCTACACAAGCGGCCTCGCGACGGCTTCCTTCTTCGGCGACGCCTTGGAGGGCCAGAAGCGGCCCGGGCAGAACATCACCGTCAACGGCAAGTTCTACAAGGCCATTGACGGGTACATGCTCGCCGGCCCGCAGTGGGCGAACTACATGCTGCAGGTCGCCGGGTACTACCCCACCGCCCCCTTCCCGGCGCCGCCGGAGTCCATGACCCGGACGCCCTCCGCGAGCCGCACGCCCCCTACGACCCGCACGCCGTGCTTCCCCGGTTTTAATAGTGCGTTGTGTCGCTGACACTGGCCCGAAATGCTCTGGATCCAATGCCGCGCTCTATGCCAACGGGGCCCGGAGCCTCTATCCTCTTGCCATGGGAGACGGGGCCAATTTCCGGCGAGGGGAATCGCGCCACCGCGCGCGGGTGGCTCATGAATCCCGATAGCGCCCAGCCTCACGACAACTACGACGCGTTCCTGTCGAGGCTGGACGCCGCCACCAGCAGCCTGAGCACCCGGGCCGCGTCGCTGGACAAAGCACTGGCAGCCGTTTCCCTCCTCTTGGGACCATCTGAGTCCGCCGTTCGGAAATGGGAACGACGGCGCCATTACGTCGGTGAGCAGCTCGCCGTTCACTCGGGGTCCCCGCAGTCCTACACCGCGCTGTGCGAGCTCCACGTCGTGGCAGGAAAGATGGAAGCAATGCTCCGGGGCCGTGTCCAGCGTGTCACCGAGAAGCTGGCGGTCATGCAAGGGCGTCGTGAGGCCATCGACAAGTCATTGCTGGAGCTTGAGCTGAGCAGAATTAAGCTGACGTCGTCCCGGATGCTGTCACAGGACCGCGAAAAGTTGAGCAGCATCTTTTCCGAAATCGCCGGCTCCACCGCGGCCAAAGGAGCCATTCCCGATATGGGGTTGCTGGGCGATCTCAAGGAAGCACGCGAGGCAATCATCCTGGCCGAAGCGCTCATGGAAGTGAAGGGGTACTAATCATGGAAATTTCACGGCGCGATCAGCCCCGGAAGGACATCGTCGCCCTCGTTCGCTGGTCAAAGAAACCGGGCGAAAACCCCGTCTTCAAGTTCGTCATGTCGAGTATTTTGGGGCTGATCGTGTGCCTGTTCCTGATGATCTTTCTGCCCTTCCTCAGAAGTTTCGGTGCCCTGGTTTTGTTCACCCTCTTCTTCGCCGCGCTTCTGACGGTGCGCACGGTCATGGCCCAGCAGCGCTTCATGCGGGGGCTGACCAAGAGGATCAATGACACCCTCGCAGAGGTCACGAGCAGCCCGGGTGACCAATTGTCGGTCAGGCAATTCCGGCACATGACCAAGACCGGCGAGCAGCTTCCGCTCCTTGTCAGCGGCGTACCCGGGCTGAACCTGCATGTGGCCCGGGCGTCAACGCTGGAGAAACATGCCCCCGAGAAATGGGTTGCGGTCTTCACGGTTGTGCCTCCGGAGAACGGAACCGCCAGCTTCGACCGCCTGGTGGCGGCAGCGGTCAACGCCGGCCCCGGTACCACCAGCGCGAAAGCGTCCTAGCGGCGGGAGCCTGCCGCCGGTTGCTCCAAATCATTCAGCGCCCGCTGGGGGCTGCGTCCTCGGTTACGCAGAACGGGCAAGCGGGACGTTCTGCCCTATCCTCTGGGCCCCATACGCCCAACAGTGAGGACATGACGACCACGTCGGGTCGCCTGCTGTCTCTGCTCAGCAACTTGTGGGTTGCTGTCTTCTTCCCTCCCAGGAGTGCAGAGAATTCAGGGATCTGGTTCCGGGGACCGAAAATGACGCCAAGACAACATGTTGACAGGGTGAGCGCCGAGGACATGATGTCCTTGGACGCGGACATCGGCTCAGCGCCAATGCAAGTCGGGGCCATCCTCATGCTCAGCACGGAAGGCAGCGAAGATTCGGCACCCCTCCTGGAAGCACTGGCGCGTCGGCTCGGCACTGTCCCCCGGCTGCGCCAGCGGCTGGTCTCTGTCCCCTTCGGCTGCGGGCGGCCCATTTGGGCGGATGATTCCGGCTTTGATCCGGCACACCATCTGGGCGTGATCGCCTGTCCGGCGCCCGGCGGTGAGGAAGCGGTGCTGAACATTGCGGCCGAAATGCTCGCTGCGCCGCTGTCCCGCGACCGTCCTCTCTGGTCAGCCAAGCTCATCACCGGCGTAAGCCCGGACCTGTCAGCGCTTGTTTTCGTCTTTCATCATGTCCTCACAGATGGAATTGGAGGTCTCGCCGTCCTGGATGCCCTGGCAGCCGCGGAAGCCGGGTGGGACGGTCGCCGGGAGCCAGAGATTCCATACTCGGCGCTGCATCTGGCCATTGATGCTGCAAGGAGCCGAGTCAACGCACTGGCCGGGCTCCCGGCCGCACTGCGGACCGCAGCCGCCGGAGCCTCCGAACTGCGGCAGACGGGCAAACCCCGGGCTGCCCGCACCTCACTCAACCGCCCGACAGGTCCGCAACGGACGCTTGCCGTCCTCCGCTGCGACATGGAGGCAGTCAGAACCGCCGCGCACATGCAGGGAGCGACGGTCAACGATCTCATCCTCACCGCCGTCGCGACAGCCCTGCACCGCCTGCTCCTGGCACGGGGCGAATATGTTGAAGAGTTTGTCATCTCCGTGCTGTTTTCTGCACGCCGCCACACGACAATCACCTATCTGGGGAACCGGAGCGGCATCATCCCGGTGACCGTTCCCGCGGTCGGTCCGGCCAAGGGAAGGGTGGCAGCCGTTGCCGCAACGATGAGGAGTGTCAAGCAGCGGCCTCCCGGGGCCTCCACTGCAATCATCGGCCCCATATCCCGGGTCGCAGCGCACCTTGGCGCCTACCGCTTCGTCATAGACCACCAACACCTTGTCCATACATTTGTCACGAACCTGCGGGGACCCGAACGCACCTTGGTGGTCGCGGGCAGGCCGGTAACCGGGATCATTCCACTCGGAGCGATCAGCGGCAACGTAACGGTTGCCTTTGCAGTCCTCTCCTACGCCGGCACGCTGACCATCACCACTATCGCCGATCCCGGGGCGTGCCCGGACCTGACAGGACTGCGTGACGAACTTTCCAGCGCCCTTGAAGCTCTGATGGTGACTGGGCCTTCATAAGCTTCGACCCGAGGACATCCGTTCATGAAGAGCCGTCGGCTCGGCGCATTCTCCGCGTGTGGATCCTAAGGGACTGACCGAGCGCACACCGGATGCCTGTGGACATCCGGACGTGGCTGTTCCAGAATCGGGAATGTGCCCAGGACCGAGCAGTACGGGCTTGTCTTCGACGGTGACCTGCCGCCGATGCGTTCCCTGCGCACGGCGTGGCTGCTGGCATTGTTTCTGGGCTTCAGCGGAGCGGACAGGTTCTACCTCCACAAGCCGGTTACCGGCACCTTGAAGCTGTTGACGCTGGGCGGCGCCGGCATCTGGTGGCTCATTGACCTGTTCCGGATCACCAATGAGTACGCCGCCGACGGGGCATCCATGCCGTTGGCCGGGACCAACTCCCTGCGACGGGGCCTGCGTCTGGCCTCGACTGTCCTGGTCGTCACCCTCGCCGGTGCGTTGGTCTGCGTCAGCGCCGCCCCCGTCACCGGGACTGTGACCGCCACAGTTGCCGCGATGAACGCAGTGCTGCATCCGGCCCCGCCGCCCCCGGTGAAAGAATGGGTCACCGTCGCGGAGGCCTCCGGCACGAAACCCCCGGCCCCACTCGTAACCCTCACCGGCAGGCTTCACATTGAGTACACCTTCACCGGGGCCGCCATTGCCTATCTCCAACCCGTGAATGGACCTGCCCTCACCGTGCTGTCCCTGGCCATGGCCGGCGCCGGGGCGATCGGCATCAGCCTGGCTCCGGGGACATACGCGCTGATAGTCAGCACTAATGGAGCCGTCTGGCACCTTACGGCCCAGGAATACCGGCCCTCCGGGTAGCGTCACGGTGCGCCGTCACATACCGGGCCGACGACAGGGAAGGACTGGGACCTGACCGTTCCCTATTGAAGAGACGCGGTCAGGCGCGCCAGATTGTCGAATACTTTTTGGGCTACGGGCCGCCGGATCCAGTCTTCGAGCTGCAGCTCGCGGCTTTCCACGCGGTACCCGTCTTCGATCCCGCGAATGGCGTCCACAAAATCGCGCCCGTGCACAAGTACGGATACCTCCATGTTGAGGCTGAAGGAACGCACATCCATGTTACTGGACCCAATCACCGCAACTTCCTCGTCAATAGTGAAGTGCTTGGAGTGCAGCACCTTCGGTGCCCGGTAAAGGTAAATCCTGACGCCCGCGCGGAGCAGTGCTTCGTAGTACGAACGCTGCGCGTGATAGACCATGCTCTGGTCACCGACTTCGGAAACAAAGAGCTCGACGCTTAGCCCCCGCGCAGCTGCCGTGACAATAGCCATCAGGATGGATTCGTCCGGGACAAAGTATGGACTGGTGATGCTGACGCGTCGCTCAGCTTTGTGGATAAGCGTCGCGTAGAGCTTCAAATTGTTGTCGTTGTCGAAGCTGGGGCCACTGGGCAGGACTTGCGCGTCGACGAGCGCAGAATGATGGCTGACGCCGATGGCGCTGGAATCCAGTGGCAGTATCACACCCGCTTCGCTGTACCAGTCCGTCGCGAAGACCGCATCCAGCTCCCGGACCACTGGTCCCTCAACGCGCATCATCAGTTCGTGCCACTGAAGCCCGCGCTTCAGGTTGCCCTTCGTGTCGTAGCTCGCGTCGATGAGGTTCTGGGACCCCGTGAATCCCACGCGGCCATCGACGACGCAGATCTTCCGGTGATTGCGCAGGTCCGGCCTCTGCCATTCGCCACGCCAAGGCCGCACCGGCAGCATGGGGCGATATTCCGCCCCTATCTCCTGGAGGAACTCCAAGGTTTCTTTCCGGCCGGGGAACTTCAGGCCAGCCAGGTGATCGGACAGAACCCGCACGTCAACGCCGCGCCGTCGTGCCCGGGCCAGCGACTGAAAATACGGCTCTGTCGTTGCGTCCAGCACGAGGATGTAAAACTCCACGTGCACATAACTTGTGGCCGAATCAATATCAGCGATCATGGCATCGAAAGCTCCGTTGTAGTCGCCCAACAGGGTCGCACTGTTGCCCGCGACCATTGGGAGCGCCCCAAGGTTGCTGTTCAACACCACCGCCGAATGCAGCCATTCCGGCCAATCAAGGCCGCGGCTTATGAACGGACTGCCTTCAGTCCGGGCCAGGACCAGAGCGTTGACTTCGCGCTGCTTGTCCCTGCGCGCCTTGGGCAGTTTCGAGTAACCAACAAAGAAATATGCGACGGCACCAAGGATCGGTATGAAAATTATGGCGAGCACCCAGGCAATAGCAGAGGATGGACGGCGATTCATCGACACCAGGACAGCTGCGACGGTCACGAGTAGTATGTGGGCCGCCAGCAGGAGCAAGGCAAAAGTTTCAGCGTCCTGGAAGGATCCGCGCACGGCTGCCTAAACGTACTTCAAGGCACGAACGCCGTCAGACCAGCACCCGGCTCTTGGTTCCGTCAAAATATCCCAATAGTCTTCCCGGAAACTCATTTGCTTTTCCTGCTCTCAAAGATGCGTTCTCGTTTCCGGGACGGCATGTCCCTCAGCCCTACCTTTGGAGGGTATGACCATTGTTTGCATTAGGTCCGGCATGGGCCTCACCCGCTGCGGGTGAAATTCCGGAAATGCGTGGCGCGAGCTCCGAGTCGTGTTCGACCAGCTGGGCCGGCAGGCGACTGCCATGGCCCCTGGTGGCTGCGCGCCCGCGCTCAAGCAAACGGGCCGGACCCCACCTAGGGGGTCCGGCCCGTCCACTCTTTGAGAGCCGCGGGAGCTTTCTAGGAGAGGGCCCCGTCCGCCTTCACGGCAAGGACGGGCCGGTCGGCCTGCATGAGGATGCGCTGGGCGTGGCTGCCCAGGATGAATTTGCCGACCTGTGAGCGGTGCCGCAGGCCAATGACAATCAGGGATGCGTTGACCTCGCGGGCGACGTCCAGGAATTCATCGGCAAGGTCGTCACGGTACGGCGGCTGGATCACCGTTGCCCTGATTCCGGCCTCCGTGGCCCGGCGGCCGGCCTGCTCCAGGATGTCGGAGCCGGCAACGGCTTTGTCCACCAGGGCGCCTTCGCGGGCGGAGTTGACGATCACCAGGTCTTCGTTCCTGAGCATGGCTTCGGCAATGCCGGCGGTCAGCGCGGCCTCCCCTGCCGGTGTGGGGACGAATCCGACGATGATGCTCATACCTTCTCCTTGATTTTCGTGGTGATGGGCTGTTCGCTTGGCGCCGTCGTCCTCTTGGCCAGCAGAGTCCGGATGCCCGGGAGCACAGCTACCAGGACGAACACGATGAGCAGCGTCGCGGAGATGGGTCGGGTGAAGAAGCCCGTGGGATCGCCGCCGAACACGAGAAGTGAACGGCGCAGTGAGCTCTCCAGCAGGGACCCGAGGACGAACGCCAGGACCAGCGGACCGGGTTCAAAGCCGAACTTCTTCATCAGGTATCCCACGATCCCAAACACCACGACGAGCGTCACATCGAACATGCTGTTGTTGATGGTGTAGGCACCGAGCAGCGTGATGAGGGCGGTGACCGGCGCCAGGATCGCGGCGCGGACGCGGAGGATTTTCACGAAGATTCCGACGAGGGGCAGGCTCATGATCAGCAACAGGATGTTGCCGATGTACATGGAGTTGACCACGCCCCAGAACAGCCCGGGGTCCTGCTCCACCAACTGCGGGCCCGGCGTCACACCCTGGATCAGCAGGGCACCGAACATCAGGGCCATGGTGGCGTTAGCCGGGATTCCGAGGGTCAGCAGCGGGATGAACGACGACGTTGCTGCGGCGTTGTTGGCGGTTTCCGGTCCAGCGACGCCCTCCGGGGCCCCTTTACCGAATCGTTCCGGCTGCTTGGCGCGCTTCTTCTCCATCGCATAGGAGGCCATCGATGCGATGGTGGCGCCGCCACCGGGCAAAATGCCGAGGAAGAACCCGAGGACAGAACCGCGGGCGATCGCGCCGGAGGCCTGCGTGAGATCGGTCCGTGATGGCCAGACGTTCGTGACCTTGGACGGCGCCTTGGCGGCGCGGTGCCGCTCTTCGAGGTTGTAGAGGATTTCGCCCAGGCCGAAGATGCCCATGGCGATCGGCACGAAATCAATTCCGTCGGCCAGTTCCAGGTTGCCGAAGGTGAAGCGGCTTTCGCCGGTGAAGATGTCCCGGCCGACCGTTGCCAGCAGCAAGCCGACGGCGGCGGCGATGAGTGCCTTGGTCTTGGCACCGTTGCTGATGGTGGCCACCAACAGGATGCCGAGCAGTGCGAGCGCCGAGTATTCGGCCGGGCCGAAGTCGAGGGCAAAGCTCGCCACGACGGGCGCCAGGAAGGTCAAGCCAACGATTGAGGCGGTGCCGCCGATGAACGAGCCGATGGACGCCAGGCCGAGTGCGGTACCGGCCTTCCCCTGTTTGGCCATCTGGTAGCCGTCGAAGACGGTCACCACGGACGAGGCTTCGCCGGGAAGCCTCAGGAGCACGGAGGTGATGGTGCCGCCGTACTGTGCGCCGTAAAAGATGCCCGCGAGCATGATGATGGCGGTGACGGGTTCGACGTTGTAGGTCAGCGGCAGCAGGATGGCGATGGTTGCCGCGGGCCCCAGACCGGGCAGGACACCGATCAACATGCCGATGACGACGCCGATCAGGCAGTAGAGGAGGTTGCTCGGCTCCAGGACAACGGCGAATCCGTTGATCACGGGATTTAGAAAATCCACGGGGTTCTCCTAGAAGAGGTGGGGAATGGAGGTGTTGAGCGCAAGGACGAAGATTCCGTAGAACGCCGCCACGACGATCGCGCTTACCAGCAGGGTGGAGCGCCACGTTTCGCCGCCGAGGAAGCGCATCCAGATGATGCACAGGACGAGGGCGGGCAATTCAAAACCGATGGCCGGCATCAGCGCGACCATGGCGGCGAGGGTGACGAGCCCTGTCAGGGGTGCGGAGGACATGCGGGTGAACTTCTCCGCGTCCCGGTTGTGCCGCCCGACGGTCAACTGGAAGAGGCCCAGGACCACCATGACGCAGCTGATCATGAACGGCCACAGCCCGGGCTCCGGCGCTGCCGGAGTGCCGAGGCCCATGGCAACGGACAGGACCAGGGCGCCGGTGCCGACGCCGAGAACCACTAAGGAGGATGCCGCATTTGCCAGCGCTCCGGCGGCGGGCGGCTTCTCTTCCTCCCACTGCGCGGCGAGTTGCTCCGGCGTGAGGTCCTCCAGAACGTCGTCCCCGGGAGCTTGGGGGGCGTTCCCGCCGGAGGGGGCCGCGGGGCGGCTGCCCCCTCCGGCGGGCACTGAAGGTGAAGACGACACTTGGATCACTTCGTTCCGCTGAGGCTGATGTCGTACTTCTCCACCAACGACTTGTACTTGGCGGCGTAGTCCTTCCACTGGGTGACGACTTCCTCGCCGGAGATTTCCTTCGGGGTCAGCATGTTCTTCTTGTTGAATTCCTTGTAGGAATCGGACTTGAAGGTCTCCTTGATGGCTGCGAGCAGCTTGTCCTTCACGTCCTTGGGCGTTCCTTTGGGAGCGGCGACGGCGCGATACTGCGCCACGGGAACGTCGTAACCGGATTCCTTGGCCGTAGGCACATCCGGGAGGAAGGAGTTCCGATCCTCCGAAAAGACGAGCAGCGGTGTGACCTTTCCGGCCTTGATCTGCGGCATGGCTTCGCCGAGCTGGATGGTGGACACTTCTACCTGGTTGCCGAGGACCGCGGTGAGGGCTGGCTTGCCGCTGTCGAACGGTACATCGGTGCCCTTGACGCCGGCCTGCTTGAACAGGACGGTCTGTGCCAGCTGGCTGCCGGTGCCCACGCCGGTGGTGCCGAACGTGATATTGCGCCCTGCTCCGGTCAGGTCCTTGATGCTGTTGAAGCCGGAGGCCTTGCTGGCGACCAGCACGTAGTCGTCCTGCGACAGGCCGGCAATGATGTCCAGGTCGTCGATGCTGACGGCCTCATCCGCGGTGACCGCAAGCGGGGTGATCGTGATCAGGGACGCGGTGACCAGAAGGAGGTTCTGGCCGTCGGCGGGCTTGCCGGCCACTTCCTTTGTGGCCAAGGCGCCGTTGGCCCCTGGCTTGTTCACCACAGGCATCGGGGCGCCGAGGGTTTTGGAAGCGCCCTCGGAGATGGCGCGGGCAATCAAGTCGGTGCTGCCGCCGGCGGCCTGGCCCACGGTGAGGCTTACGGGCCCGTTCGGATATTTTGAAGAATCGGTACTGCCGCCGGCAACATTGCCGCAGGCCGTCAGCGCCAAGAGCGTGACGGCGGATGCCGCTCCAAGTACGGTGCGGCGCGAAGGGAAGTGCATCATTGAAACTCCTCATTGATGGTCAGGGCCAGCGCCCCGGAAGCATGTGAACCGCGTCACTGCCGGTTCGCTGTGTCGAGTGTAGGGAGCGGCTATGATGCATGTCTAAGCCCAAATATGCATCGAGTGATACCGGGAAGGCATCATGTTTACCTTTGACCAGCTGGCCGGATTCATCGCGGTGGCAGAAGAGCTTCACTTCGGCCGCGCGGCGGAACGCCTGAACATGACCCAGCCTCCGCTGAGCCGGCAGATCCAAAAGCTGGAGAAGGCCGTCGGCGCCGAGCTGCTGGAACGGGACAACCGGAAGGTCCAGCTGACCCCGGCGGGAACCGCCTTCCTGGAGGAAGCCAGGCGGTTGCTGGCCCTCGCCGAACGCGCCCCTGTCACCGCCCGCCGGATCGCCTCGGGCCGCTCCGGCCTTCTGCGAATCGGTTTCACCGCGGCCAGCGGGTTCAGTATCTTGGGGCCCCTGCTGGAGGAGATTTCAGCGATCCTTCCCGACGTCGACGTCGACCTGCAGGAAATGGTGACCGGTGAACAGATCCAGGCCCTGGAAACGGGAGAACTGGACCTGGGGCTGGCACGTCCGCCCTTCGACAAAGACGTTTTTGATTCGCGGCTTCTGTACCGCGAATCCATGATGGTGGCCGTTCCGGCCGGCCATCCCCTGGCCCGCCGCGGCGGCATTGTCGGGAACGAGGACCTCAAGGACGAGGCCCTCATCATGCATTCGCCACTGCAGGCCCGGTACTTCTACGACCTCGTGATCCGCATGCTGCCGGTGCAGCACGGCAACGTGGTCCACACGGTCAGCCAGATCCTCACCATGGTCTCGCTGGTGGCGGCCAAACGAGGAGTCGCCTTTGTGCCCCGGTCCGCCACAGCGCTGGGCATCCAGGGGGTCGAATTCCTCCCGCTGGCCAGCAGCCACGGCGAACCCGTGGAGCTCCATGCCATCTGGAGCCGTAAATTGAGCAATCCCGCCCTGTCGCGGCTGCTCGGCGCCCTGGACTTTCAGCTGGACTAAGGTCGCCACAATGCACTGAAGGTATCAATGCATTCAATAATGCACTTGGACAGGCATGAGGCAGCAAACCTAGTCTGAAGGGGAACCGCACTTCCCCGCCGACTCGGCGCATACCCGGAGGACCCCACCGTGGCAAAATACGCACCCCAGGAACTGGCCAACGTCCTCAAGGACGGCCTGCTCTCCTTCCCCGTCACCTCGTTCGACGAACAGCTCCAGTTCGACGAAGAGAACTACCGCAAACACCTCGCCTGGCAGGCCAGCTTCCCGGTCGCAGGACTCTTCGCGGCCGGCGGAACCGGGGAGGGCTTCTCACTGACCCCGGCCGAGTCCGAGCGCGTCGTCCGCGCCGCCGTCGGGGAAGTCGGCAGCATCGTCCCGGTCCTGGCCTCCGCCGGCGGCTCCACCGCCCAGGCCATCGAAAACGCCCGCGCCGCCGAGGCCGCCGGCGCCGACGGCATCCTGCTGCTCCCGCCCTACCTCACCGAGGCGGACCAGGGCGGCCTGATCGACCACGTCAGCGCCATCTGCCGGTCCACCTCCCTCGGTGTCATCATCTACAACCGTGCGAACGCGATCTACAAGGACACCACCGTCGCCACCCTGGCCGACCGCCACCAGAACCTGATCGGCTTCAAGGATGGAGTCGGAGACCTCGAACACGACGCCCGGGTCTACGCCAAGCTCGGCGACCGCCTGTTCTACCTCGGCGGCCTCCCCACGGCCGAGACGTTCGCCCTCCCGCTGCTGCAGCTGGGCATGAGCACCTATTCCAGCGCCATGTACAACTTCGTGCCGCAGTTTGCGCTGGACTTCTACCAGGATGTCCGCAACCACGACCGGGTGGCCGTGAACAAGAAGCTGAACGAGTTCGTGATCCCCTACCTGGACATCCGCGACCGGGTGAAGGGCTACTCCGTCTCGATCGTCAAGGGCGGATTGGCCGCGATTGGCCGCTCCGCCGGCGGGGTCCGCCCGCCGCTGCAGAACCTGGCGCCCCAGGACCTCGCAGACCTCAAGTCCCTTATCGCCACCGTTTCCTAGGAGGATGCACCGTGACACTCACCGGACGCTCACTCATTGCCGGCCAGGCCGTCGCCGGGGACGGCGCGACGGCGTACGCCTTCAATCCCGCCACGAACGAACGGCTCGAACCCGGCTACACGCTGCTCACCGGGGAACAGCTGAAGGACGCCACCGCAGCGGCCGCCGCGGCCTACCCCTCCTTCAGCACGCTCGACCCGGAAACCCACGCCCGGTTCCTTGAGGCCATTGCCGGGAACATCGAGGCGATTGGCGAGGAACTCATCACCCGAGCGGGCCTCGAGACCGGACTACCGGCCGCCAGGCTCCAGGGCGAGCGGGCGCGCACCACCGGCCAGCTCCGGCTCTTCGCCGGCGTCGTACGCCAAGGGGATTACCGCGGGGTCCGGATCGACCCGGCGCTGCCGGACCGCGCTCCGCTGCCGCGGGCGGACATCCGGCAGCGGCAGATCCCGCTTGGTCCCGTCGCCGTTTTTGGTGCGAGCAACTTCCCGCTGGCCTTCTCGACGGCGGGCGGCGACACCGCCTCCGCCCTCGCCGCCGGCTGCCCCGTGGTCTTCAAGGCCCACAATGCGCATCCGGGCACCGGCGAACTCGTCGGCCAGGCCATCGCCAAGGCCGTCCGCGACACCGGGCTGCACCCGGGCGTGTTCTCGCTGATCTACGGTCCGGGCACCAGCATCGGCCAGGCGCTCGTCGCCGATCCAGCCATCAAGGCCGTCGGCTTCACCGGATCGCAGTCCGCCGGCATCGCCCTGATGCGCACCGCCGCCGCCCGGCCCGAACCCATTCCCGTCTATGCGGAAATGTCCTCGCTCAACCCGGTGTTCGTCTTCCCCGGCGCCCTCGACGGCAACGCCGAAGAAATCAGCGTTCTCGCGCGGCAGTACGTTGCCGCCGTCACCGGCAGCTCCGGGCAGCTGTGCACCTCCCCCGGCCTCCTGTTCGCCCCCGCCGGCGCGGCCGGCGACGCCTTTGGCGCCGCCGTAGGCCGGGCCGTGTCCTCATGCGCCGGGCAGACCATGCTGACCGAAGGCATCGCCGGGTCCTGGCACGCCGGAGCCGATGCACTGGGTTCCGCCGGGAACGTCAGCGTCGTCGGCCAGGGCGCCGACGGGGCGACGAAGAACGCCCCGGCTCCGGCCATCTTCGGCACGTCTGTCGCCGAGTTCGTGGCCAACCCCGTCCTGCACCAGGAAATCTTCGGCGCCGCCAGCCTGATGATCCGCTACTCCACCACCGAGGAGCTCGTTGACGCCGCCCAGCGGCTCGAAGGCCAGCTCACGGCCTCCCTGCAACTGACCGAGTCGGACTACCGCGCCGCTGCCCCCCTCATCCCGGTGTTGGAGCAAAAGGTCGGCCGGATCATCGTCAACGGCTGGCCGACCGGCGTCGAAGTTGGCCACGCCATGGTGCACGGCGGCCCGTTCCCCGCCACATCCGACACCCGGACCACGTCCGTGGGTACATTGGCAATCAGCCGGTTCCTGCGCCCCGTCGCCTACCAGAACCTGCCACAGGAACTGCTCCCGGCGCCGCTGCAGGACCCCAACCCGTGGCGGCTGAACCGCCGGATCGACGGCGTCGTTCAAGCCTCCGCAGCAGAAGAGGCAGCAACAGAGAAAGCAGAGGTCAACGCGTGAGCACGCAGCCCACCATTGCCCACGTTGAAGTGGTCCCCGTTGCCGGGCACGACAGCATGCTGATGAACCTCAGCGGCGCGCACGGCCCGTTCTTCACCCGCAACATCGTTCTTATCACCGATTCGAATGGCCGCACCGGACTCGGCGAAGTGCCGGGCGGGGAAAAGATCCGCGCCACCATCGAGGAAGCCGGCATCTTCCTGGCCGGCCAGCCGGTGGCCCGCTACCGCTCCCTGCTCCGGGACGTCGCGGCGAAGTTCGCCGACCGCGACGCCGGCGGCCGCGGCCTGCAGACCTTTGACCTGCGCACCACCGTCCATGCCGTCACCGCGATCGAATCCGCCCTCCTTGACCTGCACGGTCAGTTCCTCGGCGTCCCCGTCGCGGAACTGCTCGGCGACGGCCAGCAGCGCAGCTCGGTGCCCATGCTCGGTTATCTGTTCTTCATCGGCGACCCCGGCCGAACGGATTTGCCGTACCTGGTGGAGGACGCGCCGGCGGACCGGTGGGAAAAGCTCCGCCGGCAGGAGGCCATGACACCGGAGGCCGTGGTGGCCCTGGCCGAAGCCGCCCAGGAACGCTACGAATTCAGCGACTTCAAGCTCAAGGGCGGCGTGCTCTCCGGTGACGCCGAGGTGGATGTGGTGACGGCCTTGGCCAGGCGTTTCCCGGAGGCCAGGATCACCCATGATCCCAACGGCGCCTGGCTCCTGGAGGAGGCCGTCCGGCTGGGCCAACGCATGCAGGGCATTGTGGCCTACGCCGAGGACCCCTGCGGCGCGGAAGGCCGCTTCTCCGGACGCGAGGTCATGGCCGAATTCCGCCGCGCCACCGGGCTGAAGACCGCGACGAACATGATCGCGACGGACTGGCGCGAAATGTCCCATGCCATCCGCAGCAACGCCGTGGACATCCCCCTCGCGGACCCGCATTTCTGGACCATGCACGGTTCCGTCCGGGTGGCCCAGATGTGCGCCGAATTCGGCCTGACCTGGGGATCGCACTCGAACAACCACTTCGACATCTCGCTCGCCATGTTCACCCACACCGGGGCGGCCGCCCCGGGAGAAATCACGGCGCTGGACACGCATTGGATCTGGCAGGACGGCCAGGGGCTCACCAAGGAACCACTGCAGATCAAGGAAGGTGCGATCAGGGTTCCGGACGCTCCGGGCCTCGGAATCGAGCTGGACCGCGCCGCTCTGGACAAGGCACACCAGCTGTACCTGGAACACGGCCTCGACGCCCGCGACGACAGCATCGGCATGCAGTACTACATTGACGGCTGGTCCTTCGACCCCAAACGGCCCTGCCTGATTCGGTAGAGACTGCTCGATAGGGACTGCTCACTAGGGTCTGTTCGCTAGGGACTGTCCGCCGGGCAGCATCCCTGAGGCGGATCCCCACCGCTGCCGCACGGCCGGCCCTCCTGGCGCAGGAGAGGCTTCGGCCGTGCGGCAGCCCGCTKCCGGCTCCCCTGGCCGCAGGCACCCGACACGAAGGACCAATCTTGGGCGGCGTTCTCACCGGCATACTGATCGTCGCCTCCGTCATCGCCGTCGGATATCTCTCGGCCCGGCTGCGGATCCTCGGACCGGAAGTCCAGGGCGCCCTGACCCGCACGGCGTATTACATCACCAACCCGGCACTGCTGTTCACGGTGGTGGCCGGCAGCGATATCCGRGCCGCGCTCGGAACTGATGCCCCGCTGGCGCTGCTTTCCGCGGCGGCCGTGGGGCTGCTCTATTCCCTGCTGAGTGTCCTGTTCTTCCGCCGGCCGGTGGCAGAGACAGCCGTCGGCGCGATGGCCAGCAGCTACGCGAACGCCAACAACATCGGGATCCCCGTCTCCCTCTACGCCGTGGGAACGGCCCAGCACGTGGCTCCCGTCCTGTTGGCACAGATCCTCGTCCTGGCGCCGGTCTATTTGACCCTGCTGGGTGTCGCATCGGGGTCCAGGATCTCTTGGCGGAAAATGCTGCTGCAGCCCTTAGCCAACCCCATGATCATCGCCTCCGGCCTGGGCGCGGCGGTCGCACTGACCGGCTGGAGAGTTCCGGAACTGCTGCTGAAACCCGTCGACATGCTCGCCGGCGGCGCCGTCCCCATGGTGCTGCTGGCCTTCGGACTGTCCCTGGCCGGCAAGGCCCCGCTGCAAAAGGGCGACGGGCGCACTGAATCGCTCGTCGCCACCTTCCTGAAGATCGCAGGCATGCCCGTGATCGTCTGGGCGCTGGGCCGCTTCGTCTTCGGCCTCGAGGGGCAGCACCTGCTGGCCATCGTGATCATGGGCGCGCTGCCCACGGCCCAGAATGTCTTCCTCTTCGCCTCCCCGTACCAGCGCGGCGTGATCGTTGCCCGGGACGTCATCCTGTGCACCACCCTGCTCTGCGCCGGCTCTTTGCTGGTCATCGCCTGGCTGCTTGGCTGACTGAGGCGAAACACTCTGCCAGCACTTGTTATACAAGTAAGTAACTTGTAGCCTAAGTTGAGCGAGGCGGAGTTGCCTCGCAGGAATTTCAGGGAGAACCATGACCAGCGTTGATCTCATCCGCCATGTAAAGCTGTCCACGGCCAGGCTTCCACTCGCCGTTCCGATCAGTGACGCGAAAGTGTTCACCGGACGCCAGAAGCCGATGACCGAGGTCGTGTTCCTTTTCGCCGAAATCACCACCGAACAGGGCCACAGCGGAATCGGGTTCAGCTACTCCAAGCGCGCCGGCGGGCCGGCCCAGTACGCCCACGCCAAGGAAGTCGCCGAAGGCATCATCGGCGAGGACCCGAACGACATCGGCCGGCTCTACACCAAACTTCTCTGGGCCGGTGCGTCCGTGGGCCGCTCCGGAGTGGCCACCCAGGCGCTGGCCGCAATCGACATCGCGCTCTACGACCTCAAGGCCAAGCGCGCCGGCCTGCCGCTGGCCAAGTTCCTGGGCGCCTACCGTGACTCCGTGCAGACCTACAACACGTCAGGCGGCTTCCTCAACGCCTCCCTGGCCGAGGTCAAGGCCCGCGCCACCGTCCTGCTGGACGAAGGCATCGGCGGCATCAAGATCAAGGTCGGCCTTCCGGACACCGCCGAGGACCTGCGCCGCGTCGCCGGCATCCGCGAGCACATTGGCTGGGACGTCCCACTCATGGTGGACGCCAACCAGCAGTGGGACCGCGCCACCGCACTGCGGATGGGCCGCCGGCTGGAAGAATTCAACCTCGTCTGGATCGAGGAACCGCTTGACGCGTACGACTTCGAAGGCCACGCGGACCTCGCCCGCGCCCTGGACACCCCCATCGCCACGGGCGAGATGCTGGCCTCGGTCGCGGAGCACAAGGGCCTGATCAGCGCCAACGGCTGTGACATCATCCAGCCTGATGCCCCGCGCGTCGGCGGTATCACCCAATTCCTGCGCCTGGCCGCCCTGGCCGACGAGCGCGGACTCGGCCTCGCCCCGCACTTCGCCATGGAAATCCACCTCCACCTCGCCGCCGCCTACCCGCGCGAGCCCTGGGTGGAACACTTCGACTGGCTCGATCCGCTGTTCAACGAGCGCCTCGAAACCAAGAACGGCCGCATGCTGGTCCCGGACCGCCCCGGGCTGGGCATCTCCCTCAGCGAGCAGGCGCGCGCCTGGACCACAGAATCTGTGGAATTCGGCAAGTAACCTTGAAGCCATGAGCCGGAACCTGACCGCGGACCTCGCGAGCGATCTTCGACGCCGCATCGTCGACGGCGTCATTGCGCCGGGCGCGAAGCTGCCCAGCGAAAACACCTTGATCAGCGAATTCGGCGTCAGCCGGACCGTGGTCCGTTCGGCACTGACCCGGCTGCAGGCTGAGGGGCTCGTGGAAACCGAACGCGGGCGGGGCAGCTTCGCGCTGACCCCGCCGCCGGACGGCCCGCAGCAGGCGGCCGGCAGCCGCCCCGTGGCCAGCCTGGAAGACCGCCTGTGGCAGCTGGAGTTCCGCATCGCGGTGGAGTCCGAGGCTGCGGCCCTCGCCGCCCGGAACCACACAGACCGGCAGCTGAACGCTGTCCGGAAGGCTTTTGAAGACTTCGTGGACAGCGCGGCCCACCCGGGACACGCCATGAAGGCTGACTACGAGTTCCACCGGGCCATTGCCGCAGCCTCCGGAAACCCCTTTTACTCCGACTGCCTCGCATCCCTGGGGCCGACCATGATCGCGATGC
Organism: Arthrobacter sp. P1_D4; assembly: GCF_056406115.1. NCBI lineage: Bacteria > Bacillati > Actinomycetota > Actinomycetes > Micrococcales > Micrococcaceae > Arthrobacter > Arthrobacter sp. P1_D4. The sequence continues at coordinate 132,839 of NZ_JBFUAU010000003.1, read as the reverse complement.
CCCGCGGCCGGCTCGTGGGCAGCGGCGAGCCTGATGCGCGCGGGCATTTCGACCAAGTGGTGCAGGAACACGAATCAATCGTCGCCGCCATCGCGGAGGGCGACGGACCGTCGTCGTCAGCGGCGATGCGAAGCCATCTGGCAAATTCCCGACGGCGGCTGCGCGCCGCCGCTCCCGGCCACGGTTGACCCCAGGGTCCGGACATCGGGCGGGGGACTTCCAGTCCCTCAAGGTATCCATCGATGCAATTAATGTGTTGGACGGGCATTACCGCCGCCGAATAAAGTGAAGAATCGCTGTGGCGAGGGCCACAATCAACTGCCCGCCCCGGCCGACCAGCTTCGCCAATTCAAAGGAAATCTCCATGCAGTCTGTCGACAACGCTGTCACGGACGTGGCCTTGGCCACGAAAAAGTTCTTCAAGCGGGTGCTGCCAATCATGCTCGTCATGTTGGTCTGCAACCAGCTCAACCGGTCCAACATCGGCTATGCCCAGGAGCATCTGCACGCAGATGTCGGCATCGGCGCCGCCGCCTACGGGTTCGGGGCCGGGCTGTTCTTCATCGCCTACGCAATCTTCGAACTGCCCAGCAACGTGATGATGGAGAGGTACGGCGCCAAGGTCTGGCTGGCCAGGATCATGATCAGCTGGGGCATCGTCTCTTTTCTGATGGTGTTCGTGCAGAACGAGACCATGTTCTACGCCCTGCGGTTCCTCCTCGGCGCAGCGGAAGCCGGTTTCTTCCCCGCCGTCATCTTCTACTTCGCCCGCTGGGTGCCGGCCGGGCAGCGGGGCAAAGCAACAGCGATCTTCATCGCCGGCTCCTCGGTCGCCGCGGCGCTCTCCGGCCCGATCGCCGGAATGCTGCTCAGCCTCCACGACGTCCTGGGATTCCGCGGCTGGCAGTGGCTGTTCGGCTTCGAGGGGTTGCTTTCCGTGGTTGTCGGCATTGCGGTGTTCTTTGTCCTTGACGCCAAGATCGCGGACGCCACATGGCTGACAGCGGGCGAGAAGGTTGCCCTCACCGCGGCGATTGCGGACGAGGACGCCCAGCACGCCCCCGCCTCAGGCGGGAATCCCGGCGGGAAGATCAACCGCTGGAAGATGCTCCTGAACCCCCAGATCCTCCTCCTTTGCGGCATCTATTTCTCCGTGCAGCTCTCCATCTACGCCAACACGTTCTGGCTGCCCAGCATCGTCAAGCAGATCCCGGGGACCACGGACCTGAGCGTCGGATTCCTCTCCGCCATCCCTTGGGTCTGCGCCGTGTTTGCCATGTACTTCGCCGCCAAGTGGCAGGACAAGGCCAAGTCCAAGCGGCCCCTCCTCGTCGCTGCGCTCCTGGTCGCCGCCGTCGGAACGCTCGCAGCCGCCGTCGCCTCCCCGGTCCTGGCCCTCGTGTTCCTGGCCATCGCCGCCATGGGATTCAAGAGCGCGTCACCGTTGTTCTGGACCATCCCCCAGTCAGGCCTGCACCCCCTCATCCTCGCGCCGGCCATTGCCATCATCAACTCCCTGGGCAACCTCGGTGGCTTCGTGGCGCCGTTTGGTTTCGGCATCATCAAGGAGCAGACCGGCAGCGTCATCCCGGGGCTCTTCGCCCTCGCAGCGGCATCGACAATCGCCGCCGGCCTTGTCTACTTCCTCAAGGAGCGCAAGTCCGAGGCCGCGGCAGGGCACGTGGCTGCGCCCGAGGAGGCGCCGGCGTTCGCCGTGGCCGCCAAGTAGACGGGCACGGAAAGGACAGGCAGGCGCCCGACGGGCGCCTGCCTTTTCCATCGCCCATGCCGCGCTCAGTGGCTCTTGCGTGCGTCCTGCAGGTGCCGGTCGAGCTTTTCTTCGGCTTCGCGGCGCCGCTGACCGATGATGCGCAGCTGCTGCGTGATCGGATTTCCGTAGCCATCAACGTCGCGGTGATGCGTGCCCTTCAGGCGCTCGGGGCCGGAGGGCAAGCTCACCCGCGGTTCAGTATTTTCGCCCATACCGGGATGATCCCACACTGCCCGCCGGCTGAAAAGGACGGCTATTGCCCCGAAGAACCGGTCGGCACGCCGGGTTCATTCCGGCCTCGTGTCCCGATGCAGGTCCGTGTCGAGGGCATGGGCGCTGGCCAACCTGGCCAGCAGGATACCCAGCTGCGCAGACTGTTCGCTGGTGAGCGGGGCCAGGAGTTCGGCCTCGTGCCGTTCGGCGATTCCGCGCAGTGCCCCGAGAACCTTCGTGCCCTCGGCCGTCAGCCTGAGCTCGTAGTTCCGCCGGTCGGCGCTGCTGCGCACGCGGGCCACCAGCCCTCGCGTTTCCAGCGAGTCGATGAGGGGAACCACGCGGCTCGGCACCGCCCCCAGGCGGTCGGCCAGGGACCGCTGGCTCAGTCCGGGGCTCCGGCCGAGCAGGCGGAGGACACCCGCGTCGCTTGGGGTCAGGCCGAGTTCGCGCGTGCGCTCGGCGAAGCGTGCCGATGCCAGCGCCCCGAGCTGGGACAGCAGGAAAGCGGTTCGTTTCGGCCGCGGCGGATCCGGTGAGTCCATGCCCCAATATTACGCCATTGACAGAATCATTCAACAGGTGAATCATTTTAGTTGTGACGTAATTATCGGAAAGAAGCCATCATGACTGACCTGTCCTCCCACCACACTGCTCCCTCGACCCGATCCGGCGGCCCCAACCCGGGCATCCTGGCGGCCGTGAGTCTGGGACTCACGATCGCGGCCCTGCTCAGCAGCGCGATCCTCACCAACGGGCAGGCCTACGTCTCGCCCTTCTCCCCCGCCGGCCAGGTCGCGGCATATTTTCACGGGAACACCGACGCCGTGCGGCTCGCCAGCCTGTTCCAATTCGGCTCAGCGGTCCCGCTCGGCATCTTTGCGGCCACCGTTTACGCCCGGCAGCTCCGGCTTGGCGTGCGCGTCCCCGGGCCCGCAATCGGCTTCTTTGGCGGCATTGCCGCCTCGGTGTTCCTCATGCTCTCGGCCGCCGTGGGGTGGGTCCTGAGCCGCCCGGAAATCACCACCGATGTGCCATTGACCCATGCATTGTCGTTTCTCGCATTCATCACGGGCGGCGTCGCCTATGTGGTCGGCTTGGGACTCCTCATCGCCGGAATCGCCGTCCCCGCCCTCATCCTGCGCTTCGTGCCGCGCTGGCTGGCCTGGGCCGGCCTGGTCATCGCCGCCCTGTCCGAACTGAGTTTCCTCTCCATGGTGATCGAGCCGCTCCAGTTCCTGCTGCCCGTCGGGCGGTTCGGCGGCCTGCTCTGGCTTGTTGCCGTCGGATTCCTGTTACCGCGGAGCCGGGCTGCCGCGAATCGACGCGAACCCTGAGCCTGTCGAGCTGGCCGCCCGGTCTAGGCTCCCTCCCCGGAAAGGCCTCCGAGCACGCCCGCGTCCGCGCGGCCATAGCGCACGCGCTCGATGGGACGATGATGCAGCAGGGGTTGACGGGCGGCTGAACGGCGCCCGGGCGACCGTCCGGCGCCTGATATCGAGGGCTGTGCGGGCGTTTCCGCCGCCCCTTCAACCGGCCACGATCCCGAGAGCCCTGCATACCTTCCTGGAGCCAGCGGGGCGGAAAACCGTGAAGACACTTTACAACGGGAAAGACCGGTCTGTCTCGGATCGGGGACAGATTTGAATGCAGCGCCAGGCCCTGTGGCAATTCCTAATCGCGGCTCTGGATGACTTCCTTCAGCCATGCGATTGCGTCGGTCCTGGATGTAAAGAACTCGTGCGGGTACTTGGTCTCCCGGCTCGTGGCGGAAGCGATCACCCTGTCGACTGTGCTGGATCCGAGGACCGCGATGGCCACCACGCCCCTGCTCTGCGCGAACTGATATCTGGCCGCCGCGCTGAACACCACGTCGGTCATCTCAGAGAGCATTGGCATCGGCGTCCCGCCACTGATCCGGTCCACGGCAAGCATGGCGTCCCGGGCGTCGTCGGCGTCCACGAAGGAACCCGGGCGCCAGACGCTCTTGAGTATCCCTGCATCGACGCTGAGCGAGTTCTTCCCGTCGGCGGCGTCGATTGGTCCCTGCATCATGCCGTTGATCCTAGGCCCGAACTGCGGCGGCGCCCGGCACCGCGCCCATGGTGTGGCCGGCGAACGCCGCACGGCGTGGATTCTGGCCTCGCCTGAGGAACAACCGCGGGGTGCCGTACGTTGCACTTAGCCTAGTAAAGACTCGAGAAAGAGAACAAGCCACGTGGCAACCGATTACGACGAAGTCCGCTCGGACGTTAAGGAAACCCAGGAAAACTCCCTGGAAGCACTCCAGTCCGCCAACGCACCGGACGCCCGCAGCGTCGTCCAGGAACTGGACGAGGCCGACGGGCTGGACGGGGCCGGAGTCCCCGGCGGCGAGTTCATCGCCGAAGAGCTGATTGTCCAGGTCATCCCGCAGGCCGACGACGAGTTCACCTGCAGCTCCTGTTTCCTGGTCCGGCACCGTTCCCAGATCGCCCGGCAGTCCGGCACCGATATCTACTGCACGGACTGCGAGGGCTAAAAGCGGGGAAGGCCCAAAGCCAGGTCTATGGTCCTACTCGAACCGGGTGGCCGGGATAGCGGTGCTGGAACGGACCAGTCCGAACGCCGCTGTCACTGCGGCCAGTGCGAGCAGGATGCTGAAGGACACGGCGGCGTAGTATACGGGGCCGGGCCAGGTGATGTTCCGGCCCCCGCCAAATGAGATAACCATCAGCCAGGCCACGAAGAATCCGAGCCCGGCTGACAACAGAAGCACTGCCACAAGGGGAACCGCGGCCTCTCTTGCGATGACCCCGCGAACAACTTCAACGGGCATGCCCATCAGCCGCATCAGGCCCAGCACGCGTTTTCGGTCCAGCATCGCGGCAGCCGTGGACACGGCCAGAGAAATGCCGGCGATGACGACGGCGACGAAGGTGCCGTCCGGGGCAAGGATGCCGGCCAGGCAGTGCAGCAGGGTGGACTTACCCGACCCCGACGGGCCCATGACCGCGAGTACCTCACCGGCGTGAACGTCGACGTCGATACCGCGCAGCGCCTCGGTCTGTCCGAACGCGTGGCGGACACCGCGGGCGCTGAGGATGGGTGCAGTGGTGTCGATCGTGCCCATGCGCTCTGGAGTCCGAGTCCAGCGCATCGGCAGGCTTCCGTGGGCCTGACGGCCTCAACTTGGACAGGTATAAAGGTTTTCCCAAGTTGCGGTGGGGATCATGGGCGACATTCCACAACTGCATTGGGGGCACGGTCATGACTTCTCAGACCGAGATCGTTTTTCGGGACAACGGTTCTGCTGTTTCACCCAAATGGACATCCCGAGACCAGGATGGAGGAAATGGGTGATGAGGCAGCACTTCAGAGGGCTCCTGCGATGGACAGCGGTCATCCTCGTCCTGGCGGTGGCCGGCGTCGGCGCAATCAGCGGGGCCGCGCAGGCCGCGCCCAGCCACGACAACCCCCATTACACGGCGGGCGCTCCCGGCAGCGGGGACGCGTATTTCCCGTTCGCCGGCAACGGCGGCTATGACGTCCTGCACTACGACCTCGCCCTCCGCTATACGCCACCGACCAATCCCGCGGTGCTCGCAGGCCGCCTCAGCGGGGTCGCGACTGTCACCGTCCGTGCGAAGCAGAACCTGGAGTCGCTCAACTTCGACCTGCGCGGCCTGGGCGTCACGTCGGTCCAGGTCGACGGCAAGGCAGCCAAGTGGTCCCAAGTGCAGAACGACGCGAACCGGATCTGGGAACTCACGGTCGGGCTGCGGCCGAAGCTGAAGGCCGGACAGACGACGTCGATCGTGATCGAGTACGGCGGAACCACCGGCCGGCCGCTCGACACCACCGGAGCGCTCTACGGTTGGGTCACCACCGCTGACGGTGCGATGGTCGTCAACGAGCCCGAGGGCGCGGCGACCTGGTATCCCGTGAATGACGACCCTGAAGACAAGGCGACCTATACGTTCCGCATTACGGTGCCGGCGGGGAAGACGGCCGTGGCGAACGGCCTGCCCGTCGGCACGCCGGCGACGAAGACGGGATGGACCACATGGACGTGGAAGGCCTCGGACCCGATGGCCAGCTATCTGTCGACGGCGAACGTCGGCGACTTTGCCCTGTCGTACGACGTCGGTCCACACGGGCTGCCCATCATCAATGCGATCGACGCGGACGTGACGGGAGCGGCACTGGCCGAGACGAAGGCGTCGCTTGCGTTGCAGCCGCAGATGATCGCATTCCTTGAGGGCCAGTTCGGGCGGTACCCATTCGAGGCCTTCGGCGCAATTGTCGACGACGACACGGTCGACTATGCGCTGGAGACGCAGACGCGGCCGGTCTACTCGGAGGTTGCGGACGAATACACGGTGGTGCACGAACTCGGGCACCAGTGGTTCGGAGACGCGGTGAGCCTGTCCGACTGGCAGGACATCTGGCTGAACGAGGGCTGGGCGACGTACATCGAGTGGCTGTGGGCCGAGCACCAAGGCGCGGCCACGATGCCGGAACAGTTCGGAGACGCGGTGGCATACCTCGACGCGAACAACCGCTGGGCGCTGAACATCGCAGACCCGGGCCGTGACAACTTGTTCGCGGGCCAGGTCTACCTCCGCGGGGCGGCTGCCCTCTACGCGCTGCGCGCGAAGATCGGCGACGCGGCATTCCTCAGCGGCACCCGGACGTGGTTGAGCCGCTACAACGACTCGACGGCGACGACGGAAGACTTCGAAGCCGTGATGGAAAACGCGTCCGGCCAGCAGCTCGACGCGTTCTTTGACGACTGGCTGCGCAAAGGCGACCGCCCGGCGATGCCACAGCAAGCGGCAGCAAAAACTCAAGTGATCCCAGGACCGGCCCCCACGCATTCCCACAACACGCCGAGGAGCACGCTCCGGTAGTGGTGAGGAACTTCCGGCCTGGCGCGACACCCGCGCCAGGCGGCATCCGCCCTACCTCCGCGACGCCCTAACGGCCATCGCCGATCCCCCGCCGCGCCTCACGGGCTCGGCGGCTGCGACCATGCCGCCGTCAGGCAGGAACTCGATGGCGGTCGCGGCGCCGATCTCCGCTGCCGAGGTGAACGCATCCCCAGACGGGGTGAACTGATGGCCAAATGGTGCCAGCTGGCTGCCGTACTTGGCGATGAACTCCGGTTCGGCCGTGACCTTGGCCGTATTCCGTTGCGAGGCACGCGGTGCAGCGATCGCCCCGGAGATGGTCATGCCAAGGTCCACCCGGTTCAGGATGGTCTGCAGGACGGTTGTGATGATGGTCGATCCGCCGGGCGAGCCGAGGGCGAGGAACGGCTTGCCCTCCTTGAGGATGATGGTCGGCGACATGGACGAGCGCGGGCGCTTCCCCGGCTCGATCCGGTTCGGGTCGGCCGGATCGTAGACGGTCGAGAAGTCGGTCAGCTCGTTGTTGAGCAGGAAGCCGCGGCCGGGGACCACCATGCCGGACCCTCCGGTCTGCTCGATCGTGAGCGTGTAGTCGACCACGTTCCCCCACTTGTCCGCGACGGTCAGGTTGGTCGTCGAGATGTTCTCGGTGTCCAACTCGACCGCGGGCGCGACGGCGGCGGCCGGGCACGCGCCGTCGTACGAGGACACGTTCCCCGGCGCAACCGGCTTCGCTGCCGCGTGCAGCGGGTCAATCTGGCAGGCACGCTCCTTGCCGAACACCGGGTCCGTGAGCGCGGCGGTGGGAACGCTCACGAACGCGGGGTCCCCCACGTACTTGCCACGGTCCGCGAAAGCAAGCGCGCTGGCCTCGAGGTAGTGGTGCAGGGCGCCCGGCGTGGACATCCCGGACAGGTTGGACGGCTCCAGGATGTTCAGCGCCTCGCCCACGGTGGTGCCGCCGCTGCTGGAGGGCGCCATGCCGTAGACGTCCAGGTCGCGGTAGTCCACGTGCGTGGGCGCCTGATCCAGGGCGCGGTATGCGGCGAGATCCGCCGTCGTCAGGTGGCCTGCCGGAACGGGAAGCTTTGTGTTGGAAGTCTTGGGCGGAGCCTGCACCGTGGCCGCGATCTCGGCCGCAAGCGGCCCGCCGTAGAAGCCGTCCGTGCCCTTTTTCGCGAGGAGCCGGTATGTCTCGGCGAGGTCGTGGTTCTGGAAGACACTGCCGACGGCGGGGGCGTCACCGCCCGGGAGGTAGAGGCTGCTGGTCGAGGGAAACGCCTCGAACCGGGCTTTGTTGTCGAGGGTCTGCTGGCGGAACGTCTTATCGACCACGAATCCACGGGTGGCCACCTTGATGGCAGGCTTGAGGGCATCGCCGAGGCTCAACGTGCCCCACCGGTCCAGGGCACGCGCCCAGGTAGCCGGGGTGCCGGGGACGCCAACGGAGACGCCGCTTGTGACGAGCTCGGGCGTGAAATTGAAGGGCTTGCCGGTCGCTGGGTCGATGAACGCGTCGTGCGGCATTCTGGCCGGTGCGGTCTCGCGGCCGTCGATCGTGCCCACCTTGCCGGTCTTCGCGTCGTAGAACACGAAGTAACCTCCGCCGCCAATCCCGGCACTGTACGGCTCAGTCACGCCAAGGGTCGCGGCTGCGGCGACGGCGGCATCCGCTGCGTTGCCGCCCTTGCGGAGGACCTCGATCGCCGCTGCGGATGCCTCCGGATCCACGGTGCTCACCGCTCCGCCGTAGCCGGTGGCGGTTGACGTCTTTGCGGTCTCCCGCGGATCGGCCTGCGCAGGGGCGGCGACGGCGCCACCCGTCACGCTCAATGCCAGGGCCGCCGTGACAGCCACCAGCCCCCGTGTCATATATGCCATGATCGCTCCCGAGTCCGTGTTACGTGTATTGACAGTGCTTGTCACGCTACTACGCAGGCGTGCGACACTCAACACTCGCGCCGATGGCATTGGATGCTCTTCCGGCAGCTGTCAGAAGTGGACTGCCGGGTGCTCGGTCACTTCAGTTTCATCAAAAATTGTCGGTGGCTCCTGAGATGATCTGAGTGTGGAGAGCAGGACAGTGTTGAGTGCGGAGAGCGGGGCGACCGTGGAAGCCGTCGCGGCGTCGGTTGCCGCGCTTGCCGCCTTGGCCGGATCGGCCGCTAGCGACGCCAATCCTGCGGTCGTCGATTCTTCGCCGGACGCGGATCCGCTGCGGCGGCTGGCGGACGGTTGCCTGGACGGGCTCGCCGAGGTCGCCCGGCTGGAGGCCCGGACCGCGGCGCTGAGGGTGCGGCTGACCGCCGACTACGCGCAGGCAACCAGGTTCCTGGCGCCGCCGGCGCCGTCCCCGCGGGACCGCGCCGCCCAAGCGATGGCACTGGTGGCCGAGGTCGCCTGTGTCCTGACCGTCAGCGAACGCGCCGCCGGGGCGCTGCTGTCCGAATCCCGGGCCCTGACGACGGCGCTGCCGCTGACCCTGGCCGCCCTGCAGGCCGGCACGATCTCCTGGCAGCACGCCCGGACCATCGTGGACGAAACCAGCAGCCTGGATGCGGCCGGTACGGCCGGGCTCGAGGCGCACTTCCTGGACCCCGAAGCGCCCAACCCTGCCCGCGGCTGCCCGGCGGGGGACCTCGTTCCGTCCCGGTTCCGGGCCAAGGCCCGCGCCTGGCGCGAACGCCACCACCCCGCCAGCATCGAGGAACGCCACACCAGGAGCGTCGCGGACCGGCGGATCGAGTACACCCCGGACCGGGACGGCATGGCCTGGCTCTCCGCCCACCTCCCGGCCGACACCGCCGCCGGGATCTGGGACCGGACCACCGCCGCCGCCCGCGCCCTCCAGGGCCCGCACGAGGCCCGGACCCTCGCCCAGCTCCGCGCCGACATCACCGCCACCTGGCTCCTCAGCAACGGCACGCCCGGCGGCGGAACAAACGGCGGAACGGCCGACCGCGGCACCACCGGCGGACAGTCAGACGGCGGCACGGGGGCGGGTGCAGGTGGGCTTGTTCCGGTCCCGCGTGCGCAGGTCCTGGTCACCGTCCCGGTCCTGTCCCTGCTCGGCGCCACCGACGAACCGGCCGTCCTGGACGGGTACGGTCCGATCCCGCCGTCGATGGCCCGCCGCCTGATCGCCGACGGCGCCGGTTCCTTCTCCCGGGTCCTGACCGACCCGCGGGACGGTGCCCCGCTGGAAATCGGCCGGACCAACTACCGGCTGACGACGGCCCAGCGCCACTGGCTCCGGCTCCGCGACGGCCGGTGCCCGTTCCCCGGCTGCGGCAACCACTCCCTGGACAACGAGGCAGACCACCTCCTGGCCTGGGCCGACGGCGGCACCACCGGCATCTCGAACCTCGGCCAGCCCTGCCCGAAACACCACCGGCTTAAACACGCCTCCGCCTGGACACCGGACCGGGCCAGCAGGGACCACCCGCCGGGCTGGACCTCCCCGTCCGGACGCTACTATCCCAGCGAACACCAGGACTGGGAACCACCCCACTGGCCCGAGGACTGGCTGCCCCACATCCAGGCCACGGACACACGCCCGGAACCCGACCCCGACACAGGCCCCGATCAAGGCCAGCCCGCGGATCCGGACGCAGGCCTGCCCCCGGACCCGTTCCCGGACTGGCACCAATTCACCGCCGGGCACCCATTCACGGCCGGACACCAATTTCCCGACGCAGTGCCGGAATACCGCCTGCTTCAACCCACATGAAAAGCCAACCGTCAATGTCCGGGCCATCAGCCTGCCGTCTGTAGGCCCTGTCCGCCACACCCGCGCAGGACTACGATTTTGCCTGTTGACCAATTGCCGTGACCAGCACAGGCGGGGGCAAATGCAGAGTGAGGAAAACGCTGTGACGGTAACGACGATGGTGAGTGGACCGCACTGGCGGCGTGTAGTGGCAGCCCTCGCTAACACGGACGCTCGGACCGCCTACGCGCAAATAGTGCTCGGCGCCGAGCTCCCCGACGTGCTTGCTGACCTGAATGACCACCGGCGAAACCGGGCTATCGCTGCCCTCCTTGAGTCAGGACTCGTGGAACGCAATGCCGCCAGTGACCTTGAGGCACCCGAGGCGATCTTCCGCGACCTCCTCAGGCAGCAACCCCGGCGGCAGCCGCAGACCGGATTGGCCCGCTTCATGCGCTTGGGGAGGATCGAGAGGTATCCAGCCAACATGACGGAACGGCGGGAGCTCCTGGCGTGGATCGTCAGCGAAACTATAGAGCCGGGCGAACACCTAACGGAAAAGCAGGTTAATGAACGACTGCTCAGTTATAGCGATGACGTCGTAATGCTGCGCCGCTACATGATCGACTTCGGACTCTTGGAACGGACGGCCTCGGGTTCCTCATACTCCCGGCAGGCATAACGCGGGCTCCAGGCCGGCATTAGGTGGGCTTTGAACTCGACGCTCTTTTAGCGCCCAAACCTGCCCGAGAGCCAACATTGGCACCCACGGGATGCAGCGGTTTCTTGTTCCACCGCGAGGCGAGCAGGATTCTCAGCGGTCAGCCCGCGCCCTGCCCCTCGCGGGCCACTTCTTCCAGAATCCTGGCTGTCGGCGCTGCCGTCATTAGCTGCCCGATCACCTCAGGTTTGTCCCACACCTGGCTGCGCAACTTTTCCAGAAAGCCGGTCGCGGCGTCCCTGGTGTCGAAATCAAGGAGCACGGCCACACTGTTCTGGTCCTCTGTGTCCCGGAACAAGCGGACTGCCCGGGCGCCGGAGGCGGCTCGGCCTGCGGGATCGGTGTCGAAGACCTTCTTAAAGGCCTCGTAGTCCCGGACCGGATAGCTAATCTGCAGGGTGAACATCGTCGTTCCTTTCCCTCGGGCTATGTCAGGACCACGATAGGCCGTCCAGCGTCATCCCGGTAGGGCCGGAGAGCGGGTTTGATCCGGTGCTTACGACCCGGTCGGTGACATTAGGCATCACAGTCGCTACGTTGAAGACCGGACACTAGTGCCCTGGGTTCGGGCGCCGAAAGAAGGACTGAGTGGACAGTGATGCTGGTACGTGGTTTCTGAGCCGCGCTGAGCGGGGAAATTTGGCCACAGACGTACACGCGGGCGGTGCCGGATCGCCGCCGTGGTCGGAGGGCAATCTCGTGCGGCCCCTGGTTCATGGTGCGACCTACTTCGCCCGGCTGCATGAGGAGTTGACGGCGCTCCAGGCGGGAGACCGCGTGTGGTTCACCGACTGGCGTGGCGACGCCGACGAGCGGCTGCTGGCGGACGGACCGTCGATCGGCGAGGTGCTCGCGGGCTTGGCCGGTGAGGGAGTGGAAGTGCGGGGGCTTGTCTGGAGATCCCATGGAGAGCGCGTATCGGCCCCGATCAGCGGCCGTTCCAATGAGCTCCTAAGCCGTCAGGTCAACGACGCCGGCGGAGAGGTGCTGCTGGATCAGCGTGTACGCGTGTTCGGCTCCCATCATCAGAAGCTCTTCGTCATTCGCCGTCGTCACAATCCGTCGCTGGATGTCGCGTTCGTTGGCGGGATCGACCTTTCCCACAGCCGTCGGGACGACGCCGACCACGCGGGAGACCCGCAAGCGGTGAGCATGGATTCCCGGTACGGTAAACGACCGCCATGGCACGATGCCGCCCTCGAACTGCGCGGCCCCGTGGTGGCAGATGTGCTGGCAGTGTTCGCTGAACGGTGGAATGACCCCCATCCCTTGGACCGTCACACCCCCTACCGGATGCTGCTGCAACGACTGGCCCGTATGCCCAGGCACCCCGAACCGCTCCCGGCCACTGCTCCGCCGCCACCACCGGCGGGTCCTCATTCCGTGCAGCTGCTGCGCACTTACGGCGTTAGGCGTCCCCCGTTTCCGTTCGCGCCTGTTGGGGAGCGCAGCATTGCCCGCGCCTACACGAAAGCTTTCGCCCACGCCCGCTCGCTGATCTACGTCGAGGACCAGTACCTGTGGTCGAAAGAGGTCGCAGCCGGAATCGCGGAGGCCCTCGACCGGAATCCCGACCTGAAGGTGATCGCCGTCGTACCCCGTTACCCCGACGCTGACGGGCCTCTCGCAGGGCCGGCGGCCCGGATCGGGCAACTGCATGCCATCAGCATGCTGCGTAGGGTTGCGCCCAACAGGGTCGGCGTGTTCGACCTGGAGAACCGCGCGGGAACTCCGATCTATGTCCACGCCAAGATCTGCATCATCGACGACACCTGGTTCACCTGCGGCTCAGACAACTTCAACCGCCGGTCCTGGACCAACGACAGCGAGCTCACCTGCGCCGTACTCGACACGACTGTCGACAACCGGGAGGCGTCCGGCACAGACAACAGCCGCGACACTTTCCGGCCTTTGGCCCACGAGCTCCGGCTCCAACTCTGGGCCGAACACCTGGGCCTGGAGCAGAACGATCCCCAGCTCGTCGACCCGGCGGCCGGGCTCAAACTTTGGAACACCACCGCGGACGCTCTCGACCGCTGGCATGAAGCCGGCCGCCGTTCCACCCGCCCCGCCGGACACGCGCGCCACCACACTCCAGAGCCGGTGTCGGCCCGCCAACGCCTCTGGGCAGATCCGATGAGCCGTCTTCTCATGGACCCAGACGGCCGCCCGCGCCGACTGCGCGGCACTACCCAGTTCTAGGCAAGACGCTGACGGCCGCGAACCAGCAGAACGCCTGAACGGCTCCGGGGACTGTAGCCCCGCCACGCCGCTGAAACGACGGCGAGTACCACGCCCCGGCGAAAGCCTTCCTCGACGTCGTGACTTCTGTACTCAACGGATATAACCTGACCGGCGACGATCCGGTCCAAATTGAACCGCGTTCACCGCCTCATCGATGTGCAGAGCTTGAAGTTTTCAATCTTAAGGAGGAGCTGCCGATGTCCCCGCTGAGCAAGGCTGCGCCAGACGTACTCCAACGCTACTACCGGATCCTGGCCGCCGGCATAGAAGCGTTCGACCCCGACGGCGAGCTGCGCACTTTGCTCGTCGACGACCTCGAATTTGAAGGTCCGATCGCAGGGAAGCGCACAGGGGCCGCCGGATTCTGCCAAGGCGTAAAAGGCTTCATCGCCACAGTGTCGGACCTCGAGATCATCCAAGAGGTCCACGGCGCAGATGGCTCCGCGATACTCTACGACGCCCGCATGCCGGCCGGGCTTGTCCGACTCGCAGAGTTCTTCCGCTTCGACAACGGCAAGATCTCGACACTCCGGATCCACTACGATCCCGCCGACTACGTGCGACAAGGCGGCCGCTGATCTTCCTCCCCGCCCGAGGCAGACGCCGCCGGCGTCGCGGAATGATTCAGTCTAAATCCGTCCGCGACGTCCCGACAGACCCTCGATAATTGCCCCGATGCGATGGAACAGCGCCGCCGGGGAACCACCCGGCGGACAACCACCTCGGAACTGTCACCATGCCTGCCCTCTTGCTCTCCCCGGCCGCTGCGCGTATGAGAGAAGCATGGGTTCGCGACGAGATGTGCTCCGCGGTCGCGTGGCAGTCGTGACTGGCTCGACGCGCGGCCTGGGGTTGGCCATGGCCCGGTTGCTGGGGCATCACGGTGCGACGGTGGTGCTGGCGTCCAGGTCGGACGCCGACGTCGAGGCCGCCGTCGAGCGGCTGCACGCGGAAGGGATCGCGGCATCCGGGCGTCAGTGCGACACCGGTGAACTGGCCGACGTCGAGGCCCTGCGCGACGAGGCCCTTAGCCGCGGGACGCTCGACATCTGGGTCAACAACGCCGGAGCTTCCGGTGTCTTCGGGCCGACGGCGTCCACGCCGGTCGAGGACTTCACACAAGTGGTGCGCACGAACATCCTCGGCACGTTCCACGGGTCGAGGGTGGCGTTGCCGGTGTTTATCGGCCAAGGTCGCGGCGACCTCGTCAACGTGTACGGCCACGGCGACCACGGACCGGTGGCGCTGCAGAACGCGTATGCGTCAAGTAAGCGTTGGGTCCGCCAGTTCACCGAGACGTTGCGAGTGGAGACCAAGGGCACCGGCGTCCGGGTGCATGGCATGAATCCGGGCCTGGTGATCACGGACATGCTGGGGCACGTCACGTCCCAGCCCGGGTACCAGCATCGACTGGGCGGGCTGCAGGTCGTCGTCGGGCTGTGGGGGCAGACCCCTGACGACGCCGCGCGCCCGCTCCTGGACCTGGTAACGTCGGACGCCGCCGAGTTCCGGTATCTGACCAAGACGACCATGGTGACCCGCGGGGTGCGCAACGTGCTGGCCGGACGCCTCCGTCGCGCCAGGCGTATGCCCCTGGACGTCACCGTCCTGGACTCGAACCGCCAGGGCTGACCGGGTCCGTGTAAAAAGCGGTTCCGCAGCCACTCCCCCTCCGCTGGGCCGTCCGTCAGCACCGTCCGTCAGCCCATGCGAAGACCTAGTAGGTATAGAAACCCTCGCCCGTCTCGACGCCGAGCTTGCCATGGTCGATGTAGTTGGCCTTGAGGTACCGAGCGAAGGCTTGAGATCCGGGGTCTGGCGATGAGGCGGCAATGTTGTAGGCGGTTCCCAGCCCGACGACGTCGTAGATCTGGAACGGACCGCTCGGCGCTCCGGTGGCAATGCGCCACGTCTTGTCGATCGTTTCCGGGCTGGCGACGCCTTGCAGCAGCAGGCCGGCGGCCGCGTTCAGGAGCGGGACCAGCAGGGAGTTCAGCACGTAGCCGGCCTTCTCCTTCCTGATCTCGATCGGCTCCAGCCCGCTGTTTCGCGCGAAGTCGACGACGGCGTCGAAGACTGCGGGATCGGTTTCGGCGGTGCCCATCACCTCGGCGATGTTCTGCGCCCAGATGTTGTTGGCGTAATGGATGGCGAGGAAGCGGTCGGGGCGGCCGGTGGAATCTTTAAGATCACTGGGCAGCAAAGTTGATGAATTCGTGGCGAAGATGGTCTTGGCGGGGGCCAGATCTGCGAGCGTGCGGTAGACGTCCCGCTTCACCTCGAGCAGCTCAGGAACGGCCTCGATCACGAGGTCTGCATCGGCGACGGCGTCCCCGAGGTTGGCGGTGAGGCGGAGGTTTTCAAGAGCTGCCTCGGCTTTGCTCTCTCCGGCACCGCCGACGTTGGCCGCCCGGTAGATGCCGACAAGCCGGGCGAAGCGCGCCCGGGCCTTCTCCAGGGCGTCGCCGTCGACGTCGTAGGCGGTGACAGCGAATCCGTGGAAGGCGGCCTGATAGGCGATCTGGGAACCGAGCACTCCGGTGCCGAGCACGGTCAGGGTCTTGATCTGGTGGGGCATGCGGGTTCTTCCTTTCCACCCGGCGCTAGGAACGGCCGGGGTTGACGGACCCGTAGATACTGCGGATCCAGATGGTGGATAACACGTCCAGGGCATGGGACTCCGCGATCGCGGGAATCTCCCGGTTGAGGACGGCGGTGATCACCCGCTCGTTCATGAGATTGAGGCTCACGGCCAGGTCATGGGCGTCGATGCCGTCCGGCGCAGCCCCTCGGGCTTGCTCGGACGCGATGACATCGCTCGAGAAATCGACCCAGGACTGCATCGATTTGGACCAGAGGGCGCGCACCTCGTCGTTGCGGGCCCGCGCTGCAATCGCCGCGGTGGCGACGCCGCGATGGGCCACGAACACCTCAACGAACATGCCAATGGAGCGCGCCCAGGCTCCCGCGGGGTCACTTTCGAAATTTCGCGGCAACTCGCTGACCCGGTGTTCCACCTCGGAGATCACCCGGTCCAGAAGGGCCAGCAGCATCTCATCCTTGGACGAGAAGTAGAAGTAGAAGGTGGGGCGCGAGATGCCGGCGCCGCGGGCCAGCTCCTCGATCGAAACGTCGTCGAAGGACCGCTCGCCAAGGAGCGCCTCGGCGGTGGTGAGGATCGCGTCCTGGCGTTCATCCCCCGAGACCCGTGCTGTACGTCTTCCACGTGGAGCCATGCGCCCATCCTAACGCGAGGTATCAACACGGTGTTGACTCTCTCGACTTTAAGTCGATAGCGTGGCGTGATGAGCGCGCACGTGGATGTGTTGATTGTCGGAGCCGGGCTGAGCGGCATAGGTTTCGCGAGCCGGCTGAAACGCGAAACACCAGGAAAGACGTTCGCGATCCTGGAGTCTCGGGGCACGGTGGGCGGCACCTGGGATCTCTTCCGATACCCGGGCATCCGCTCCGATAGCGACATGTACACGCTCGGCTATTCCTTCCGGCCCTGGGCCGGTGCCAAGGCGATCGCCGACGGCGATGCGATCCGCGACTACATCGAGGCGACCATTGCGGACGAGGGCCTTTCCCCGCAGATCCGGCTGAACACCCGGGTGGTCTCTGCCGACTGGTCCAGCGACACCGCGCTCTGGACGGTGACGGCCGTCCGCACCTCCGAGGGCGAATACCGGCACGGCGACCCGGGACCCGGCACCGCCGAGGCGGTCACGTTCACATGCTCTTTCCTGTCTGTGTGCTCGGGCTATTACCGCTATGACGAGGGGTTTACCCCTGCCATTGAGGGCGCCGACACCTTCGCCGGATCGATCGTCCACCCGCAGCACTGGCCGGCCGACCTCGATTACGAGGGCAAGCAGGTGGTGATCATCGGCAGCGGGGCCACCGCGGTGACACTTGTGCCGTCCATGGCGAAGTCGGCCGCGAAGGTGACGATGCTGCAGCGCTCCCCCACGTACATCGCCCCCGTGCCGTCCCGCGACCACCTGGCCGACCGCCTCCGGGGCAAGCTGCCCGCGCAACTGGCGTACGACGTCGTTCGGGTCAAGAACATTCTCTTTTCGATGTTCACGTACCAGCTCAGCCGACGGCGGCCGGAGACCATGAAGGCGATCCTGCGCAAATCGGCGGTCGCCAAGCTGCCGCAGGGCTTTGCGGTGGACACGCACCTGGCGCCGTCGTATCAGCCGTGGGACCAGCGGGTCTGCGCGATCCCCAACGGGGACCTCTACCGCGCGATCAGCGCAGGCACTGCCGACATCGTCACCGACAGGATCTCCCGGATCACGCCGGACGGGATTGACCTGGTCTCGGGCGGGTCGATCCCGGCCGACGTCATCGTCACGGCGACGGGATTGAATCTGCTGGTCATTGGCGGCATGACGCTCACCGTCGACGGCGATCCCGTGGACGTGGGCAAGACCCTGACCTACAAGGGCATGATGCTCGACGGCGTGCCCAACTTTGCGCTCACCATCGGGTACACCAATGCATCGTGGACCCTGAAGGCGGATCTGGTCGCAGGCTACGTCTGCCGGCTGCTGAAGCATCTTGACCGGCGGGGACTGCATTGGGTGGTGCCCGCGGCGCCTGCCGATGTCGTCAACGGTGAGCTGTCCTCCCTGATTGACCTGAAGGCCGGCTACATTTTCCGCGGGGCCGATCAGCTGCCCCGGCAGGGTGCCGGTTCACCGTGGCGGCTGCACCAGAACTACTTCAGAGACTTTGCCCTCCTGAGGGCCGGCAGGTTGACCGACCGGGTCCGTTTCGGTCGGCGCGGACAACGGGTGCGGGCGTCCGGTGGGGCGCCATTTGTGCGCCGGGATCCCCTGGCGCTCCCGGGAACGGGATACGTCGACGTCGCAGGCACGCGGTTGCGCTACCGAAAGACCGGCAGCGGCGACCCGGTGCTGGTCCTGCACGGGATCGGCCAGAGCCTGGAGGACTGGAACGGGCAGCACGAGCGGCTCTCGGCACGCCACGCCGTTTACAGCGTGGACCTGCCCGGTTTTGCTTACTCGGAACGGCTTTCCGGGCCGGCGACGTTGGCGAAGCTGGCCGACGTCTTGCCGGCTTTCCTCGACGCCGTCGGGGTGCACGAGCCGCTCCCCGTGATGGGAAACTCGCTGGGCGGGGCCGTCGCCATGAAACTGGCTGCCGAACACCCGGAGCGTGTTTCGGCGCTGGTTCTTGCGAACAGTGCCGGGTTTGGCAAGGAGGTTGCACTGGTATTGCGCCTGCTCGCGGTCGGGCCGCTCGCGGCGTTGCTGATGCGTCCGGATCCAGTGGCTTCGCGCCGCACCGTCCAGTCGATTTTCTACGACAAAGCACTGGTGACCGACGCCCGCGTTGACCACGCGTTCGCTTTGTCCCAGCGGGCGTCCCACCGCCAGACCCTCCTCGACGTCGCTCGCGACCTCGGAACCATCTTTGGCGTCAGGGCCGGGTGGCGGAAGGCCCTCCTCGGGGCGTTGGCGCAGTCGGAGACTCCCACGCTCGTGGTCTGGGGCGACCACGACCACATCCTCCCGTTCAGCCACCTCGAGGCGGCAGTGGCAGCGTTGCCACACGCCGAGTCGTACACATTCTCGAAGACGGGGCACATGCCGCAGATCGAACGGCCCGACGAGTTCGCCGCGGTGGTGGAGGACTTCCTGTCACGGGTGCCGGCGGGGAGGCAGGCGGCGGCCATCTGAGGCGTGTGGGCGATCGGGAGGCAAAAATAGCTTGCCCTAGCTGTAATTACTGGCCGTGTCCCGGAAACTTTGCTTTCAAGCGGGACATTCGGCCCGCCGTTATAAGAATTGGGGGCTACACAATGCATTCACATCGCGCCAGACTCTTCACTGCCGTCACCATCGCAGGTTCTTCCATCGGCCTCGTCCTTGCCGGCTGTGGGCCACAGCCAGGGGCTCCGGCCGCCGCTTCGAGCCTTGTCGTGAGTACCATGGCAGACCGCACGGCGACGTTAACTTTCCCACCTGCTTCCACTGCAGGACCGACGGCAACTGCCGCCAGGGCGGTACCGGCGTCGGAGGTTCCCGCCTCAGCGGGTAAGCACGGGTCTCCCGCGCTGAAGACCTTCACGTTCCCGGACGGACACATCTCGTTCGCCTATCCGGAGACGTGGACCGTGCGAACCGTGCACCCGCCCGCCGGCCTTCCCGGCGTTGAGGTCACCGTTGCTGACGGTGCGGGAAACGATCTGCTCTTCCTGGCCAACGGCGTCACTGCAGGGTGTGCTGGCGGTCCCGTGACGCGTCACGTGTTCGATCACAAGGCAGTTTCCGGAATGACGGCGCCGGACGGCAAGAAGCCCGTCTTCGGATTCGCTGTGGAATCCTCTCGTGATGGCGATGCCTACTTCATGGGGCTAACTGATCCCCGGTCGCTGAAGGAGGGCGAGGGCGTCGCATCATGGTGCAATCTCGTCTCCACCGCCAACGGCGGACTGTTCACCCGGGTTCTTTTCGGCGACCCGGGGTTCCCGAACAGGGAGGCCGCGAAAGCCTGGATGGCGACAAACCAATACACCCAACTCAAAGCACTGCTGGTCAGCCTGAGCTACACCTGACCGTCGGACCGAGGATCGCGGCCGCTCGTACCCACGCAGGAGCGAGCGGCCCGATCACGGTCACTTCCAGGTGAGGCCGACATGCAGGCCGGTGGCGAGGTGGTAAGACCAAGCGGCGCCGAGAGGAACTACGCGGCAGATCCGCCTCATGAGCACACAATAAATGACCTTTGAACGAAACGACCCCGCACGCGTCTGCGTGCGGGGTCGTTTCGGGTTACGAAGGAGGTGTGAGACCCGAGGCTAGTTGGCGGAAATTGCCAGAAATTAATCACCGTCATTCCGTGGATTTTTCTCTAACGCTGTCGGATAACTGACCTAGTTGGCAAGACACTTGGAGACGGCGACTCCGGCCTGTACTTAGTCACTTAAGGTCCTGTTCGTCCCTGGTTCTGAGAGTGGTTGCCATTCGTCATCGATAAACGGTTCATAGACCGACCCGAAGCGCTCATGGGGCTTCTTTTTCGAAGAACAGCGCCATGACGTCGGCCGGCCAGTCCGTCGCGCGACTCGTTTCCTTGTCGACGTGGGCAACGGTCATGACGCAGCGCGACACGTTCGTTCCGCCGGAATCGACCATAGCGCACTCGATAAGCGCATCGGGCCCGCGGAACTCTCGCACGAACGACGTGATGGTGATCTCCTGATCGCCCCGAGCAGGCCGCAGAAAGTCGATCTCCATCCTCCGGACCCAGACCATGAACGGCAATGTCCCCAGCGTTTCCAGATCCCAACCGACATAGTCCCGCAGGCCCTCCATCCGGTGATCTGCGTAATAGGTCGCGTATTCCCCCGTGCTCACGTGGTTGTAGGGGTCGAGCTCGGAGAACTTGACCCGGTGCGTGCTCTTGTAAACGATCGGTACCTTCGACATTCAGCGCCCCTTCGCTTGCCACAATATTGCTCGCCGAACCCGCAAGCGAGCCGATCCGCCCCCAGCGGTTCAGGAGCCCGTATCCCCGTCTGAGGAGCCGCCCCTTCGGCCCCACGAGCCGAAAAGTGTGGGGCGGGCAGGACCGGTAGGCGACCGCACCCGACGGACGGCCACCATGGCACATGCCCCAATCAGCACGCCGATGAACACGAGGGAAAGACCGACGGTGAACCAACCGCCATGCCCAAAAAGCATCATCACAACGCCCGCCAGGGACAGGCCCTTCGCCGCGACGTCCAGATACAATGGGCCCCTCAGGTTCTCCATGCAACTAGGGTAAACCCGTCACACTCCACCAGCGCCGCCCGGCTATCGAGGCTCTGCGACGCCGCCATTCAGGCCCTCCTCGAACCGGACAGGAATGACCGCCCGTAACGGACGGTGGAGTGGAACCGGCGCGCAACTGGCCTGAGCGGTGAGCGCTTCGAGGATGAGCTTTGCCCATGAAGCGGAAGTGTTGGGGTCGCGTCCCGCAAAAACGGCCCCGCACGCGTATGCGTGCGGGGCCGCCGTCCCGGTTTATGAGCACAACAGGAGCGAGCGATGGGACAGAGAGTTGGGAGGAACTAGAAGTCCCAGTCATCATCCTCAGTATTAACAGCCTTGCCAATCACGTACGACGAACCCGAGCCCGAGAAGAAGTCGTGGTTTTCGTCAGCGTTCGGCGACAGGGCCGACAGGATGGCCGGGTTCACGTCGGTGACGGAGGCCGGGAACATGGCCTCGTAGCCCAGGTTCATCAGGGCCTTGTTGGCGTTGTAGTGCAGGAACTTCTTGACGTCCTCGGCCAGGCCGACGGAGTCGTAGAGGTCGTGCGTGTACTGGACCTCGTTCTCGTACAGCTCGAAGAGCAGCTCGAAGGTGTAGTCCTTGATCTCCTGCTTGCGCTCCTCCGACAGGCCTTCCAGGCCCTTCTGGAACTTGTAGCCGATGTAGTAGCCGTGGACGGCCTCGTCACGGATGATGAGGCGGATGAGGTCGGCCGTGTTCGTCAGCTTGGCCCGGGAGGACCAGTACATCGGCAGGTAGAAGCCCGAGTAGAACAGGAAGCTTTCCAGCAGCGTCGAGGCCACCTTGCGCTTGAGGGGGTCGTCGCCCTGGTAGTAGTCCATGACGATCTGGGCCTTCTTCTGAAGGTTCTCGTTCTCGGTGGACCAGCGGAACGCCTCGTCGATTTCCTTGGTGGAGGCCAGCGTGGAGAAGATGGAGGAGTAGCTCTTGGCGTGCACAGACTCCATGAACGCGATGTTCGTGTAGACAGCCTCTTCATGCGGGGTGAGCGCGTCCGGAATCAGCGACACGGCGCCGACGGTGCCCTGGATGGTGTCCAGCAGGGTCAGGCCCGTGAACACGCGCATGGTGAGCTGCTGCTCGTCCGGGGTCAGCGTCGCCCACGACTGCACGTCGTTGGACAGCGGCACCTTCTCCGGCAGCCAGAAGTTGTTGACCAGACGGTTCCAGACATCCACGTCCTTGTCATCCTGGATACGGTTCCAGTTGATCGCCTCGACGTGGCTCAGCAGCTTGACCTTTTCGGTCATGTCATCCCCTAAATGTTGGGTTTAGTTCTTAGTTAAAGCGTACGACGGCGGGCGGGCGCCCGCCGTCGTACTGTCACGATTTAGTTGAAGCTACAGCATGCAGCTGACGCAGCCCTCTACCTCGGTCCCTTCCAGCGCGAGCTGGCGGAGACGGATGTAGTAGATGGTCTTGATGCCCTTCTTCCAGGCGTAGATCTGGGCCTTGTTGATGTCGCGCGTGGTGGCGGTGTCCTTGAAGAACAGCGTCAGGGACAGGCCCTGGTCCACGTGCTGGGTTGCAGCGGCGTAGGTGTCGATGACCTTCTCGTAGCCGATCTCGTACGCGTCCTGGTAGTACTCCAGGTTGTCGTTCGTCAGGTACGGCGCCGGGTAGTACACGCGGCCCAGCTTGCCTTCCTTGCGGATCTCGATCTTGGACGCCACCGGGTGGATCGAGGAGGTGGAGTTGTTGATGTAGGAGATCGAGCCGGTGGGCGGAACGGCCTGCAGGTTCTGGTTGTAGATGCCGTGCTCCATGACGGAGGCCTTCAGCTCGCGCCAGTCATCCTGGGTGGGGATGTGGATGTTCTTGAACAGCTCCGCGACCTTCTCGGTCTGCGGGACCCATGCCTGCTCGGTGTACTTGTCGAAGAACTCGCCGGAGGCGTACTTGGACTTCTCGAAGCCGCCGAAGGTCTGGCCGGTCTGGATGGCCAGCAGGTTGGAGGCGCGGACCGCGTGGAACACCACCGAGTAGAAGTAGATGTTGGTGAAGTCCAGGCCCTCTTCGGAACCGTAGTGGACCCGCTCGCGGGCCAGGTAGCCGTGCAGGTTCATCTGGCCGAGACCGATCGCGTGGCTCTGGTCGTTGCCGCGGGCAATCGAGGGCACCGAGGTGATGTTGGACATGTCCGAGACGGCCGAGAGGGACCGGATGGCCGTCTCGATGGTCAGGCCGAAGTCCGGCGAGTCCATGGTCTTGGCGATGTTCAGCGAGCCCAGGTTGCAGGAGATGTCCTTGCCGGTCTGGTCGTAGGACAGGTCATCGTGGTACGTGGTGGGCTGCGAGACCTGGAGGATCTCGGAGCACAGGTTGGACATGATGATCTTGCCGTCGATCGGGTTTTCCCGGTTCACGGTGTCCTCGAACATGATGTACGGGTAACCGGATTCGAACTGGATCTCGGCCAGGGTCTGGAAGAACTCGCGCGCCTTGATCTTGGTCTTCTTGATCCGGGAATCGTCCACCATCTCGTAGTACTTCTCGGTGACCGAGACGTCGGAGAACGGCATGCCGTAGACCTTTTCGACGTCGTACGGGGAGAACAGGTACATGTCCTCGTCCCGCTTGGCGAGTTCGAAGGTGATGTCCGGGATGACGACGCCGAGGGAGAGGGTCTTGATGCGGATCTTCTCGTCCGCGTTCTCGCGCTTGGTGTCCAGGAAGCGGTAGATGTCCGGGTGGTGCGCGTGCAGGTACACCGCACCGGCACCCTGGCGGGCACCGAGCTGGTTGGCGTAGGAGAAGCTGTCCTCGAGGAGCTTCATCACGGGGATGACGCCGGAGGACTGGTTCTCGATCTGCTTGATCGGCGCGCCGACCTCGCGGATGTTGGTCAGCGCGAAGGCCACGCCGCCGCCGCGCTTGGAGAGCTGCAGCGCGGAGTTGATCGACCGGCCGATCGACTCCATGTTGTCTTCGATGCGGAGCAGGAAGCAGGAGACCAGCTCGCCGCGCTGGCGCTTGCCGGCGTTCAGGAACGTCGGGGTGGCCGGCTGGAAGCGGCCCTCGATGATCTCGTCCACCATCTGGGTGGCGAGCTTCTCGTCGCCGCGGGCCAGGTGCAGGGCCACCATGCAGACGCGGTCCTCGTAGCGCTCCAGGAAGCGCTTTCCGTCGAACGTCTTCAACGTGTAGGAGGTGTAGAACTTGAACGCGCCGAGGAAGGTCTCGAAGCGGAACTTCTTCTTGTACGCGCGGTTGTAGAGCTCGCGGATGAAGTTCATCGTGTACTGGTCGAGGGTTTCGCGCTCGTAGTACTCGTTCTTGACGAGGTAGTCGAGCTTTTCCTCGAGGTCGTGGAAGAACACGGTGTTGTTGTTCACGTGCTGCAGGAAGTACTGGTGCGCGGCCTCGCGGTCGGCCTCGAACTGGATTTCCCCGTTGGGGCCGTAGAGGTTCAGCATGGCGTTCAGCTCGTGGTAGCCCAGGCCCTTGTAGGCGGCCGGCATCTCGTGCTTCTTCTCAACAGCGGCGGCGCCGGTGCCCGTGCCCGTGTTCAGGCCTGCGCCTTCAGTTACTGCTTTGTCTGCGACAGTCGTGTCCAAAACTCTTCCAATCCTTGTTGTACGCGGTTGACGTCTTCCGGCGTCCCCATGAGTTCGAAGCGATATAGGTGCGGGACCTTGCACTTGGCGGCGATGATGTCCCCTGCCATGCAGTAGTTGTCCCCGAAATTGGTGTTTCCTGCGCCGATCACTCCGCGGATCAGCTTCCGGTTGCCCGGATCGTTCAAAAACCTGATGACCTGCTTTGGAACAGATCCCTCTCCCCCGGTGCCCCCATAGGTCGGGAGCAACAAAACGTAGGGCTCCCGGGCCACCAGCGGAGCGTCCCTCGGGTAAAGGGGGATCCTGGCGGCCTCGACGCCCAGCTTCGCAACGAAGCGTGCCGTGTTTTCGGAGGTGGAGGAAAAGTAGATGAGCCGGCAGTGCGTTGTGGTGGCCGGTGCTGCAGTGCTGACCGCTTCCCCGCTGTCAGCCGTGGCAGCCACCCGATCTTCAGTTGTTACAGCCACGGTGGTCACCTCATCTACCGTGAATTCTTGCCTGGTAGCGGCGTCCCGGGCTTTTCAGGCGTCCGGAGCGTTTCAGGCTACAGCGACGGCGGCAGCCTGCGCCAGTTCTTCGATCTTGTCCGGGCGGAAACCTGACCAGTGGTCCTGGTCGGTGACGACAACGGGGGCCTGCATGTAGCCCAGGGACTTCAGGCGCTCAAGGGCTTCCGCGTCCTGGGAAATGTCGACGCTCTGGTAGGCGATGCCCTTCTTGTCCAGCGCGCGGTAGGTCGCGTTGCACTGAACGCAGGCCGGCTTCGTGTAAACCGTAACGGTCATGGTCCTGTCCCCTTTGTTGAAGTCTTCTGTGGAGCGCAATCCCGGCTCCGGATGTCCCGCGCTGATGCTCTGCTGGAACTGTATGTCGATACTACATGTAGTGCAAGAGCCTCATGTGGACCCCAAGATGATGTATTACAAGTATGTCATTTAACCCACCTTTAATCCACAGGAGGGGGCCCGCCAAATGTCCGGATTTTCGCCATTTTGGCGGACGAAATCCACACCCTGTGGAGTAGGTAGCCACATTAATCACGCCCGCGTGTCGCACCGCAGACGGCGTGTCGCGCGCCGCCGCGGGGACCCGGATCGGTGGCGCCGGCCACTACATCTGGTGTCCGGGCACACGAAAGAGGCGGGCACCGTGGTGCCCGCCTCAAGCGATTCGTGATTGTTCTAACACCGGCGCTAGGAGGCGGAGTCGAGCACGATCTGCTGCACGTCGAGGTAGCCCGTTTCAAACCCGGCCCGGCAGTAGCAGAGGTAGAACAGCCACATCCGCTGGAAGACCGCGTCGAAGCCCATGGCCCCCACCTCGTCTTCGCGGGCCATGAACCGTTCCTCCCAGAGCCGCAGGGTCTGGGCGTAATGCTCGCCCATGGCGAGGCGTTCGCGGACGCGCAGTCCGGTCTGCTTCGCGGTGATGTCCTCGATGGCGCGGACGGACGGAATGACCCCGCCCGGGAAGATGTACTTGTGCACCCAGGTGTAGCTGGTGCGGGTGGCCATGAGCCGGTCGTGGGCGATCGTGATGGCCTGGATGGCCACCTTGCCACCCGGGGCCAGGACCCGCTCGATAGTCTGGAAGTAGGTGGCCCAGTATTCGAAGCCGACTGCCTCGATCATTTCGACCGAGACGACGGCGTCGTACTCGCCCTCCACGGCGCGGTAGTCCTTGAGCTCGATCGTGACGGCGTCGGCGTAGCCGGCCTCGGCCACGCGCTGGCGGGCCAGTTCCTGCTGCTCGCTGGAGAGCGTCACGGAGTAGACGGTGGCGCCGCGGGCGGCGGCGCGCAGGGCGAGCTCTCCCCAGCCGGTGCCGATTTCCAGGACCCGGGTGCCTTCCTTCACGCCGGCCTTGTCCAGCAACCGGTCAATCTTGGCCTGCTGCGCGGCGGCCAGCCCGCCCCAGGCCACGTGCCGCAGGGCGTCGCCGCTTTCCGGGAAGAGGGCGCTGGAGTACGTCATGGTGCTGTCCAGGAACGAGGCGAAGAGCTCGTTGGAGAGGTCGTAGTGCCGGGAGATGTTGGAGCGGGTGTTCTTCTCCGTGTTCCGTTCCCTGCGCGGCTGGCGCGGCAGGTACAGCCCGCGCAGCTTCTGCAGCGGCTCGGGAACGAGCGTGCCGACGCGGGAGGCAAACACCTCCATGACGGCGGTGAGGTCATCGGCGTCCCAGTCGCCGGCCATGAAGGACTCGCCCAGGCCGATCAGGCCGCCGTCGCCGAGGCGGGTGGCGAAGGCAACGGGTCGGTTGATGGTCATGACGGGGTAGGCGGCGGCAGGCTCATCAGACACGGTGCCGGCGGGTACCTGGTCGGAGGGAGCCGTGCCCAGTGCTGCTTTGCCCAACACTGTGCCGTCCGGGTACCGGACTTCCAGCGGCAGCCTGCGCACGGCCGCCTTGAAGATGGCGTCCGCCGCGCGTCCGGCCACACGGGCCTTGAGGCTCGAGGGCACCGTGGCGATGCTGGGCCAGATGGCGGCGTCGATGGTGGCAGGAGGCTGGGGAACGGTGTACGGCACCCTGCCGGTGACGAGCCCGCTGTTGACGGCGCTGCCGTTTACTGCGCTGCCGTGCGTGGTGCCCTGAGCCCGTCCCGTACCGGATCCGGTCGCTTCGGTCATTGTCACTGAACTGCCTCCTGTGAAGGGTGGTGTGGTTTTTTGATGATGGGCAGGCGGCGCGCCCACAGTTTGATGCCCTGCCAGCGGATCTGCGCCGCGACACGCAGCGGGGCCGCGGGTACGGCGAGCGCCGCGGACACGATGTTCCGCACGCCCGCTTCGTGCCGGACGCCGTCCATGGTGGCGATGAAGGGCTGCTGTCCCTCCCGTTCCAGGACGATCGACACGGCGAGCCGTTCGCCGGGTTCGGGGAGCTTCATGCGGTACTCGCCGTCGACGTCGTTGAACGGCGAGACGTAAAACGCCTTCGGGACGCTCGCCCTGCCCGTGGCGTCGGTTTCGAGGAGGTAGCAGTGCCGCTCCCCGTACGTGTTGTGGACCTCGGCGACGACGCAGCGCAGCTCACCGGTGGCACTATGGCACCAGAACACGCTCAGCGGGTTGAACACGTGCCCGAACACCCGGGCACTGGCAAGCATGGTGATACGTCCGCCGTCGAGCTTTATCCCCTGGGTGGCAAGGTAGCTTTCCACGTTGCCGCGCAGGGTGCCGTCCGGATCGCCGAGGTGGTCCTCCACCCGGAATCCCGCCAGCGGCCGCAGCAGGCGCGGCAGCTGCGGGAGATGGTCGACGTCGACATACCAGCTGTAGCTGCGGTAGGTGAACGCGTTGCGCAGCGGAGTCCGCCGCACATGGGCGATGGCAGTGCGGTAGATGGCCGCGCCGTGGAGGGCGGCCGGATGGATGGTGGCCGGCGCGCTCATGGCACCTCCACCGTGGCCGGCTGAGCTGTGGCCGGCTGGACTGCGGCCGGGGCGAGGTCCGGGTCTACGGCCCCTGCGCCGATGTTGACCGTGCCGATGTTAACAGTGTCGCTGTTGACCGGGTCCCAGTCGCGGCCGAGCCGGGCGGCGGCCTTGAGGCCGGACAGGGCGCCGTCCTCATGGAATCCCCAGCCGTGGTACGCGCCGGCGAAGGCCAGCCGCCCGTCGCCGAGTCCGAGGATCCGCTGCTGCGCCGCCAGCGACTCCGGGGTGTACTGCGGGTGCTCGTAGACCATCCGGTCCAGGACCGTGGCGTCGTCGATCAGCTCGGATTCGCCGAGGCTGACGATGTACCGGCCGCCGTCGACGGGTTCCAGCCGTTGCAGCCGCGTCATGTCGTAGCTGACCAGGACCTTGTCCGGCCGGGCGTCGCAGGACGGCAGCCGGTAGTTCCAGGAGGCCTGGGCGTTGGGGCTGGCCGGCAGCACGGCCTCGTCACGGTGGAAGAGCGTCTGGTTCACCGAATACGGCATGCCGCCAAGGGCGGCCCTCTCGGCAGCCGAGGCGTCGGTGAGCATGCGCAGGGCCTGCGCCGGGTGGGTGGCGATGACGACGGCGTCAAAGGTCTCGCGCACGGTCCCGGCACCGAGCGCGGACGTGACGTCGACGCCGTCGGCGTGCCGGTGCACCGTGGTGACCGGGCTGGCGAGCCGGATGTCCGGGAGGGTCGCGGCGACTTTGTCGACGTAGCTGCGCGAGCCGCCGGTGACGGTCCGCCATTGCGGGGAGCCCTTGACGCCGAGCAGGCCGTGGTGGCCCAGGAAGGTGAACAGGTAGCGGGCCGGGTAGGCCAGCGCGGTGGTGGGGTCACAGGACCAAACGGCGCTGACCACGGGGGTCATGAAGTGCGAGATGAAGTAGCTGCTGAACTTCTCCTGGGCCAGGAACTCCCCCAGGGTGAGCTCGTGTCCGGCGGCTGCCGTGCCTGCGGCGGGTTCGGCCAGCAGTGCGCGGGCCCGGCGGTGGAACCGGGTGACTTCCAGCAGCATCCGCAGGTAGCGGCCACGCAGCAGGGTGGACGGCCGGGGAATGATCCCGCGCCCCTTGGCCCGTGCGCCGGCGTATTCCAGCCCGCAGCCGTCGCAGCGGACGGACATGCTCATTTCGGAGTCCTGGGTTTCGACGCCGAGCTCGGCGAACAGGCGCAGGAGCGTGGGATACGTCCGCTCGTTGTGGACGATGAAGCCGGTGTCCACGCCCAGCGTGGGTCCGTTCTGCTGCGTCACATCGTGGGTGTGGGCGTGGCCGCCGAGCCGGGAGTCGGCCTCGAAGAGCGTTACCCGGTCCTGCCCGTTCAGCACGTACGCGGCGGTCAGCCCCGCCACTCCGCTGCCGATGACGGCGACGCGCCGGCCTGCCGGTATCCCTGCTGCTTGCGACACTGATCTGCTCCTGTTGTCTGGCCCGAAGTCTCTTATGGGCAATTCGATGCTGTCGGGTGGCCGGATGAGTATGAATGTGGAATTTTTCAGTTTTGCTGTCAGACCGTCGCCAGTGACGCCGTCATCTGCCACGTGAGCTGGGTTCCTCGGATTCTCCTGCATGGGCCCGGCCGCGCAGCGCAGACTTTCCGTGCGGACATTCAGGCAGACACATCAGCACGCAGACCGGCACGGCCGCCGGAGGGCCGGATATGCCACAATGAAGCGGGAATTCCGGTCCCGTCTCCGTGGACCCGCAACCAGGCGAAGGGCAGCCCTTGATCAACCCCGTCCATCTCCGGACCCTTGTGGAAGTGATCCGGCTTGGCTCGTTTGCGGCCGCCGCCACCCGGTTGGGCTACACGGCTTCGGCCGTCTCCCAGCAAATGTCGGCACTGGAACGCGACACCGGCGTCACCTTGTTCCAGCGCGCGGCCCGCAGCATCCAGCCGACCGAAGCCGCCGTCGTCATGACCCGGCACGCCGCCAAGGTCCTGACGGACATCGAGACGCTGATGGCCGCCGCCTCCCGGGCGCAGGAGAGTCCCAGCCAGGAGCTGCGGCTGGGCATCTTCCCGAGCCTCGCCACCTATGTGCTGCCGCCGATCCTGCAGAACCCGGCCTGGAAGAAGCTCGGCATCGACCTGCGGGTCTCGGTCGCGGAGCCGGCCCAGACCATCCAGGGGCTGCGGACCGGCGGCGAACTCGACGTCGCCCTGGTGTACCAGGTGGGACAGTCCGGCCTCGCCTGGCCGCACACCGTGGACCGGCAGTGGATCGGCGACGACGACTTCCGCGTGGTGCTGCCGGCAGCCTGGGGCATCGGCACGGATTCCAAGGTCGCCGCGCCGCACCTATCGGACATGCCCTGGATCATGCACCACCCCGGCACGTCCGACGCCACGGTGATTGAACGGCTCTTCGCGAGCTGCAACCTGCACCCCCGCGTGGTGGCCTACAGCGATGACTTCCACGCGAGCCTGGAGATGGCCGCCGCCGGGCTCGGCGCCGCCTTGGTCCCCGACCTGGCCTTGCGGCACCGGCCTGCCGGGGTGGTGGTCCTCGATGTGCCGGAGATCCGGCTGGCACGGAATGTTTTCGCCCTGCTGATCAACGAGAAACGGACGGCCCAGGTCCAGCTCTTCGTGGAGCTGCTGGCCGAGACGATGCACCGGTCCGGGACCGCGCGAAAGGACTGAGCTGAAGCCCCCGTTAGCCCTGCGTGCGTTCAGCGCTTCCTGGCCCGCTTCCCGACCGGCGCCACCAGCGCGTCGATGATCCGGTGCTTGGTCCGGGTGTACGGCGGATAGATCAGTTCCAGCGTGTCCGGCCACAGCGGCTTGTCCAGGGTGGGGCGCTCATGCGAGAACGTCCGCACCGAATGTTCCCCGTGATAGGCCCCCATGCCGCTGCCGCCGACCCCGCCGAACGGCAGCCCGGGGACGGACAGGTGGGCCGCCGGAACGTCGAAGCACAGGGCCCCCGACGAGGTCCGCCCGGCGAAGGCGCGGCGCGTCTGCGGATCGTTGCTGAAGACGTAGAGTGCCAGCGGCTTGGCGCGCCCGTTGACCTCCTCGATGGCCTCGTCGAGCCCGTCCACGGGCACCAGTGGCAGCAGCGGTCCGAAGATTTCTTCCGCCATGACGGCGTCGCCGGGCGCCGGGCGCAGCAGGGTCGGCGCAAAGTAGCGGCTGGCGGCGTCGCGCTGTCCGCCGTGCACCACCGTGCTGGCGTCGGCGAGGGCCGCGAGCCGTGCGAAGTGGCGGTCATCGACTATCCGGCCGTACGACGGGCTCGCCGCCGGGTCCGGTCCGAAGAGCGCCGTAACGGCCTTGATCAGCTCGGCCTGCAGCGGCTCCAGGATCTCCTCCCGGGCCAGGACGTAGTCGGGTGCGACGCACGTCTGCCCGGCGTTCATGAACCGGCCCCAGGCGATGCGTTTGGCCGCCGTGGCCAGGTCCGTGGATGCATCGACGTAGGCCGGGGACTTGCCGCCGAGCTCCAGCGTCACCGGGGTCAGGTGCTCGGCCGCCGCGCGCATGACCACCTTGGCCGCGGCTTCTCCCCCGGTGAAGAAGATGTGGTCGAAGCGTTCGGCCAGGAGGGCGGTGGTCTCCGGGATGCCGCCCTCAACCACTTCGGCGGCGCCGGCCAGGTATTCGGGAATCCAGCGGGCCAGTACGGCCGACGTGGCCGGGGCATGTTCGCTCGGCTTGAGGACCACGGTGTTTCCCGCGGCCAGGGCGCCGGCGAGCGGGGCGAGCAGCAGTTGCAGCGGGTAGTTCCACGGCCCGATCACCAGCACCACGCCCAGCGGGGTGAGTTCGGTCCAGGCGCGGGCCGGCCGCACTGCCAGCGGCACCGGCACGCGGCGGGGCCGCAGCCAGCCTTCGAGGTGCCGCTCCAGGTGCGCCGCCTCGGCGTCCACGAACCCGATCTCCGCGAGCTGCGCCTCGGTGTGGTGCTTGCCCAGGTCGCGGGCGAGGGCTTCGGCGAAGTCCGCGTGCCGCTCCGCGAGCATGCGCCGAAGCCGGCGCAGCTGATCCAACCGCCAGGCGAGCGGGCGGGTGGTCCCGGCGTCGAACGCGGCCCGGGCACGGCCGACGGGTGAGATTACATGCTGCATCCGATCAATGTACAGTCATGCGGCCGTCCGCCCGTCCGGTACCGGATATTGCTCCGGTAGGGAAAACTCTTCAACGCTGGAATGGTCCGGTTTTCAGGACTATGTTGAAGATATGAACAAGGTAGCGAGCAAGCACTTCGGAGAGGTCGAGCTCAACCACGGACGGGAGCATAATCTCACCGCCACGCATGAGCTGGCGGGCCAGACCGTGGAGCTTGACCTGAACGTCAACGCGCATGACCATTTCGATGAAGCGGCCATGCATAAAGTTGACTACCGCTTGCGCTTCCTGCCCGAACTCGTGGACCAGGTCCGCGAAATGATCGCCGAGGAACTGGACCAGGAAGGCACCAGTCCGCAGGAGTACCGCCACTTCCATTGCAACGCGATCAAGGACGAGCACCTCAAGAAGGTCTTCGGCGTCGAGGACAAGAGCCAGCTGACCGACGAGGTCTTCCTCAAGGCGCTCAAGCTCGGCCACGTGGGCATCTACCCCGGCCAGCCGGAACGCTACTTCGTCCTCGATTTCACGCTGGGCCAGCACTTCACCGACGAGGTCCTCGTCGCGTCCGCGGATGAGGACGGCGTCGTCGACGACGAAATCCTCTGGGAGTCCTGACCCGGGCATCCTGAGTCGCCGGTAGTCCTGCATCGACTGCTCCGTAGATGCCCTTCCGGGCGCTCAAAACGGCGGCTGCTCAGCAATCGATACCTTGGAGGGTGACCGGCCGGCGTCGTTTGTGTGTGGAGCGGGCTCCTTGTCGGCTGCTTGCCTGGTGGCCTGTTACTTGGCGGCTGAGAGCAGTTCGGCTCGGACCGTCCTGGTGGCCGTGACGAGGTTGCGCAGGGACTCTTCAGTCTCGGCGTAGCCGCGGGTCTTCAGGCCGCAGTCCGGGTTGACCCAGAGCTGGCGGGACGGGACGTGCTTGACGGCGGTGCTGAGCAGTTCGGTGACTTCCTGTTCGCCCGGGACGCGGGGCGAGTGGATGTCGTAGACGCCCGGGCCAACGCCGCGGCCGAAGCCGTGGGACTCGAGGTCGTGGACGACCTCCATTCGGGAGCGGGCGGCCTCGATCGAGGTGACGTCGGCGTCGAGGCCGTCGATCGCGTCGATGATGGCGCCGAACTCCGAGTAGCACAGGTGCGTGTGGACCTGGGTGGCGTCCGCGGCACCTGCGGTGGAGAGCCGGAAGGACTTCACGGACCAGTCCAGGTACGCGGCCTGGTCGGCCTTGCGCAGCGGCAGGAGCTCGCGCAGCGCCGGCTCGTCCACCTGGATGACCTTGATACCGGCCGCCTCGAGGTCGGCGATCTCGTCGCGGAGGGCCAGTGCCACCTGGTTGGCGGTCTCGCCAAGCGGCTGGTCATCGCGGACGAAGGACCAGGCCAGGATGGTGACCGGGCCGGTGAGCATGCCCTTCATCGGCTTGCTGGTCAGGGACTGCGCGTACTCGGCCCACTTCACCGTGATCGGGGCGCTGCGGGTGACATCGCCCCACAGGATGGACGGTCGGGTGCAGCGCGAGCCGTAGGACTGGACCCAGCCGTGGACGGTGACGTCAAAGCCTTCGAGGTTCTCGGCGAAGTACTGGACCATGTCGTTGCGTTCGGGCTCGCCGTGGACCAGGACGTCGAAGCCGAGCTCTTCCTGCAGCTCCACGACGCGCTTGATCTCGTCCTTCATGAGCTGCTCGTACTGCTCCGTGGTGAGGTCGCCGCGGTTGGCGCGGGCCCGGGCGGTGCGGATTTCGCCGGTCTGCGGGAAGGATCCGATCGTCGTGGTGGGCAGCGGCGGCAGGTGCAGCGCCTTGTCCTGGGCTGCCTCGCGGACGGCGTAGGCGGAGCGGTTGAAGTCGGCGCCGGTCAGGGCGGCGGTGCGGGCCCGGACGTCGCCGCGGCGGACGCCTTCGGCCTCGGCGCGGGAGGCGATGACGCGGGTGGCCTCGTCGATAGCGGGCTGGACGGCTGCCTCGTCGGTCAGCAGACCGGCGAGGGTGACGACTTCAACGGCCTTCTGGTCGGCGAAGGCCAGCCAGCTGCGAAGCTGCTCGGAGAGCTGGACTTCCTCGTCGACGTCGTGCGGGACGTGCTGGGTGGAGGTGGAGGTGCTGATGGCCAGCTTGGCCACCGACTTCTTCAGTTCGGCGATCTTCTTCGCGGAAGCGGCGAGGTCGTTGCGCCAGATGTTGTGGCCGTCCACGACGCCGGCGACGAGAGTCTTGTTTCCCAGCGCCGCCAGGGCAGCGGCGGACGGGACCTCGCCCTTGAAGACGTCCAGGTGCAGGGCGTCGATGCCGGTGGCGGCGAGGGTGCCGAGCTGGCCGTTGAGCGCGCCGTACGGGGTGGAGACGAAAAGCTGCGGGCGCTGGGCCGCGGCGGCCAGGGCCTCGTAGGAACGGGCGACGGCGGCCTGGATTTCCACGGCCGGGGTGTCCTGGTCCACCACGAGGGCGGGCTCGTCGAGCTGGACCCAGCTGGCGCCGGCGGCGGCGAGCTTCTGAAGCAGCGCGGTGTAGACGGGGAGGATGTCCTCCAGGCGGGACAGCGGGCTGAAGCCGGCCGGGGCGTCGTCGGATGCCTTGCTCAGCAGCAGGAACGTGACCGGGCCGACGATGTACGGGCGGGTCTCGACGCCGTTGGCGAGGGCGTACTCGAATTCCTCGACGATCCGGTTCGAGGTCAGCGCAAAGTTGGTTTCCGGCCCGATTTCCGGCACGAGGTAGTGGTAGTTGGTGTCGAACCACTTGGTCATTTCCAGCGGCTGCTGGTCCTTGTTGCCGCGGGCCAGGGTGAAGTAGCCGTCGATGTCGAGCTGGCCCTGCGCGTTGAGGAGGTTCCCGAAGCGGGCCGGCACGGCGCCGAGGTGGGCGGCGGCGTCGAGCACCTGGTCGTAGTAGGAGAAGGTGCCGGGCACCGCGGCGGCTTCGGTCAGGCCCAGGCCCTGAAGCCGCTTGGCGGTGCCGAGCTGGATTTCCTTGGCGGCCGCGTCCAGGGCTGCGGCGTCGATCTTGCCGGCCCAGTAGGCCTCGACGGCCTTCTTGAGTTCGCGGCGGCGGCCGATGCGCGGGTAGCCCAGGATCGAGGCAGCCGGGAACGGAGTGGGGTTGGGGGTGTTCAGTGCAGTCATGGGAAGTCCTAAGTGTTGGTGGTGTGGTGCGGAGGGAAGTTGTGTTGTCTTGGCGCGGTCAGCTGGCGAGCTGGCGGCGGCTGGCCGTGTGCCGGTTGCCGCTGTTCCGGTTGCCGCGGTGCGGGCGGGGCAGCGCGAGTTTGTCCAGCACATCCAGGGCCGCGGCGTGCTCATTGAACGTGTAGAGGTGGATGCCGGGGGCTCCGGCGTCCAGGGCTGCGTTGGCGAGATCAACGGTGGCGCTGACCCCGATCCGGGTCCGGTCGGCGTCGGTATCGGCAGCCGCGAGGCGTTCGATCAGTTCCGGGGCCGGTTCCACGCCGGTCAGTTCGCCGAGCCGGGCGAGCCGCCGGAGGCTGGTGAGCGGCATGACCCCGGGAATGATCGGGATGGTCACCCCGGCCCGGCGGGCCCGGGCGAGGAGGTCGGCGTACTGCTCGGTGTGGAAGAAGACCTGGGTGATGGCGAAGTCGGCGCCGGAGCGCTGCTTGGCCAGCAGGACCTCGACGTCGTGTGCCTCGCTCGGGGATTCCGGGTGCCGGGTCGGGTAGGCGGCGACGCCGACCGCGACCCTGCCGGCGCACAGCAGCGCCGAGCGGCGTTGCTCCACGCGGCGGATGAGTTCGATCAGGTCCTGGGCGTACCGGAGTGATCCCGGCGGCGGGGTTTCTCCATCCTTGGGCCGGTCGCCGCGGAGGGCGAGGATGCCGCGGACGCCCACGTCGAGCAGTTCGCCGATGATCTCCGCCAGTTCCTGCGGGGAATTCCCCACGCAGGTCAGGTGGGCCAGGGGCCGGAGCGTCGTTTCCTGCACGAGCCGGTTGACGAGATCGACGGCGGTGCTGCGGTTCGAGCCGTTGGAGCCGTAGGTCACGGACACGTAGTCCGGGTCCGTGGCTTCCAGTTCGCCGATGGTGGTCCAAAGGGATTCCGCGGCTGCGGGAGACCTCGGCGGGAACAGCTCGTAGGACAGCGCAACAGGGGCCGCGCCGGCAAGATTGGGATGGGTATCGATAAGGCTTGGTGGTGACATTTGCGTCCTTGGCTTTGAACACTGCCGCCGGGAGATCCGGAATCCCGGAGGACCGGAACCAGAAACGGAAACTCCGTCGTCAGTGAATTGAGTTTGGGGAACACGGAGGGAACTTCAGCAGGGCGCAGCCGCGACTGTTACGCCTGATACGAAGTTGTCCGTGAGCAAATGTCAGGCCCACATGGGGGCACCCACACCCTCCTGGGCCGCCCGGGGGCAGCTTTCAGCGGAGGATCGCTGACACGTTACTGAGGTAACTTGTATAGAACTCTAAGGCCGGGCCGTGGGGCCCTTCAAGTCGGTCCCCGAATTAAGACGCACCTTTACGGCCGTTTGCGGCGCCGGGCAGAACAATGTTCGCCCAAGACGGCATTTTCGCCCCGCGCGGCTGCTCTCCCCAACGCACCCCGGCAGGACTATCCTGTTGCCATGATCCAGCTTCCAGCCAGCTACCAGCAGTACCTCGCCGGCAAGAGCGAGAGCTTCATCAACACCGTCCGGCCCGTGCTCATGCAGTCGGCCGCAGAGAGGTTGCACGGGGTCCGGATTCTCGTGCTTCCGCATGGCCACCAGGCGCATCTGGATGACACCATCCCGTATGGGACGGTGGTTGAGGACATCGACTGAGGCCCGGTTAGCCCCTGTCTAGTCGCCCAGGAGCAGCCGCTGGGAACGCGGGGCCAGCGTGTGTTCGAGCACCAGGCAGGCCGCACCGACGGCGCCGACGTCCTCGCCTACCCCCGTGCCCACGACTTCGATCCCGTGAATCCTCCGGGTGGCACTGTTCGCCTCAACCAGTCCGGGGACCAGCTCGAGGTAAGCCGCTGAGAGGCAGGTCCAGAACGGGCCGCCGAACACTACCCGGTCCACGTCCAGGGCGTTGGTGACGACCGACACCGCACGGGCCACGAGCACTGCGGACCCACGAATGATTTCCTTGGCTGCGTCGTTGCCGGCTTCGGCGATCGCGCACAACTCGGCGAAACGTTCCTGAACTGCCGGCGCGCTCCTGTCCTGGAGTGAACCATTCAATATCCCGGCTGCCTCAGCCTGCGCCACGAGGACCTGCGGAATGGCGGAGGACTTCACGCAGCCGTGTTGCCCGCAGTCGCAGAGGGCACCGCCCGGGTCGACGATGATGTGCCCGATTTCTCCGGCGTTGCCCGAGGTCCCGCGGACGACTTCGTCGTTGAGCACGATCCCGCAGCCGATCCCGGTCCCCATGTACATGAAGACGAAGCTGCCCTCGCCGCTGGGGCCCCCGGCCCAGGTTTCGGCCACGGCTGCGCTGGTGACGTCCTTGTCCATGAGTGTCGACAGGCCCGTGGCCTCCGCGAGGCCATCCCGCAGCCCCACGTGGTCCCAGCCCGGCAGCAGCGGCGGGTCCACGACGGCGCCCTCGTTGAGGTCGATGGGCCCCGGCGACGCAACCCCGAGCCCGGCGATCCGGTCCGGGTCCACCCCGGAGTCCAGGATGATTCTCTTGATTTCGCCCGCGATGGTGTCAATGACAGCCCTGGGGTCGGTGCCGGGCGGGGTGGTGATCCGTGAGTGCCGGACGACGGCACCGAGCAGGTCCAGCACGACGAACGTGAGGACGGCCGGGTCCAGGTGGACGCCCACGGCATACATCCCCGAGGGATTCAGCCGGAGCATGGTCCTGGGCTTGCCCGGCCCGGTGCCTTCCTTGCCTGCCTCGACGATCAGGTGCTGGTCCAGCAGGCGGCGGGAAATGTTGGAGATGGTCTGCGGCGAGAGTCCGACAATCTGGGCGAGTTCCACCCGGCTCAGCCCGCCCGGCGTGCGGCGGATGGCGTCGAGGATGACTGTGAGGTTGAAGTCGCCCATCTTCGGTAGGTTGGTCCCTCGCCTCGGCGAGGGTTGCCGGAACTCGGTCACTGATACCTCTAAACGTTTTGGCCACGCACAGCAGTTGTCAGAATCGTACGTTACGTGCAGGCGTGCGCCCACACTTGCGCTTTACCGACACAAAGTTTCTTGCGTCAAGGCCGCCGGGTGCTGGCCGTGACGGTGAATTTTGGATTCCTGCCGGCCTCGCGGGTGGGACCGATCAGCCGTTCCAGGGCCGGCCGGTAGTGCAGGTGGCTGTTGAACACGGTCCAGAGCTCCCCGCCCGGGGCAAGCACCCTGCCGGCCGCTTCGATCAGCTTGATCCCCGCGCCGGAGTGGACCGCCGCTTCCAGGTGGAAGGGCGGGTTGAGCAGCACCAGGTCCGCGCTGGCGTCCGGGAGGGAGCTCATGGCGTCGTCCTGAAGCACGTCGATCCGACCGTCCAGGCCGTTGGCCCGGGAGGTGGCCAGGGCTGAGTCGACGGCTGCGGCGGACCGGTCGGTCGCGGTGACGCGGGCGCCGGGGTTGGCGCGGGCGTACATCGCGGCGAGGATTCCGGTCCCGCAGCCAAGGTCGACGGCATGGGTGGCGTGCGGCATCCGGGGCAGGAAGTCCAGCAGGAACCTGGTCCCGATATCCAGCCCGGTGCCGGCAAAGACGGCGCCCCGGGCGCAGACCGTGAGGCCCAGTTCGTCGTTGACCTCAGTGACCGGGAAGGGCAGCGCGGCCGGGACCGGCCTGGGGTTCCGGGCCAGCAGGAGCCGTGATTTCTGCCGCGCCAGCTGGGGCTGGACATCCTCGAAGCAGCGCGCCAGGACGGCGTTCATGCCCAGGCTCATGTGTTTGACGCGTCCGCCCGCGACCAGCACCACCTCGGGCGCCGCGTAGCGGGCCACGGCGTCGGCGATTTCCTCAAGTTCCGCCAGGGACCGCGGCAACTGCAGCAAAACCAGGGAGGCTCCCTCCAGCAGTTCGGCACCCAACGGGAGCTGCTCGAAGCCGCCGTCGATGCCCAGGGCCTCGGCGTTCGCCCGCAGTGCCCGTTCACCGGTGATGAGGTCCTGCTGGACGCGCACGCCTTCCGCCCCGAGGGTCAGGGCGCCGAGGGTGAGGGCACCGTACCGGTCCCCCACCACCGCGAGCCTGCCCCCGGGCTGCAGCAGGCCGGCCGCGGGCATCTCCAGGGCAGAGTCGAGCAGGAGCCTGTCCGTGGCGTCCCAGGCCTGCAGGTTGTCGGCCTCGACGTCCGGGAATCTTCTCAGCCGGGCAAAGAGGGATTCGAAGCTGTTGTCCGCCACGCGCGTTGTGCCGCCGTTTCTTCTCGGGCTTGGGTATGGGTGCTGGCAGTGGGAGCCGGGTGTGAGGCCTCCCCCGGTGCTGCTCTGACCTGATTTACCTTTTAGGTCTTACGTTTTACGTTATACCGGACCGGGCCAGCAGGGTGCCGATTCCGGCGACGGCGGCCCGGCCGGCCCGGTTGGCGCCGATGGTGGACGAGGAAGGCCCGTAGCCGACGAGGTGCACCCGCGGCTCGCCCGCGACCTGGGTGCCGTTCATCGCGATGCCGCCGCCGGGTCCGCGCAGGTGCAGCGGGGCGAGGTGTTCGAGTTCGGCCCGGAATCCCGTGGCCCACAGGATGACCCCGGCGGCCAGGAAGCTGCCGTCAGCCATCCGGACCCCGTCGGGTTCGATCGCGGTGAACATGGGGTGCCGGTCCAGGGCGCCGCGCGCGGCGGCGGCGCGCAGGGCCGGGGTCCAGATCAGGCCCGTCACGGAGACGACGCTCTGCGGCGGCAGGCCCTGGCGCACCCGCTCCTCGACCAGGGCGACGGCGTCGTGGCCGGCCTGCCGGTCGAACGCGGCCTCGCGCCAGACCGGCACCCGGCGCGTGAACCATGTGGTGGTGGTGACCTTGGAGATCTCATCGAGCAGCCCGACGGCCGAGATCCCGCCGCCGACCACGATGACGTGCTGCCCGCGGAATTCGTCGGCGGAAACGTAGTCGGCGACGTGCAGCTGCCGGCCGCGGAAGCTGGCCTTGCCCGGATAGATGGGCCAGAACGGCCTGGTCCAGGTGCCGGTTGCGTTGATGAGGGCGCGGGCAGAGAAGCGGCCGCGGGAGGTTGCGATGCTCAGTCGCCCGGCGGGGTCATCGTCCTCGCGGCTCACCGACTGCACTTTGACCGGCCGCTCAATCGCGAGGCCGAGGTCGTGCTCGTACCCGCCAAAATAGCGGGTGAGGAAACTGGAGCTGGCCTCGGCGGGGTCCACATCGGGCTGCGGGATTCCCGGGAGATCGCTGATGCCGTTCACCGTGGCCATGAGCAGGCTCTTCCAGCGGTGCCGCCAGGCTCCGCCGGGCCCGTCCTCGGCGTCGAGCACGATGTACGTCCCGGCCGGTGGCGGGCCGGCCGCGTCAGCGCCGGCCGGGACGAAGCCGCGGCGCAGAAGATGGTAGGCCGCCGACAGGCCCGCCTGGCCGGCGCCGACCACGACGACGTCGGCGGCCCGCACCGTCTCTGCGGTCACGGTCGCGTCCCCGGTCAGATCTTCTTGACGACGCTGGACTTGAGCTGCATGGGACCCACGCCGTCAACCTTGCAGTCGATGTCGTGGTCGCCAACACCGTTGACCAGGCGGATACCGCGGACCTTGGTGCCGACCTTGATGACGGTGGAGCTGCCCTTGATTTTCAGGTCCTTGACCACGGTGACGGTGTCGCCGTCGGCGAGGACGTTGCCCACCGCGTCCTTGATGACGGCGGCCGCAGGGGCGTCGGCCTCTGTGTCAGTCTCCGCGGATGCGGACCATTCGTGCGCGCACTCCGGGCAAACCAGGAGCGCCCCCATTTCGTAGGTGTATTCGCTGGAGCATTCGGGGCACGGAGGCAGGGAATCGTTCA
Organism: Arthrobacter sp. P1_D4; assembly: GCF_056406115.1. NCBI lineage: Bacteria > Bacillati > Actinomycetota > Actinomycetes > Micrococcales > Micrococcaceae > Arthrobacter > Arthrobacter sp. P1_D4. The sequence continues at coordinate 91,498 of NZ_JBFUAU010000003.1, read as the reverse complement.
CCCAACCAAGTTTAGTCGCCGCCTGTGCCCGCCCGTGTGCCCGCCCGTGTGTCCGCCCGAATTCTCGCCACTTTTTCTCGCCCCTTTTTCCCGCCGCTGGCGGGGCGCCCTAGAACGGGTTCAGCAGGCGGTCCACGAACTGCCGCGTGCGTTCCTCCCGCGGGTCCCGCAGAACGGTATCGGGGTGGCCGCGTTCGACCACCACGCCGCCGTCCATGAAGATGACCTCGTCGGCCACCTGACGGGCGAACGCGAGCTCATGGGTGACCACCACCATGGTCCAGCCTTCGTCCGCGAGTTCCTTGATGACGGCCAGGACCTCGCCCACGAGCTCGGGGTCCAGCGCAGAGGTGGGCTCGTCGAAGAGCAGCAGTTGCGGGCGCAGGGCGAGGGCACGCACAATGCCGACGCGCTGCTGCTGGCCGCCGGAGAGCTCGAACGGGTAGCTGTTCTCCTTGCCGGTCAGGCCGACGCGGGCCAACAGGTCCCGGGCCTCCTGGATCGCATCCGCCTTGGGCCGCTTCTGCACCTGGACCGGGCCCTCGATCACGTTCTCCAGGACGGTCTTGTGCGGGAATAGGTTGTAGTGCTGGAACACCATGGCGCTACGGTCCCGCAAGGCCAGAACCTGCTTCTTCGCCACGGGTGTGGCAAAGTCCACGGTCAGTTCCCCCGCGAATTCGGCGACGCCGGCGTCGGGCACTTCGAGGCCGTTCAGGCAGCGCAGGACTGTCGTCTTTCCTGATCCGGACGGCCCGATCAACGTGACCACTTCGCCGCGGCGGACTTCAAGGTCGATGGATTTGAGCACAACATGGTGGCCGAACGACTTGCGCAAGCCCGTGACGGTCAGGAGCGGCTCGTCCGGGACAGTAACGTCAGAGGGTTGAGGTTCAGTGGGCGACATAGCGGTCCAATCTCTTCTCCAGGGCGGACTGTCCGCTGGCGAGAACGAGGCAGATGACCCAGTAGATCACGGCCGCCTCCAGATACAGCAGCATGAACTCCTGGCTGAAGGCCGCCACCTGTTGCGCCACGCGGAACAGTTCGGTGACGAGGATCAGCGACGCCAGCGACGTGTCCTTGACCAGGCTGATGAAGGTGTTCGACAGCGGCGGAACCGAGACCCGGGCGGCCTGCGGCAGGATGATCCGCACTAGCGTCTGCCGGCGCGACATTCCGATGGTGTGGCCGGCCTCCCACTGGCCCTTCGGAACCGACAGGATGGCCGCCCGGATGACCTCCGCGGCATAGCCGCCGACGTTCAGGGAGAACGCGATGATGGCGCTGGGCCAGGGGCTGATGGTGATTCCGACGGAAGGGAGCCCGTAGAAAATGACGAACAGCTGGACCAAAAGCGGGGTTCCGCGGATGACGGAGATGTAGGTCCGCGCCACCGCCGAAACCAGGCGGTTGCGGCTCAGCCGCATGAGGGCCACCACCAGTGCCAGCAGCAGGCCCAGGCTGAACGAGGCCAGCGCCAAGGGAATGGTGCCGAAGATCGCACCCGTCAGGAGTGGGCCCAGCGATGACCACACGAGCTCCCAGTTGATGCTCATGCCCGGACGCGGCGTTTCTCTGCGGCTTGCACAGGGCTACTTCGAGACGTCGGCGTCGAAGTACTTCTGGGAGATCTTCGTCAGCGTGCCGTCGGCCGCCAGCTCGCCGAGGGCTTTGTTGATGGCATCGGTCAGGCTGGTGGATCCCTTGCGCAGGGCGAACGCGCTCAGCGACTTGTCGGTGGTCTCGGCGGCAATCTTGATGCCGGCGTCGTGGTCGGTCTTCTGGGAGTCCAGGTAGGTCAGCTTGTCGTTGATGGTGGCATCGACGCGGCCCTGCTTGAGCAGCGTGATCGCCTGCGCCCAGCCCTCCACGGCCTCGACATTCGCGCCGCTCTGCTGCGCCAGCTTGTACCAGTTGCTCGTCAGGGACTGCGCCGTGGTCTTGCCCTTGAGGTCGTCAAAGGAGTGGATGCTGTCGTTGTCCGACTTGGTGACGATCACGCCGGTGCTCACCGTGTACGGGGTGGAGAAGTCGTACTTCGCCTTGCGCTCGTCGGTGATGGAAACCTGGTTGGCGACGACGTCGAACCGTTTGGCGTCGAGGCCGGCGAAGATGGCGTCGAACTGCGTCTCCTGGTAGGAGGGCTTGACGCCCAGCTTCGCGGCGACGGCATTCATGATCTCCACGTCGTAGCCCGTCAGTTCACCGCTGCCGTTGGTGTGGAACGTGAACGGCTTGTAGGTGCCTTCCGTGCCGACCTTGAGCACGCCTGCGCTCTTGACGTCGCTGAGGGAGGTGTCCGCACCGGCTGCCGGCGCTGAGCTGGCCGGGGTGGTGGACGCCGACCCGCAGCCTGCCAGGGCGAGTCCTGCAGCAGCGATGAGGCCAATAACGGAAAGTCGTGTGCGCTTCATGATGTTCCTTAGTCGTGGAGCCGGAAATGGCCTTCCAGCTAAGCCGCATGGCGGCTGTCTCCTAGCGACGATAGCAAGGTCCAGCTCAGGGTGGAGAGCCTAAATGACAGTTTATGACGTCCGGTCATGAGACGGTTTTGACGGATGCGGCTTTCGAAGTCCCGCATAGCTGCGGAGGGTACGAAAAAGGGAACCACCGCCTAGCGGTGATTCCCTTTCTGGTGGAGCTGAGGGGACTCGAACCCCTGACCCCCTGCATGCCATGCAGGTGCGCTACCAGCTGCGCCACAGCCCCTCATTTGCCTGGAAGTTTCGTCCTCCCTGAAGCAACCTGAATAGCCTAAACCACAAATCGCGTTCGCGCTAATCGGCGCGCTGACGCATGGAACAGGACGCGGAACAGTGCACAAAAAAATCCGCCGGAATCTTTCGATTCCGGCGGATTATCCGGTGGAGCTGAGGGGACTCGAACCCCTGACCCCCTGCATGCCATGCAGGTGCGCTACCAGCTGCGCCACAGCCCCGAATTTTCGCTGCTCCGAGCATGTCTTCCGACGTGCGATGTTCCGGTTTTTTGTCCGGATTTCTCCGAAGCAACTCAAATATCTTAGACCAGCCCTCCGGAAAATTCCAAATCGGGCATATTCGGCCCGGTTTAGCGTCCGGAGGTGGCCTGAACGCGGGGGCTACTCCGTGTCGGTGCCGGCGGTGGCCTTGGCGGAGGCGTCGTCGCCGAGCTGCAGATCGACGACGGGGCAGTCCTTCCACAGGCGCTCGAGGGCGTAGAACACGCGGTCTTCCTCGTGCTGGACGTGGATGACGACGTTGGAGTAGTCCAGCAGCACCCAGCGACCGCCGGAGCGGCCCTCGCGGCGGACGGGCTTCTGGTCAAACTTGGAGAGCTCGTCCTCGATGCCGTCCACGATCGCGTTGACCTGGCGTTCGCTCGGGGCCGAGGCAATCAGGAAAACGTCGGCCAGGGCCAGCCGTTCGCTGACGTCCAGGGCCACGATGTCCTCGGCAAGCTTCTCCGAGGCAGCGCGGGCTGCGTGGCGGGCGGTAGTGATGGATGAATCGGTTGCAGTCACGGGACTCCTTGTAGTGATGAAAAACTATGGTGTTGAAAATGTGGCGCCAGTGGCGGCCTGAGACCTAGTGGGCCAGCCCGGTGACGATCAGCGTGATGCCGGCGATGAGGGCAACGATCCCCACCGCCAGGACGCCGAGCTGGAGCATGCGCAGGCGGCGCGCCCGGCCGAGCCCGGCGGTAGCGGCATCCAGGGGTTCGAGCCCGTAGGCGGCATTCGCGGCTACGGGTTCCCCGCCGACGAGTCTTTCCTCGGCCTCCCCCGCCGAATTTGCCGCGTTTGCCGCGTTCGCAGCGTTTGCCGCGTTTGCAGCGTTTGCCGGCCGTGCCGTTCCGGCTTTTGCGGCTGCTTCCGCACGGGCCAGGACGCCGGCCCTGCCAGCGGCAGAACCCGTCGCGGGACCTGCGGCCTTCTGGCGGGAGATGCCCGGCCGCCGCAGGCCGGGTTTCCGCGGCGTGTCCACGCGCGGACCCGGGTTGGTGACAACCGGAACGTACGACGTGGCAGGGCGCTTCATGACGGGCCGCTCCACGCCGGGAACCTTCTCGAATTCCAGGGGTGTGACCATGGCCAGGTTGTTGGCCGTGGTCGGATCGTTGCGGGGCGCCGCCGGCTGGCTGTTTTGTTCGGCGAGCTTCTGCTTGGCGGCGGCGCGGCGGTTCAGGATCGCGGCACGCTCGGCGAGGGCGATCTGCTCGGCCAGGACGGCCGGATCAACGGCATCCGGATCCGTGGCCGCAATGTGTTCCATCTTGGCCACTTGGTTCTTGGCCTGCTCCGCGAGGAGTTCGCGGGCGGCCAGCGCCTGCTCCACGGTCATGCCCTCGGGCGTCGCCCCGCCCGGTCCGGCGCCGTCGGCCGCGGGAGCCTTGGGCGCAGCGGGGGCCTTGGGCGCCGGGGCAGCCGCGCCAGCGGGGGCCTTGGGCGCCGGGGCCGCGTCCTTCGCGGCGGCGTCCTTCGCGGCCGGGGAAACCACCGGGGTGGCCCGGGTCCGCGGCGACACCGGGACAATGGTGTTGGCCTGGGTGGCCGGGGCCGTTTCGGTCGCCAGCTCCAAAAGCCTCAACTGGCGTCGCGTGGGCGGCCCTCCGCCGGCCAGCTGGCCTTCCTTCTCTGCGAGTTCCTTGATGGTGCGCAGCGCGGCGCGGTCCCGTGCCCGGACCTGGGAAGACCGCTCCGTGCCAGCGGGCACAGAATCAGCACGCACAGAGTCCACCGGGGCGTCGGCAACGCGACGGCTCCGGCCGGTGATTTCGGCCTCCGTCGGCTCGCCCGGGCCCGGAGTGTCCAGACGTTCATCTCTGGCCTGCCGCAATTCGCGGCGGCTGCGGATGGGAGGCTGTTGCTGACTCATGGCAAACTCATTCAGTGCTGGCTGGTTGGGTTATCTCAAAGGCTGGATCGTGCTGTGCGGTGGCAGTCCCGGCCGCGCCGTTTCCGTCGTTGGCGGTCGCGGCGTGTCCGGCTTCGAGGCGATCGGCGTTGGGGCTGGCGTGGTACAGGCCGTACTTGGCGATGTACTGGACCACCCCGTCCGGTACGAGGTACCAGACCGGGTTGCCTTCGGCCACCCTCGTGCGGCAATCCGTGGAGGAAATGGCCATGGCCGGGACCTCCAGGAGGCTGACGTCTTTGCGGCCCATGCCGTCCAGGACGTGGCCCGGCCGGGTTACGCCCACAAAGTGCGCGAGGGACCAGAGTTCATCGATGTCTTTCCAGGACAAAATCTGGGCCAGGGCGTCCGCGCCGGTGATGAAGAACAGATCGGCGTCCGGACGCAGGGTCCGCAGGTCACGCAGGGTGTCGATCGTGTAGGTCGGTCCCGGACGGTCCACGTCCACCCGGCTCACGGTGAAGCGCGGGTTCGAGGCCGTGGCGATGACTGTCATGAGATACCGGTGCTCGGCTTCGCTGACCTTCTTGGCCATCTTCTGCCAGGGCTGGCCGGTGGGCACAAAAACGACTTCGTCGAGGTCGAACTTGGCCGCGACCTCACTGGCCGCGACAAGGTGTCCGTGGTGGATGGGGTCGAACGTGCCACCCATCACACCCAGACGCAGGCGGCGCTGGGCGCCGCGCTGCTTCGTGGGGGCGGAAATATTAGTGACCTTGGCCGTGATCGTGCTTGTTCGGGTGCTGGCGGTGCGGGTCCGCGTGCTCCTCGACAACCACGTGGCGCCGGCCCAGGTTGGAGTAGGACAGGGTGATCATCAGCAGGACCACCAGGATCGCGAACATGGTGCCGCCAATGACAAACGGCGGTGCAATGAGCGGTGCGAGTTCCTCGTGGCCCGATTCGCCGGCGGCGGCGACGAAAGTGGCGATCTGCTGCGACAGCATGTTCTCCCCTAGTGAGTTCAAAATTTGACGACGGCGGAGGTGTCCGCCGTTCCGGTCTTCCGTTCCATGTTACAGCGTTGCTAGCCCCGGATCTGGCCCTCGCCCTGCACGATCCACTTGGTCGTGGTCAGCTCGGTCAGTCCCATGGGGCCGCGGGCATGGAGTTTTTGGGTGGAAATGCCCACTTCGGCGCCGAGGCCGAGCTCGCCGCCGTCGGTGAAGCGGGTGGAGGCGTTCACGATCACGGCGGCCGAATCGACCTCGGCGATGAAGCGCTCGGCGTTGGCGAGGTCGTTGGTCAGGATCGCTTCGGTGTGGCCGGTGGACCACTTCCGGATGTGCCTGACGGCCTCGTCCAGGCTGTCCACCATGGCCACGGCCAGGTCCAGGTTCATGTATTCGGTGGCCCAGTCATCTTCCGTGGCCGGCACGGACTGGACCGAGGCCGGCAGGGCGGCGCGGATGCGCTGGTCCACGTGCAGGGTGACCCCGGCAGCCCGCAATGCGGCGGCGACCGCGGGAAGGACGGTGGACTTGGAGTGCACCAGGAGGGTTTCGACGGTGTTGCAGACGCTGGGCCGCTGGGTCTTGGCGTTCAGGAGGATGTCCACGGCCATTTCCTCGTTGGCGGAAGCGTCCAGGAAGATATGGACGTTGCCTTCACCGGTCTCGATGACCGGCACGGAGGAGTTCGTCACGACGGTCTGGATCAGCTCGCGCCCGCCGCGGGGAATGAGCACGTCCACCCGGCCGCGCGCCCGCATAAGCGCGTTGGCGCCGTCGCGGCCGTATTGGTCCACGGTCTGGACGGCGTCGGCGGGCAGGCCCACCGATTCCAGCGCATCCCGGAGGATGGTGATCAGGGCGGCGTTGGTGGCAGCGGCGGCGGATCCGCCGCGCAGGATGACGGCGTTGCCGCTCTTGAGGGCCAGTCCGGCGATGTCGACCGTGACGTTCGGCCGGGCCTCATAGATCGCGGCCACCACGCCCATGGGTACGTTGATCTGGCGCAGGCGAAGCCCGTTGGGGAGGGTCTGGCCGCGCACCACGTTGCCGACGGGGTCGGGCAGGGTGGCGAGGTTTTCCAGTGCGGCGGCGAGGGCCGTGATGCGTGAGTCGGTCAGCGTCAGCCGGTCCAGCAGGGCGGCGCTGGTGCCGGCGGCCCGGCCGGCCGCGACGTCCTTGGCGTTGGCGGCCAGGATCTGGTGCTTGTGATCCACCAGCGCCTTGCCGACGGCGCGCAGGCCCCGGTCCTTCCAGGCCCGGTTGGCGCGTGCCATCCTGTGGGCGGCGTGGCGTGAGCGGTCTGCGACCGCGTGGACGGCTGCTTCGGTCTCCGTTGCCGTGCCCGGGACCGCTGCCGGATCCGGTACCGCGGCGAACCCTTGGGCGGGCGCGGCGTTATCGGCAGGAACGGTGCCGGCAGGCACATCAGTCACGGCAGCGGAAGTCAGGGCCTCAGTCATGCTTCCAGTTTAGGCGTCGGGGGAACCTAGACCAGCACCAGGTCGTCAACATGAACAACTTCGCGGTCATATCCGCGGCCCAGTGCCCTGCCGAGCTCATGGGTGGAGCGGCCCAGCATTTGGGGCAGCTCGGCGGCCGAATAGTTGACCAGCCCGCGGGCAATCACGGTGTTGTCCACGGACACCATCTCCACGGCGTCGCCGGCCTCGAAGTCGCCCTTCACCGCGGCGATTCCGGCCGGCAGAAGCGAGGTGCGGCGGTCGCGGACGGCCTTGACGGCACCGTCGTCGAGCACCAGGGTGCCGCGCACGGATGCCAGATGGGCCAGCCACAGGAGCCGGATCGGCTTGCGCGCCCCGTTGACGGAGAACCATGTGCCCACGTCCTCGCCGGCCAGCGCCGCGGCCGCATTGGCCGTGGATGTTACGAGGGCGTGGATGCCCGAACCAGCGGCGATGCTGGCGGCTTCGACCTTGGTGACCATGCCGCCCGTGCCCACACCGGCCTTTCCGGTGCTGCCGATCGAGACGCCGTCGAGGTCGTGGGGGCCGGACACATGCGGAATCCGCTTGGCGCCGTGCGACGGCGGACCGTCGTACAGGGAGTCGACGTCGGACAGCAGCACGAGTGCGTCGGCGCGGACCAGGTGTGCCACCAGGGCCGCGAGGCGGTCGTTGTCGCCAAAGCGGATCTCGTGGGTGGCTACGGTGTCGTTTTCGTTGACCACCGGGACAACGCCGAGGTTCAGCAGCCGGTCCAGCGCGCGGAACGCGTTGGTGTGCTGGCTGCGGCGCATGAAGTCATCGGCGGTCAGCAGCACCTGGCTGACGGTAACCCCGTGCGCGCCGAAGGCGTGGGTGTAGCGGGCCATCAGCAGGCCCTGGCCCACACTGGCGGCGGCCTGCTGGGTGGCGAGGTCGCGGGGGCGCTTCTCGAGGCCGAGCGGGGCGAGACCGGCGGCGATCGCACCGGAGGACACCAGGATGATCTCCGCGCCCGCGTTGCGCTTGTGCGCCAGGGCGTCGGCGAGCCCGGTCAGGGCCTCTTCGGAGATCCCGCCCTTGATGGACGTCAGCGAGGACGAGCCCACCTTGACGACGATCCGGCGCGCCCCGGACAGCGCGGTGCGGTCCGGGGCGTTGATGGTCTGGGCACCGATGTTTTGGGCACCGATGTTTTGGGCACCGATGTTTTGAGCGCTGGGCGGCTGGGACCCGTGCTCGACGACGGTCTTACTCGTCATCGGCTTCGCCCAGTCCACTCTCCTTGAGCGGCTGCCGCGCGCGGCGGCCGCTGACGGATTCGGTCCAGATGCCGGCCTTGCGTTCGGCTTCGAGCTCGGCGCGGGCGGCGGCCTTGGCGTCGCGGCGTTCCTGCTGTTCGTCGCGCTTCTGGCCACGCGTCGGGCGGTCGCCGATGTCGGCGAAGCGCACGTCGGTGCCGCGGGGCGAGGCGAGCAGCTCGGCACCGGCCATCATGGTCGGCTCCCAGTCGAAGACGACGCCGTCGTCCTCGCCGATGACCACCATGTCGCCCGGCTTGGCGCCCTGCTTGAACAGTTCATTTTCAACGCCGAGCTTGGCCAGGCGGTCGGCGAGGTAGCCGATCGCCTCCTCGTTGGTGAAGTCTGTCTGCTTGACCCAGCGCACGGGCTTGTCGCCGAGGACGCGGAAGAGCGGCTCGAGGTTCTTTTCTTCGCGGCGGATCGTGAAGCCGGTCTCGTTGACGGCGCGGGGGCGCAGCACGGGGGCGTGTACCTTCGGCGGGGTCGCGGCGACGGCGTCGCGGGCGGCCTTGACGATTTCGGCCATGGCGAAGCCGAGCTGGCGGAGGCCTTCGTGGCTCGTCGCCGAGATTTCGAAGACCTTGTAGCCCCTGGATTCGAGCTCCGGGCGGACGAACTCGGCCATGTCCTTGCCGTCCGGCAGGTCAACCTTGTTCAGGGCCACGAGGCGGGGGCGGTGGTTCAGCGGAACGACCTCGCCGTCGGACCCGCTGTAGCTCATGTCCACAGCGTACTTCTCCAGCTCGGCCTCGATGATGGCGAGGTCGGAGAGCGGATCGCGGTCCGATTCGAGCGTGCCGCAGTCCAGCACGTGCACCAGGGCGGCGCACCGCTCGACGTGGCGCAGGAAGTGGTGGCCCAGGCCCTTGCCCTCGCTGGCGCCCTCGATCAGGCCGGGGACGTCGGCAATGGTGAAGCGGACTTCACCGGCCTGGACGACGCCGAGGTTGGGGATGAGGGTGGTGAAGGGATAGTCCGCGATCTTGGGCCGGGCGGCGGACATGGCGGCGATCAGGCTGGACTTGCCGGCGGAGGGGAAGCCGACGAGGGCGATGTCGGCGATGGACTTCAGTTCCAGGACGACGTCGCTGGATTCGCCTTCGATGCCGAGCAGCGCGAAGCCGGGCGCGCGGCGCTTCTGTGAGGACAGGGAGGCGTTGCCGAGGCCGCCAATGCCGCCGGCGGCGGCGATGTATTCGTCGCCTTCGGCCACGAGGTCGGCGATGACGTCGCCGGACTTGGACTTCACCACGGTGCCCACCGGCACCGGAAGGATCAGGGTTTCGCCGTTTTTGCCGCCGCGCCAGTCGCCCATACCGGGGCCGCCGTTGGTGGCGTGCCGGTGGGGCGCGTGGTGGTAGTCGAGCAGGGTGGTGGTCTGGGGGTCCACGCGAAGGATGACGTCGCCGCCGTTGCCGCCGTTGCCGCCGTCGGGACCGCCGAGGGGCTTGAACTTCTCGCGGTGGACGGAGACACAGCCGTGACCGCCGGTACCGCCGGATACGTGCAGTACTACCCGGTCTACAAAGCTCGCCACGTGGATCTCCTCAGTGCTGTTCCCCGGACCCCCAAAGGGGCCCAAGATGATTGTAATGCGGTTAAAACACCGGTGGAGCGGACCTAATGGCCCGCCCCACCGATTTAGAACTTATTGTTACTCTGCAGCTGCAGCAGCCACGATGTTCACAACGCGGCGACCACGGCGGGTGCCGAACTCGACAGCACCGGGGGTCAGGGCGAACAGGGTGTCGTCCCCGCCGCGGCCTACGCCGGCGCCCGGGTGGAAGTGGGTGCCGCGCTGGCGGACGATGATCTCGCCTGCGGAAACTACCTGGCCACCGAAGCGCTTGACGCCGAGGTACTGGGCGTTGGAGTCACGACCGTTGCGAGTGGAACTCGCGCCTTTTTTATGTGCCATTTGAAATGCCTGCCTTCAAAAATTCTGGGGAATCTGCTGGAACCTGAACAGTAACGAAGAGTTACTTGATACCGGTGATCTTGACCTTGGTCAGTTCCTGACGGTGGCCCTGACGCTTCTTGTAACCGGTCTTGTTCTTGAACTTCTGGATGACGATCTTCGGACCACGGAGGTCTTCGAGGATCTCAGCCGTAACCGTTACCTTGGCCAGGTCCGCAGCAGCAGACGTGACTTTGTCACCGTCCACCAGGAGCAGTGCGGGCAACTCAAAGGTGCTGCCGGCTCCACCGGGGACGCGGTTCAGGGTAACGAAGTCTCCAACGGAAACCTTCTCTTGGCGGCCGCCTGCGCGGACAATCGCGTACACCACTGGGGAACTCACTTCTCTCGACGTTTATTACTAGATTTGCGTGCGGAACCAGGGGCCAAATTGTTTGGACCGGCTCACGCTGTGCCTCAACGCCGGTGGATTCCCCGGGGGAACCCATGAGCTACCCCCGGAACAAATCCATTTGGAATTCCAAGTGGACTGTTCTCAGGGTCATAACCCAAGTGTTGGCGTAAGCACCGAAGATCTAGAATACGCTAATTTTGCCTTCGGCCGCAAATGAGGCTGGTTCCGGCGGGTAGTCCGTGATAGGCGCCACAGTGTCTTGATGCAAAGTCCCCGCCAATGTTCTTGGCCGGGATCTTGACCATCCTGAGCTGTGTTGCCGCAACGACTTCCGGAACCGTGCCCCACCATCGTACCGGTAGTCCGGACCAGCTCGCGTCAGGCGTACAGCCGCGGCGCGTCGAAGAAGTCCACTTCGTAGCGCGATGACTGCCGGAAGGCCAGGGCCATGGCCTCCCGCTCGCTCTCCGATGCCCGCCCGGCCGCCGTGTCCGTGTACGCGATGGCCTGCCTGGTCGCGGCGGCGAAGTCCTCGTCGGCGTAGGTCCGCAGCCAGCCGGCGTAGGGGTGCTCCCCGGGGGCGCCGCCGGCCAGGAACTCCCGGTGCAGCGTGGAACCGACCTCGGCGTAGAGCCAGAAGCAGGGCAGCGCCGCCGCCACGAGGACGCCATAGCTGCCGGAGACCGAGGCGGCCAGCAGGTGGTCCACATACGCTTTCGTGACCGGGCCCAGGGTGGAGGCCGTGGGGCGGGCGCTAAGCCAGGACCGGTGCAGCTCGGATTCGACTTCCAGGCAGGTCTGCGCCGAACGGGCCCAGAACAACTGCTCGGCCTCGGTGGGGGCAATCGCCGCGGCCCGGGCCAGGACCCGGGAGTAGCCGTTGAGGTAGATGGCGTCCTGGGCGAGGTAGTACGCGAACTCGTGCTCGGGCAAGGTGCCGTCGGCCAGTCCGCGGACGAAGTCCAGGGCGTAGATCGCCTCAAGATCGCCCGCGGCTCCTGCGCGCAGGGCTGCGGCGAACTCCCCCGCCGCCGGACCGTGCCCGGCCGGGCGGTGCTGGCCGCGCTGGCCGTCTTTGAGGGCCTGCCCGCCCTGGAGGTGCTGGAGGTGGTGGAAGTGGTGGACCGGGCCGTTGCCGGTGCCGACGTCCAGGGCCGAGGCTTCTCGGAGCGCGCCCAGCAGCCACGGTTTGACTTCGCGCAGCGCCGCTTCCCAGTCCCCCACCCGGGCCTGCACGGTGGCCATAGCCGAGGACAGGGAGCAGCCGGTGCCGTGGCTGTTGCGCGTCGCGATCCGCTCCCCCGGCACCACCACCGTTTCCTGGCCGAGCAGGCCGCCGGTGTTGACCAGTGCGTCCGGGCAGCCGTCCGTGTCGCCGTTGCCGGCGGCGTGGCCGTCGGCGCCGGCGCCGTGGGCATGCCCGCCCCCCGGCCCGCCGCCCTGGAGGTGTCCGCCCTTAACCAGGACAGTGGTGCCGGTCAGGGCGGCCAGCCGCTTGCCCTGCGCCAGGGCCTCGGACCAGTCGGCCACGACGGGCTCCTTGAGCAGGATGGCGAGTTCGGCGAGGTTGGGCGTGATGAGGTCCGCCAGCGGCAGGAGGCCCTGCAGGGCGGCCTCGGCGGATTCCTGCAGGAGCCGGTCCCCGCTGGTGGCGACCATCACCGGGTCCAGGACCACGACGGCGGGGCGCACCTTTTCCAGCCAGACGCGGACGGCTTCGATCACGGCGGCGTCACCGAGCATGCCGATCTTGACGGCGTCGATGCCGATGTCGTCGCTGATGGCGTCCAGCTGCGCCGTGAGGAACGCCGCCGGGGGAACGTGGACGGCGCGCACGCCCTGGGTGTTCTGCGCTGTCAGGGCGGTGATGGCGGCCATGCCGTAGCCGCCGTTCGCCGCGATGCTCTTCAGGTCGGCCTGGATTCCGGCCCCGCCGGAGGGATCGGAGCCGGCGATGGCCAGCACACGGGGAATGCGCGGCGGGGCCGGCAGAGACTCGCTGTGCAGAAAATTGAGCGGGAGGAACTCGGACGGATTCGGTCTCGCGGACAAGGCAGACATCCCTTCGCCGGTGCTAACCGGACAGGTTCAACGGGTCTGGATCTCAGCCGGCCCGATGCCCGGCACCCCGTGTCAGTGTTCCAGCCTAGCCGCTGCCACCCTGCGGACCCGTTAACGCACGAGCGGGCCCGGGCCTGGGCGGACGTATGTTACGTCTGCCCCGACCCGGACCCGCAACCCGACCAGTCGAAATAATGACCGGACGGGGACGTGGTCAGTCGCGGAGGACTACAGCTCCGACGCCGGCACGCCGACGCCGAGGATGATCGGCTCGTTGCCGGCCGGGAGGGACGCAGGCCTGGCCGCAGCGGGAGCCTTGGCCTCGTGGACCGATCCGGCCGCGGCCGGCCGGGTTGCCTCTCGGTGCTCCACGGAGGTTTCGTTGGCTGCGCCCTGGGCGCGGCTGGCACTCCGGTTGCGGCGTGCGCGGCGGCCGCGCAGCGTCGTGGTGTCAGCTGTGCGTGACGCCGGCGCCTCCGCAGCGCGGACGGCCGCCGGCGCCTCGGGCGCCGTGGCTTCCGGTGCGGCAACAGCCGCTGCCTGACCGGCCGCCAGGCCGGCGGCCTGGTCCGGCTTGCCGGCCTCTGCTTCGCCCAGGTTTGCGAAAGCCTCGGTCAGCAGGTCCAGGGTCAGGGCCGGTGACGGCGCGTCCTCCGCGTGCTCGACGAAGGGCAGGGCCACCTGCTCGCCGCCAAACGTCAGCACCGTTGCGGGGCGGCCGGCTGCCTCGTCGGCGGCTGCGAGCTGCGTGACGGCGTCGACAGCGGCCTGGCGGGCCCCGGCGTCGCTGGCTGCGGCTGCCTCCCCGTCGTGCAGGTGCGCGGCATGCGCTGCGGCAGCGATGTTGGCCAGCGCTGCCCGGGTGGCCTCGGCCTTGGCGTGGCGTTCGGCCTCGGTGGGTTCGGCGTGGACGGGCGCGGGTGCGGCCGGCGCGGTCTCTCCGCCCTGGCCTCCCCTGCCGCGGCGACGGCTCTTGCGTTCCGGTCGGGCAGCAGGCTGCGCCTCGGTGCGCGGCACATAGTGCTCCGCGGCGACCGTGTTGGCGCGGCGGTGCTCCACCGGCTCGTCGTGGGTGACGATGCCGCGGCCCGCACATGTTTCGCACTGTTCGCCGAAGACTTCCAGCAGCCCGGTGCCCATCCGCTTGCGGGTCATCTGCACGAGGCCCAGCGAGGTCACCTCGGCCACCTGGTGCTTGGTCCGGTCCCGGCCCAGGCACTCCACCATGCGGCGCAGCACGAGGTCGCGGTTGGATTCGAGCACCATGTCGATGAAGTCGATCACGATGATGCCGCCAATGTCGCGCAGGCGCAGCTGCCGGACGACTTCCTCAGCCGCTTCCAGGTTATTCTTGGTGACGGTTTCCTCAAGGTTGCCGCCGGAGCCGGTGAATTTGCCGGTGTTGACGTCGACCACGGTCATGGCTTCGGTGCGGTCGATCACGAGCGAACCGCCCGAAGGCAGGAAGACCTTCCGGTCCAAGGCCTTGTGGATCTGCTCGTCGATGCGCCAGGCCGCGAAGATGTCCGTGTCCTTGGTCCACTTCTCGAGCCGGCCCACGAGGTCCGGTGCGACGTAGGTGACGTAGGCCTCGATGGTGTCCCAGGCTTCCTCGCCGGAGACGATCAGCTTGGAGAAGTCCTCGTTGAAGACGTCCCGGACCACCTTAATGGTCAGGTCAGGTTCGCCATAGAGCAGCTCGGGGGCGAGGATCTTGGTGGACGTCGACTGGCTCTCGATGCCTTCCCACTGCGCGCGGAGGCGGTTGATGTCGTGCGTCAGCTCTTCCTCGGAAGCTCCCTCGGCCGCGGTGCGGACAATGACGCCCGCGTCCTCGGGCAGGCGGTCCTTGAGGATCCGCTTGAGGCGGTTGCGTTCGACGTCGGGCAGCTTGCGGGAGATGCCGGTCATGGAACCGCCGGGCACGTACACGAGGTACCGGCCGGGCAGTGATATCTGGCTGGTGAGACGGGCGCCCTTGTGGCCGACCGGGTCCTTGGTGACCTGGACCAGCACGGAGTCGCCGGACTTCAGCGCGTTCTCGATGCGGCGCTGCTTGCCCTCGAGGTTGACGGACTCCCAGTTCACTTCACCGGCGTAGAGCACGGCGTTGCGGCCGCGGCCGATGTCCACGAAAGCGGCTTCCATGGAGGGCAGCACGTTCTGGACCTTGCCCAGGTAGACGTTGCCGATCAGGGAGTCCTGCTGGGTCTTGGACACGAAGTGCTCGGCCAGGACGCCGTCCTCAAGGACACCGATCTGGATTCTGTCGTCGCGCTGGCGGACGATCATCTGGCGGTCCACGGACTCGCGGCGGGCCAGGAACTCGGCCTCGGTGATGACGGTACGGCGGCGGCCGGTGTCGCGGGATTCGCGGCGGCGCTGCTTCTTGGCTTCCAGGCGGGTGGAGCCCTTGACGGATGTGACGCGGTTGTTCACCGGCGCCTCGGCCATGGCCCGCGGCGCACGGACGCGGGTCACCGTGTTGGGCGGATCGTCGCCTTCCCCGCCGGTCAGCTCCAGGTCCTGGTCTCCACGGCGACGGCGGCGGCGGCGGCGGGAGGTCACACCGTCTTCGAGGATTACCTCGGAGCCTTCGTCGCCCTCTTCTTCGGTGCCTTCCGACTCGGTGTCGGACTCGGCAGAGGTGCGGGTGCGGCCGCGCCGGCCGCGGCTGCGGCGCCGACGGCGATTGCCGGCGTCCTCGTCCTCGTCGCCTTCCTCGTCCTCGGGCTCAGCTGCTGCGGCGGCAACGGGGGCCGGACGCACCACAGTGCTCAGGTCCGGGGCCTGGAAGATGACGGAAGTGAGGGCACCCGGTTCCATGAACAGCGACGCGGCCGGGCTTTCCTCGGGGCGGGCTTCCGGCTCTTCAGGCTGGGCTGCGGCGGCTTCCGCGGTGGGTGCTTCCGCCGCGGCGGCTTCTTCGGCCGGGAATACTGCCGCGGGTGCTTCTTCGGCCTTCGGGGCGGCCTTGGCACGGCTGGCACGGCGGCGGACCGGCTTCTCTGCAACCGTCTCTGCGGCCGTTTCTGCGGCGGCAGCTGCGTCAGTGCCAGCTGCTGCCGGGGCCTCAGCCGCGGCAGGTGCGCCGGCTTCGGCGTCGCCGGCGAAGGCAGGCAACGGTTCCGGGGCTGCTACAGCTTTCCGGGTCCGGGTGCGCCGCGCGGGCGCCTTGGCCGCAGTCTGGGCTGCAGCAGTTTCAGATACAGCAGCTTCGGGTTCAACAGTGTCAGATCCGGCTGCTTCGACGTTGGCCGGCTTACGGCGGCCCCGGACGGGCTCATCTGAACCGGCCGCGTCGGCCAGGGCCGCGGCTTCGGCAACAGCCTCGGCCGCCTCCGCGGCGTTGACCTTGGCGACGGGCGCCTTCCGGCGGGTCCGTACGGCCCTCTTCGGCGCTACCGGAGCCTCTGCTTCCGCAGTTCCCTGCGCTTCCCCGGTGACTACTAGTTCTTCGTTTCCGGCTACTACCTGGTCATTATCCATATGTGGCGACACTCCTGCCCCTGATGCGCCGCCACATTCGGCGCCCCTTGGGGGCAAATATGCGTCAACACCCGCAGGCATTGACAGAAGTCAATTGGATACCCTCAGGTTCGCACCGGCAGTGGGGTGCGGCAGCCCTGGAGGGCCGGCGAGATTGTTTTGGAACCCGTTGACCTACACGCCACAACCAGGTGCCGTCCAATGGCATTGCGGGACAGCTGGAATCAGAGGATCCGCAGCTCCCTGCTCATCATTGGCGGTCTTGAAACAAAATCGCCGGACCGGAATCCGGATGTGGATCGGGTTCCAGCCACGATCATTGTCTCACAGGAGCCGTGAAAGCAGGGGCAGGCGGGGCCGGAAGTGCAGCAGGTGCGGCCGGGCGCGGCGGGCGGGGCCGTTCTCCGGCGCTGTTCAGCCTCCGGCGTTACAATCGGGGCAAGAAGTACCCGGTCAAGACGACTAAAAAAGGACTCAATTTCCATGCCCAGCATCTCCAGCACTGCCGGCGACGCGACCGTGCACCAACCGGGTTCCGGCCCGGCCCCTGCGGCGCGGCCCCTTCCCACGATGACCCGCGACCGCCCGTTCGCCTGGCTCCTGCTGATCACCGGCGTCATCGGCTGGCTCGCGTCCGGGGCCCTGGTGCTGGAGAAGCTGGAGGTCCTGAAGGACCCGAACCACGTCACGGTCTGCGACGTGAACCCGTGGATCTCCTGCGGCCAGGTCATGCAGACACCGCAGAGTTCCGTGTTCGGCTTCCCTAATATGTTCATCGGAATCGTCGCCTTCGCCGTGATCATCACCACGGCCATGGGTATCCTGGCCGGCGCCCGGTTTTCCCGGTGGTACTGGCTGGGGCTCCAGGCGGGCGTGACGCTGGGCTTCGCGTTCGTGGTCTGGCTCTGGTCCCAGGCCCTGTACGCCATCCACATCCTCTGCCCGTTCTGCATGATCGTCTGGGCCGTGATGATCCCGCTGTTCGTCTGGGTGAGCGTCCGGAACATCTCCCACGGCGTGATTGCCCTGCCCGCCGGTCCCACCAAGGTGATCGGCGACTCCGGCTGGATCATTACGGCGCTGCTGTACGTCGCCGTCGTCGCGACGATCTTCTTCGCCTTCATCCAGGTTTTCATCGGTACCTCCGGCTACTAAACGCCCCAACCGCGTCGAAGAGACTGTTAAGGCCAATGCTCGCGCCGGGCATTGGCCTTAGCCGTCTCTTCGATGAGAGGCTCCGGGCCCATGTCGGGACTTATGGCACGACCCCGCGCGCGCAGGTTACATAAGGCTGGAGGAAGGAAGACCGGAGGCCTCTTGATGACTGTTCTTATTGCGTATGCAAGCGCTTTGGGGTCCACCCGGGAGATGGCACAACATATGGCATCCCGCATGGCGGGTGTACTGGGCGAGGTGGAGTGCCGGTCCGTGGAGGACGTGGGGGCTCTCTCCCGCTATGAGGCTGTCGTGGTCGGCAGCGCCGTCCACAACCAGGCCTGGCTGCCCCCGGCTTTGCTGTTCTTCAAACACCATGCCCGCGAGCTGGCCAGTCGGCCCGTGTGGGCCTTCAGTGTAGGGATGGCGGATGCGCTGCCAAAGCCGATTCGCCGGCGCGGCGCGGCAATGCAACAGGAACATCTGGCAGAAGTCCTGATCAAAGAAGTTCCGCTTCGAGGCCACAAACTCTTCTCCGGCGTCTACCAGGCCGGCCAGATGCCGGCACCGCTCCGGGTGTTGTTCAGGCTCACCGGCGGCCGATTTGGGGATTTGCGGGACTGGGCGGCAGTCGACGAATGGACGGATCAGATTACGGCCCAACTCGCTAAACCTGCTTCGTCCACGTCTTCAGGCAGCATCACAGGCTAATGCCATCGAGACTGCGCATCCCGGCCGCGGCGCCCGGCGCGGTGGTGCGTGCACGGGAGGACCCATGACCGTTGTGAGCATTCACGCCGAACGAGGGGACATGCCTGCCTACGCGGCGACGCCGGCCGGTGCCGGTCCGTGGCCCGGCGTCGTCGTCATCCATGACGCACTCGGCCTGAGCCGTGACACCAGAGACCAGGCCGACTGGCTGGCCGGCGAGGGGTTCCTCGCCGTGGCACCTGACCTGTTTTATTGGGGCAGCAGGGCGGCGTGCTTGTGGTCCCTCATCCGCGGCTGGCGGCCCCTCGGCGACCTGGACCTCACCCGCGCGTGGCTGGCCGGACGGGACGGCTGCACCGGCCGGATCGGCGTGATCGGCTTCTGTATGGGCGGGGGGTTCGCCCTCATGCTGGCCCCGGACCATGACTTCGCCGCGGCAAGCGTCAACTACGGCGGACTCGATGACGGGACTGCCCGCGCAATGCCCCGGGCCTGCCCCATCGTTGGCAGCTACGGCGCCAGGGACCGCTGGCCCGGAGTGCGCAAGGTCCCGGCGCGTCTGGAGCCGCTGCTCGCCGACGTCGGGATAGACCATGACATCAAGGTCTATCCCGACGCCGGTCACGGCTTCCTCAACAGGCATGGCCCGTCGGAGCTCACATTCGGGGACAAGGTGCTCGCGAAGCTGGTTGCGGCCGGTTACCACGAGCCCTCCGCCGAGGACGCGCGCCTGCGCATCCTCGGCTTCTTCCGGGAACACCTGACCAATGAGAACACCTGACCAATGAAGGGGAAGCGCGATGATGCACCCTGCACCGAGGGGAGCCTTGCTGGCAGCGGGCGCTGTGGCCGGTTTCACTGCCGGCTACCTGACACTCGTGCGGCCACGCCTGCTTCGCTGGGGCGCGACCGTTGACGAAGTGCGGGGACCTTACCCGGGGGCGGGGTTGATTCCGGGCAGCACGCGAGGGGCGACCATGGCGGTGACCATCGATGCGCCCCCTTCGCACGTGTGGCTCTGGCTGGTGCAGATGGGAACGGATCGCGCCGGCTGGTACAGCTGGGACCGTCTCGACAACTTCGGGCGCCGCAGCACAGAGAGCATCCATCCCGAGTGGCAGGAGATCGCCGCTGGTGACCGCCTGGCGGCGAAGCCCGACGGCAGCGAGTGGTGGGCGGTCGCGGCGCTTGAACCCGAGCGGTTCCTGGGCCTGCGTATGTCGATCGATCTCCGGGGGCGTCCCTTCGACCCGGCACGAACCCGGCCGCGCTATTACACCGACTCGCTCTGGGGATTCGAGCTGCGGGAGTCCGCGGGTGAGCGCACCCGGCTGGTAGTCAGCGGGTACTGGTCGCTACAGCCACAATGGCTGCAACCCATCCTGAGCATCACCATGCTGGAGCCCGCGCATTGGGTCATGCAGACCCGCCAGTTCTCGAATCTAGTGCGCCTCGCCAGCCGCTGAGAGCAACCGCCGCGAGGGGACAGTTAAGGCCAATGTCCGGTACGAACATTGGCCTTAACTTTCCCCTCGGTGGGGGTGTCCCGAAATTCGGGCTAGAACCAGATCTTGATCTCGCGCTCGGCGGATTCCGCCGAATCCGAGCCGTGTACCAGGTTCTGCTGGACCTTCAGGCCCCAGTCGCGGCCGAAGTCGCCGCGGATGGTGCCGGGCGCTGCCGTCGTCGGGTCCGTGGTACCGGCCAGGGTGCGGAAGCCCTCGATGACGCGGTGGCCCTCGAAGATCGCGGCGACCACGGGGCCGCTGAGCATGAACTCAACCAGCGGCTCGTAGAACGGCTTGCCGACGTGCTCCTCGTAGTGCTGCTCCAGCAGTTCGCGGCTCGCGTCGACTTTCTTGAGCTCGGCCAGGGTGTAGCCCTTGGCTTCGATCCGGCTCAGGATGGCGCCGGACAGGTTGCGGGCGACTCCGTCGGGCTTGATCAGGACGAGGGTGCGCTCAATGCTCACAGCTGCTCCAATGTGTTGGGGTGGGATTTGGGTCAAGTCTACGGGGTTCGGGCCAGGTGCCCGGGCACAGGTTCAGGCTCTGTTTCAGGCGCTGTTTCCCGGCGCGGGGCCCTGGGGGTGGGCGGCATCCCAGTCGGCCTGCTCGCGCTCCCGCTGGGCAGCTTCCCGGTCAATCCGGATGCCGGTCCGGATCCCGTACCACCACGCCACGGCGAAGAGCGCGCCGACGAGGTACATGGCCGGTTCCACGATGCCGCCCAGGATCAGCACGAGCTGCAGGACCCAGCCCAGGGCCACTCCCCACGGCTTCGAGAGGACAGCGCAGGTGAAGACGAAGACCAGGCACAGGCCGATCCCGACCGAGAAGACCAGGGCCGCAGGGTATTCGTTCCGGTGCAGTCCAAAAACGGCCAGTGTCCCGAAGAGCACCACGAACGCTTCCAGCAGCAGGACCGTGGAGGCAAACATGACCTTCGTGGAACGTCGTTTCTTGGGCATGCCCGGGCGCCATTCGCGTTGGGCTTTGGTGAGTTTCGCCATCGCTTACGCGTCCGCCTTTCCGAGCAGGATCCGGGCGTCCGCGACGAGCGTGATGGAACCCGTCACGAGGACCCCGCCGGCGGGCTCGTCGTCGGCTTCGGCCCGTTCCACGGCCCATTCGAGGGCGTCATCGAGCTTCCCGGCGACGTGGATGTTCTCCTCGCCGAAGCCCAGGTCAACCGCGATTTCGGCCAGGTCCTCGGCCGGGACGGCCCGGGGCGAGTTGGACTGGGTGAAGCAGTATTCGGTGGCGAGGCCGCCCAGGGATTCCTTGAGCTGGCGCAGGATCTCCTCGGCGTCCTTTTCCCGCAGCACGCCGACCACCACCACGAGCTTAGTGAAGTTGAAGGCCTCGTGGATGGCCTCGGCGGAGACCCGGATGCCCTCCGGGTTATGGGCGGCGTCCACGATGATGGTCGGCGCGGTGCGGACCACCTCAAGCCGCCCCGGGGAGGTGACGGAGGCGAAGGCCTCCTGCAGGATCTCGGCGTCGATCGCCTTTTCCCCGCCAAAGAACGCTTCCAGCGCGGCAATGGCGACGGCGGCGTTCTCGGCCTGGTGCGCGCCGTGCAGCGGCACCAGCAGGTCCTCGTAGCGTCCGGCGATGCCCTGGATGGTGACCATCTGGCCGCCGACCGCGACGGTGCGGGATTCGACGCCGAACTCCACGCCCTCGAAACGGAACGGCACGTTGACTTCCTTGGCCTTCTCCAGCAGGACCTGGGCCGCGTCGACCGGCTGCGCCGCGCTGATGAGGAAGCTGCCGGGCTTGATGATGCCGGCCTTCTCGTAGGCGATGTCCCCGGTGGTGTCGCCCAGCAGATCGGTGTGGTCCAGGGAGATCGGGGTGACGACGGCCACCTGGCCATCGCCGACGTTCGTGGCGTCGGTGATGCCGCCCAGGCCCACTTCGATCACGGCGACGTTGACCGGCTGATCGGCGAAGACCGCGAAGCCCAGGATCGTCAGGCACTCGAAGTAGGTCAGCCGGGGCTCGCCCGCCGCCTCGAGTTCGCCGTCCACGATCTGCAGGTAGGGACGGATCTCGTCCCAGATCCGGACGAACGTCTCATCCGGCACCGGGGCGCCGTCGATGCTGATCCGCTCGGTGACCTTGGACAGGTGCGGGCTCGTGTAGCGGCCGGTGCTCAGGCCGTGGGCGCGCAGCCCGGCCTCGATCATCCGGGCCGTGGAGGTCTTGCCGTTGGTGCCGGTGACGTGGATGATCGGGAACGCCTTGTTCGGCTCCCCCAGGATTTCCATGGCCCGGTGCAGCGGGGCGAGCCGCGGCTCCATTTTGTTTTCCGGCGCCCGGCCCAGCAGCTCGGCGTAGACGCTTTCAACGGAGAATTCGTCGGTCATGGTTTAGGCTCCAACTTTCTTGGCAACGCTGACCTGTGGGTCCTTGACGTCGGCCGCCAGGGTTTCCAGCTCGACGGTCAGGGTTTCGGTCTTGACCAGCTCCGCGTTGGCCAGCAGCGCCTCGACGACGTCCTGCTTCGCCGTGACGGACGTGCTGATCCGGTCGCTGACATTGAGTCCGGCGTCCTTGCGGGCCTGCTGGATGGCGCGGACCATGTCACGGGCCATGCCTTCGGCTTCCAGCTCCGGGGTGACCTCGGTGTTGAGCACCACGAACCCGCCGCCGGGCAGGACCGCCGCTGCGCGGGATCCTTCGCCTTCCGCGGCCTCGGCCACGACGGTTTCCAGGGTGTACTCCTGCGGTTCGAGGTCGAGGCCGCCGGCGGTGACCACCCCGGCGTCGCTGACCGACCAGTCGCCGGACTTGGATCCCTTGATGGCCTGCTGGACGTTCTTGCCCAGGCGCGGGCCGGCGGCCCGGGCATTGACCACGAGCTTCTGCTCGATGCCGAACTCCTCCGGGGAGGCGTTCTCGGCGTCCAGCAGGCGGACCGAGCGCAGGTTCAGTTCATCGGCGACGACGCCGGCGAAGCCGCCCAGCGCGTCCGCGCCCGGTGCCACGACCGTGAGTTCCTGCAGCGGCAGGCGCACGCGCAGGTTCGCGGCCTTGCGCAGCGAGGAGCCGGTGGAGCAGATCTGCTGCACCCGGTCCATCGCCTCGACCAGGCCCGGGTTGGCAGGGAACAGTCCGGCATCCGGCCAGTCGGCCAGGTGCACGGAACGCCCGCCGGTGAGGCCACGCCAGATCTCCTCGGAGATCAGCGGCAGCAGGGAGGCGGCCACGCGGGTGACCGTCTCCAGCGCGGTGTAGAGCGCGTCGAAGGCGTCCACACTCTCGTCGAAGAAGCGCTGGCGGCTGCGGCGGACGTACCAGTTCGTGAGCATGTCCAGGTAGCTGCGCAGCTCGTCGCAGGCGCCGGAGATGTCGTAGCTGTCCAGCTGGGCGGTCATGTTCCGGACCAGGTCCCCGGTGTTGGCCATGAGGTACTGGTCCAGGGTGTCGCCGTAGCCGTCGTAGCGGAGCTTCGCGTCGTAGCCCGACGCTTGTCCTGCTGCAGCGTTAGCGGCGTTCGTGTACAGCGTGAAGAAGCTGTACACGTTCCACAGCGGCAGGATGACCTGGCGGACGCCGTCGCGTATCCCCTGCTCGGTGACCACGAGGTTGCCGCCGCGCAGGATCGGGCTGGACATCAGGAACCAGCGCATGGCGTCGGAGCCGTCGCGGTCCAGGACCTCGGAGACGTCCGGGTAGTTGCGCAGGCTCTTGGACATCTTCTGCCCGTCCGAACCCAGCACGATGCCGTGGCTGATGACGTTCCGGAAGGCCGGACGGTCGAACAGCGCGGTGGAAAGGATGTGCAGCATGTAGAACCAGCCGCGGGTCTGGCCGATGTACTCGACGATGAAGTCCGCCGGGTTGTGCGTGTCGAACCATTCCTCATTCTGGAACGGGTAGTGGACCTGGCCGTAGGGCATGGAACCTGAATCGAACCAGACGTCCAGGACGTCCTCGACGCGACGCATCACGGACTGGCCCTCTTCCGGGGTGCGCGGGTCATCCGGATTCGGGCGGGTGAGCTCGTCGATGAACGGCCGGTGCAGGTCCACCTGGCCGGCCTTGTTCAGCGGCAGGCGGCCGAAGTCGGCCTCGATCTCGGCCAGGGACCCGTAAACATCGGTGCGCGGGTAGTCCGGGTCGGTGGACTGCCAGACGGGGATCGGGCTGCCCCAGTAGCGGTTGCGGCTGATGGACCAGTCGCGGGCGTTGGCGAGCCATTTGCCGAACTGGCCGTCCTTGACGTTGCCCGGGATCCAGTTGATGTCCTGGTTGAGCTCGGACATGCGGTCCTTGAACTTGGTGACCTCGACGTACCAGGAGGACACGGCGCGGTAGATCAGCGGGTTGCGGCAGCGCCAGCAGTGCGGGTAGCTGTGCTCGTAGCTGGCCTGGCGGACCAGGCGGCCCTGGGCGCGGAGCACCTGGGTGATGGGCTTGTTGGCCTCGAACACCTGCAGCCCGGCGATTTCGGCGAGGTCGCCGTGGCCGAACAGCGGCAGGAACTTTGCGCCTTCGTCGACCGAGAGGACCACGGGGATGCCGGCCTCTTCACAGATCTTTTGGTCGTCTTCGCCGTAGGCGGGGGCCTGGTGGACGATGCCGGTGCCGTCGGTGGTGGTGACGTAGTCGGCCACGAGGAAGCGCCAGGCGTTCTCGGTGCCGTACTTTTCGGCGTCGTGGAAGTAGTCCCAGAGCGGCTCATAGCTCAAGCCGTTGAGCTCGGCGCCGGTGTGGCGGGAGGTGATGGCGGCTTCCGCGGCGGCGGCACCCTCGGCCCCGTCGCCGTAGCCGAGGTCCTTGGCGTAGGCGGCCAGGAGGTCAGCGGCGAGCAGGAAGCTGCCGGTGACTGGCGCGTCGGCCGCGGCGGCCTTGATCCCGTGCGGGCCGGCCGGCAGGACCACGTAGCTGATGTCGGGCCCGACGGCGAGCGCCAGGTTGGTGGGCAGCGTCCAGGGTGTGGTGGTCCAGGCAAGTGCCTGCACCCCGGCGAGCTGCCTGGACAGCTCCGATTCCCCTGCCGTGATGGGGAACGTGACCGTGACGGTCTGGTCCTGGCGGTTCTTGTAGACGTCGTCGTCCATGCGCAGCTCATGGTTGGACAGCGGCGTCTCGTCCTTCCAGCAGTACGGCAGGACGCGGTAGCCGTTATAGGTCAGGCCCTTTTCGTGCAGCTGCTTGAAGGCCCAGAGCACGGACTCCATGTACTCGACGTTGAGCGTCTTGTAGTCGTTTTCGAAGTCCACCCAGCGCGCCTGGCGCGTGACGTAGCTCTTCCATTCGTCGGCGTACTTCATGACGGAGGCGCGGCAGGCGTCGTTGAACTTGTCGATGCCCATGGCCTCGATCTGGGTCTTGTCCGTCATGCCCAGCTGCTTCATGGCTTCCAGCTCGGCGGGCAGGCCGTGGGTGTCCCAGCCGAAGCGGCGCTCCACGCGGCGGCCGCGCTGGGTCTGGTAGCGGCCCACGAGGTCTTTGGCGTAGCCGGTCAGGAGGTGGCCGTAGTGCGGCAGGCCGTTGGCGAAGGGCGGGCCGTCGTAGAAGACGAACTCGTTGGACCCGTCCTGACCAGCATCCCGCTGGTCGATGCTCGCCTGGAAGGTGCCGTCCTGGTCCCAGTATTTGAGGATGCGCTCTTCGATCTCCGGGAACTTCACGGAGGCAGACACACCGGAGGTGTTGGAAACTGCGTTGGAAGTTGCGTTTGACGTAGAGGTGGTGGAGCCGGCGCCTGAGGCGGAGGCCTTGGGGTAATAAGTCATCTCGACATCCTGGGTTGAGCTGGTGAACACTTGCATTCAGGATGCGAGGACGGCCCTGTTGTCTTCCGACACCACGGACCGCGGTACCACCTCACTTACCGCCACCGGTCCGCTCCCCTTCGCGAAGGGTCGTGCACCGGCGTCGGCCGCTCATTACTGCTGTGACGGGCTTACCCGTCCGGTTCTACTGGCCCGCGCACGCACCGTGGCGACTAAGTCTCCACCTCACGCGAGGGTGTTCTTCCGGAAGCTCACCGGTGATGGCCGGGTCAAAGCTGCTACGTCGATGGTACCGGAGAAAATAGTGCGTTTCACTGCCCCGCTGCAGCGACGGGCAGTGCCACTGCGTTTCCCGGTGCGGCAAACTCCGCTGTCAGGGGGCGACGCCGGCGGCCCGACTGCATAGACTCATGCCATGACCGTCCCTCGGCCGCCCCGGGCCTACCCGTGAAGCGCCGCAGCGCCAGCCGCCGGTGGCACGTGTCCTCTGCCCTTTGCGCCGCGCCCGTTGCCGTGGTGTCCGTGTTCCGGGCGGTCCCGGCGCCGTGGCCTGCCCCGGTGGTCCAACTCGTGGCCTTCACACCCTGGTTCGTGCTTCCCGCCGGCGCGGCCTTCCTGCTGGGGCTGCGGGCGCGCCGTCCCTGGCTTGCACTCCCGGCCGGCGCCCTCCTGGCCTTGCAGTTGCTCTGGCTGTTCCCGCCGGACCAGGTGGCGGACCGGCTTCTGGCCCGGCAGACGGATTCGCTGCCTGGAGAGCAACGGAGCACGGGGCAGGCGCAGTCCTCAGCGCCGTCGGCCGAACTGAAGGTCATGACCCTCAACGCCTGGAAGGGCCAGGCGGACGCCGCGGAGGTGGTCCGGCTGGTACGCGAAAACGGCGTCGCGCTCCTTGCCGTCCAGGAGCTCTCCCCGGCCCTGGAGAGACGGCTGGACGCGGAGGGACTGGGCGCGCTGCTTCCGCACCGGGTCAGCCGCTCGAGGGACGGCGCGGGCGGCGGCGCCGTGTACTCCGCCCGCCCGCTCGTTCCAACCGACTCCGTGGACGGTTCCGCCTTCCACATGCCTACGGTGCAGTTGGAGCTCGACGCCGGCGGCCGTCCGGTCACACTCGCCGTGACCAACGTGCACACCAAGGCGCCGGTGTGGGGCCGGGCCGGGCAGTGGCGGAGCGAATTGGCCGCCCTGGGCCGCCTCGCCGCCCGTCCCGGCAACATGCTGCTGCTGGGCGACTTCAACGCCACCCTCGACCACGCCGAGTTCCGGCAGATGCTTCAGGGCCAGGACAGGACCCGGCAGGGCGGCCCCCTCGTCGACGCGGGCGCCTCGGCCCTGGCCCGCCTGGTTCCGACCTGGCCCATGGCCGGTCCCCCGTTGCCGGGCGTCGTCATCGACCACATCGTGACCGGCCCGCAGGTGCACAGCAGCGGCTATGCCGTGCTGCCGGTGGCCGGGTCGGACCACGCGGCGCTCCTGGCCACGCTGTCCGTCCCGGCGGAGGGCTAGCTGCGCGGCAGTTTCATGCCGGACTCGGCCATCACGTCCCGGAGCCGGTCCGGGTAATCCGTGATCAGCCCGTCCACTCCGGCACCGATGAGCGCCCGCATGGTGGGTTTGTCATCAACGGTCCACGGGATGACCTGCATGCCTGCCGCGTGGGCACGGCGGACCATGTCGGCGGTGACGTAGGGAACATAGCCCGGATCCGTCACGGCGCCGTTCTGCGGCGTGCCGTGCACCGGAGAGATGGCGTCGAAGCCGAGGGAGGAGGCTGCGGCGACGAGGTCTCCGCCGAAGTCATCGGCGTCGATTCCGCCCAGCCACGGCGACTTGCCGGGCTGGCCTGCCTGGAGGAAGTCCTTGTTGGTCAGGGCCACGGTGCGAATCTGGGGATCGCGCTGTTGGACCAGGCGCAACGAGCCCCAGTCGAAGCTCTCAATCGAGACACGGCTCTGCATGTGGGCGGCCGTAATTTCACGGAGTGCGACGTCGACGAACTGCTCGCGCGGCGCGGTTTCCTGCGGCGCGCCCGCTTCCACCTTGGTTTCGATGTTGAACTTCACCTGGCTGGCCCGGTGAGAATCCGCCAACGCGAAGACCTCGGCCAGCGTGGGCATCTGGGCGCCCGGCGAGGCCGCCTGGCCCGGGAACTGGGGAAGCGTGAGGCTGCCGCAGTCCAGGCTGCGGACCTGCGCGAACGTCAGGTCCTTGACGTACTTGCCGACGTAGGGGAACTGGGGGTCGTTCGGCGTGACAGGAGCCGTGTCCAGGCACTTCTGGCCGCTGATCTTGCGGTCGTGGGTGATGACCTCGTGGCCGTCTTTGGTGATCTGGAGGTCAAGTTCGAGGGTGGAGACGCCGGTCTCGATCCCCTTCGCGAAGGACGCCAGAGTTGACTCGACAGTCAGGCCGATGCCGCCGCGGTGGGCCTCGAGGTCAAAGTGGTTGTCCTGGCCGTTGGTGTTCGTGTCGGCCGCGTGGGCCTGGGCGGCGTTTGCCTGGGCGGCGGCGGTGAGGAGCAGGGCTGCGCTGAGTACGGCAGCGCCGAGCTTCGTCGGGGTTCGCATGGGAAAGTTCTCCACTCTGGTGGTGTGCAGTTGCACGGGCCACCTTGCCCCGCCGCGGCCAACTCCGGACCAGCGCAGCCTGACCACCGCACCACGCCAGGGTGAACGTCCGGTGTCGCCACCGGACGTCCCGGCCCCTGGCCCCGCCCTTGGCCCCGCTCCTGGCCCGCCCTACTGGTTCTTGCGGATCAGCTTGTAGTTGGCCGCCTGCGCCACCGGGCGGATCACGATCTGGTCCAGGTTGATGTGGTGCGGCGCGACGACGGCGTAGCGGACCACGTCGGCCACGTCCTCGGCGGTCAGTGGCTTCTCGACTCCCTGGTACACCTTGGCCGCCGCGTCCTGGTCGCCGAGGCGGTTCAGGGCGAATTCCTCGGTCTGCACCAGCCCGGGGGCCACCTCGATCACGCGGAGGTTGTGCTCGGCCTCTTCGAGCCGCAGGGCGCCGGTCAGGGCGTGCTGGGCGAACTTGGCCGCGTTGTAGCCGCCGCCGCCCTCATAGGCCGAGAGCCCTGCGGTGGAGGTCAGGTTCAGCACGGTGCCCTCGCCGCAGGCACGCAGCATGGGCAGGAACGCGCGGATCAGCTTCATGCTGCCCAGCACGTTGACCTGGAACATCCATTCCCAGTCCTCGGTCTTGGCCCCGGCGACCTTGTCGGCGCCGCGGGCACCACCGGCGATGTTGATCAGCGTGTCGATGCCGCCGGCGCGGGTCACCTCATCGAGCAGCCGGGCCACATCGGCTTCATCGGTCACATCGGCGGGAAGGGCGACGGCGCCGGTTTCGGCGGCGAGCGCTTCGAGCCGGTCGGCACGGCGGGCGACGGCGAACACGGTCCAGCCTTCCTTGCGGAGCGCACGCACGGTGGCCTCGCCGATTCCGGTGCTGGCGCCGGTGACTACTGCTGCTTTGGCTCCTGCTGCAGTGAATTCTTGTGTGTTGTTGTCGATTCCCTCAGTCATGGCACCACAGTAACGGCAATGCCGGGCTCATTTCCTGCTGTTGCTGCCCCGCTCGAGGAACTCCTGCAGCACCCGGGCATGGTTGGTCTCCGGGTCCCGGGCGCCGAAGAGCAGCGTCACTTTCCCGTGCTCCGCCGCGAGGTCCCGGAGTGTCTGCACGGCCGGGTTGCCCTCGAGCTCGGCTTCGTAGGCCGCCCGGAAGTCCGCGAACCGTTCCTGCATATGGCCGAATTCCTTGCGCAGCGGCGGGGAGGGCGCCACGTCCTTGAGCCAGAGCTCCAGTTGGGCCCGTTCCTTGCTGACTCCGCGCGGCCAGAGCCGGTCCACCAGGACCCGGCAGCCGTCGTCGTCGGAAGGGTCCTCATAGATGCGTTTGACCGCAAAGGTTCCGGCAGAATTGCGCTGAGAATTGCCCATCTGCGCATGCTACTTCACGTTACTTGGGCGGCTCCCACACCCGGCGAACCCGCCGCCGGCCGCATCCCGTACATCAGGGAATGGGAGTTAGTGGAAGAATTGGCCCATGGCTGAAGACAATCAGGGTACAGACACGCCCACCACCGCCCCCATCAACGTTCCGGACAAGCCCGCCCTGGAGGGGCTGGAAGAAGCGCTCACGCGGCGCTGGCTTGACGAAGGGACCTACAAGTTCAACCCGGACACCACCCGGGAGCAGGTCTACTCGATCGACACTCCCCCGCCCACGGCGTCGGGATCCCTCCACGTCGGACACATGTTCTCCTACACGCAGACCGACGTCCTGGCGCGCTACCAGCGTATGACCGGCAAGAACGTCTTCTACCCCATGGGATGGGACGACAACGGCCTGCCCACCGAGCGCCGCGTGCAGAACTACTACGGCGTGCGCTGCGATCCCGCGATTACCTACGATGCCGGCTACCGTCCCCCGGCCGAGCCCGCCAAGAACCAGCGCGACTTTGACGTCATCTCCCGCAAGAATTTCATCGAGCTGTGCGAGGAGCTCGCGGTCGAGGACGAGAAGGTCTTCGAGCACCTCTTCCAGACCCTGGGCCTGTCCGTGGACTGGGACCTGACCTACCGGACGATCGATGACAAGTCCCGCGCCATCTCGCAGCGGGCCTTCCTGGCCAACCTGGCAGCAGGCGACGCGTACATGGCCGAGGCCCCCACCCTGTGGGATGTCACGTTCCGCACCGCCGTGGCCCAGGCCGAGCTCGAAGACCGCGAGGTCGCTGGCGCCTACTACCGCTACCCCTTCTTCACCGAAGACGGCGAAAAGATCTTCATCGAGACCACCCGCCCCGAGCTGCTGGCCGCCTGCGCCGCGCTCGTGGCGAACCCCGACGACGAGCGCTACAAGGCGCTGTTCGGCAAGAAGGTCACCTCTCCCCTGTTCGGTGTCGAGGTAGAGGTCAAGGCCCACCCGCTGGCCAAGGCGGACAAGGGCTCCGGCGTCGCCATGGTCTGCACCTTCGGCGACCTCACCGACGTCACATGGTGGCGCGAGCTGCAGCTGCCCACCCGCGCGATCGTGGGCCGCGACGGCCGCATCATCGGCGAGACCCCGGAGTGGATCACCACCGAAGAAGGCCGCGCCAACTTCGCGGCCATCTCCGGCAAGACGGTATTCAGCGCCAAGGAGTCCGTGGTGGAGCTCCTGGCCGGCGCGGAACTGCTCGACGGCGAGCCCAAGAAGATCATGCACCCGGTGAACTTCTTCGAAAAGGGGGACAAGCCCCTTGAGGTGGTCACCTCGCGCCAGTGGTACATCCGCAACGGCGGCCGCGACGAGGACCGGCGCGAACGGCTGATCGGCCGCGGCAACGAGATCGAGTTCCACCCGGCGTTCATGCGCTCCCGCTACGAGAACTGGATTTCGGGGCTCAACGGCGACTGGCTCGTGTCCCGCCAGCGCTTCTTCGGCGTGCCGGTACCGGTCTGGTACCCCCTGGATGCCGACGGCAACCCCGAATACGACGCGCCGATCGTCCCGTCGGACGCGCAGCTGCCCGTGGACCCCGCGGCGGATGCGGCCCCCGGCTACGAGGAAGCCCAGCGCGACGTGCCCGGCGGTTTCACCGGCGACGCGGACGTCCTCGACACCTGGGCCACGTCCTCCCTGACCCCCCAGATTGTGGGCGGCTGGAGCACCGACGAGGCGCTCTTCGCCAAGGTCTACCCCTTCGACGTGCGCCCGCAGGGCCATGACATCATCCGGACCTGGCTGTTCTCCTCCGCCGTCCGCGCCGACGCGCTGCAGAAGACCGCACCGTGGAAGCATGCAGCCATCTCCGGCTGGATCCTGGACCCGGACCGGAAGAAGATGTCCAAGTCCAAGGGCAACGTCATTGTGCCCACGGATGTGCTGGAGGAGTACGGCTCCGACGCGGTGCGCTACTGGGCTGCCTCGGCCAAGCTCGGCGCGGACACCGCCTACGAGATCGCGCAGATGAAGATCGGCCGCCGCCTGGCCATCAAGCTGCTCAACGCCTCCAAGTTCGTCCTGAACCTGGGCGCCACCGAGGACTCGGTCGTCTCCGACGACCTGTCCGTGCTGAGCAACCCGCTGGACCGGGCCGTCCTGGCCCAGCTCGCCGACGTCGTCGAGCAGGCGACCAAGGCATTCGAGGGCTACGACTACGCCCGGGCGCTGCAGATCACCGAGAGCTTCTTCTGGAACTTCACCGACGACTACGTGGAGCTCATCAAGGACCGTGCCTATGGTGCGGCCGGCGAGGAGCAGCAGGCGTCCGTGCTGGCCGCCCTCGCGACGAGCCTGGACACCCTCCTGCGGCTCTTCGCGCCGTTCCTGCCATTCGCCACGGAGGAAGTCTGGAGCTGGTGGCGCACCGGTTCCGTGCACCGCGCCCAGTGGCCCTCCGCCATCGCGGTCGACGGCGACACGACCCTCCTGGCCACGGTAGGCACCGCGCTCAGCGGCATCCGCAAGGCCAAGTCCGAGGCCAAGGTCAAACAGCGCACCGAGGTGCTGTCCGCGACGATCACCGCCTCGGAGTCCCTCACGACCCAGCTCAAGGCCGGCCTCGCCGACCTCAAGGCCGCGGCCAACGCCCGTGAACTGGCGCTTGTCGCCGGCGAGGGTGAACTGGCCGTCAGCGACGTCGTGCTGGCACCGGCCGAGCCGCCCGTCCAAGCGTAGTCTCCGGCGGAAACAACACGAAGGGGCCCTCGGTCCGGTTCAGAAGCAATTCTGATCCGCGGAGCCCCTTCGGCGTCGCGGGGAGGCTCAGACCGCGAAGGACGTCTCGAAGTGCGTCAGCACCGGCGGGGCGGCCAGGAGTTCTGCCAGCCCGCTCGCGCCGTCGCCTGCGCGCCAGGCGCGATAGGCGGCGTCGTGTTCCATCGATATCCACTGTTCGACCACGAGAAAATGCGCCGGATCCTCGCTGTCGACCAGCACGTCGACCCCGAGGCAGCCGTCAAAGGCGCGCGTATCGGAGAGAATATCGCGGAGCACCGCGGGCGCCGTGGGCAGGGCTTCGGCTTTGAGGTTCAAGTCAAGATGGGCTGTAACGGGCATGGCGCTCCAATGTTCGCAGGTGGGCACAGGAAAAAACCGGGTACAACCGGGCGGGTTGCCCGGAGATCACGGCACGGGGACCGCTGCCCCGTCATTGGAAGCAACAGCCGGGCCGCCGGGCTTGTTCCTTCGCCCGGAACCCGGGGCTGCACAAGCAAGTCCTACCGCTGAGGCGTGAGGTCACCCGGCACGGGTGAGGCGCCGCACCTCACCGGGGGCACAGAATGAAGATGCAGCGGTCCGTCGGATCGCCTTGAACCCCAAGAAGAAGCGGAGGTCATACGCATGACTGAGACACTCGATGAACTGGGGCCGGTCGACTGGATCGTCGTTGAATTCCCCGGACCCGATTTCGGCAAGGGCCAGATCGCCCCGTTCCTGGAGGACCTGGTCCAGCGTGACCTCGTCAGGGTGCTCGACATGGTGTTCCTGAGGAAGATGGAGGACGGCACACTCGAGACGGCGGAGATCTCCGACCTCGACCCGAGCGAGCTCGGCGAGGTGCGCACGGCCGAGGCCGACCTGGCCATGGTGCTCTCTGAGCAGGATGTCATGGACCTGGCCGAGACGATCGCGCCCGGCCACTCCGCCGCGGTGCTCGTCTGGGAGAACCTGTGGGCGGCCCCGTTCGGCACGGCAGTCCGCAAGGCCGGCGGCCAACTCGTGGCCAGCGGCCGGATCCCGACCCAGGCCGTCATCGCCGCCTTCCAGGCCGATGCCGAAGACCAGTCCCCTGAAGAAGCGATAGAAGGAGCCTGACATGCCACTGGCAGCACGACGCAGACGCAGGACCGCAGCCGCCGTCGGCGGGGCCGTTGTCGTCGCCCACGGGATCAACCGTCGCGGCGACCGGAGGGAAGACCGCCGTGACGACCGCGACGACCGCCGGGAAGACCGCCGCGACTGACACCCGTGGCTGACACCACGGAGCCAGTCCCCTGGCACCCTCAGGTGCGCATGACCCGCCCCGGGTCGTGCGCACCTGCACAATGCCCACTCTGCACCCGGGGAAGCGTCCTTGGACGGCGATCTGACGAATTTGGGCACACTGCTTTGGGCCCACTGTTTTTTGGGCAAGGTGTTTTTGGGCAAAGGGGAAGCCCCATCAGCGTTTAGCGGTTGGTGGGGCTTCGACTTTTCGATTGTCACGTGACGTCTTAGACAATCTGGCGGGATCCTTAGACTTTCAGGTCTTCCTACCTCGTCACTGGTAGCCATCATCTGACTTTGCCGAAGGCTGCGTCGGATGAGTGTCACTGAATCTTTGGTTCCTGCGTCCCTCTTCTTTCGAAGTGGGTAAGTTCTATTGTTGTCCCCCGGCCTGCTGTGCACAAGAGCCCCGGCAGAACTACAACAGAGTAGTTCTGCCGGGGCTCCCGGGAGGCCGGGCAGCGGCCCGGCCCGGCGTGTTCAGGCCTAGTTAAAGACCGGGCTTTCGGTACGGCTGCGCTTGATTTCGAAGAAGTACGGGAAGGATGCCAGGGTCACCGTGGCGTCCCAGATCTGTCCTGCCTCCTCGCCGCGCGGGATGCGCGTCAGAACCGGGCCGAAGAAGGCCGTGCCGTTGAAGGCGACGACGGGTGTGCCCACGTCCTGACCGACCAGCGAGATGCCTGCCTCGTGGCTGGCGCGCAGCTTTGCATCAAATTCGTCGCTCTGGCCCGCGCCCGCAAGCTCGGCCGGCAGTCCGGCCTCGGCCAGCGACTTGGCGATGACCTCGTCAATGTCCTTGATGCCTTCGTTGTGGATCTTGGTGCCCATGGAGTCATAGAGCGCCTTGATGTATTCGGCACCGTGCTGTTCAGCGGCGGCGGTGATGACGCGGACCGGAGCCCACGCCTTCTTCAGGAACTCGCGGTACTGCTCGGGCAGTTCCTCGCGGCCCTCATTGAGCACGGCGAGGCTCATGACATGCCACTCGGTCTTGATGTCGCGGACTTCTTCGACTTCGCCGATCCAGCGGGAGGTGACCCACGCGAAGGGGCACATCGGGTCGAACCAGAAGTCGGCTTTGTTGGTCATGGTTTCAGACACAGGTGTTCTCCTTAGGGAAGTCTGCGGGGAAAGCGCCGTGGCGGATCACGCACACGGCGCGCTAAAGATTACAGCGACCTTGGCCGCGATAATATTCCGGATCAGGCGGACTTGCGCCGTTTGACCTCGTCGTGGGCGATCATCGTGGGCGCTGCCTTCTTGGTCACGACCTCTTCGGTGATCACGACGCTGGCGACGTCGTCGCGGCTGGGGAGGTCGAACATGACCGGGAGCAGGACTTCCTCCATGATGGCGCGCAGCCCACGGGCCCCGGTGCCGCGCTCCAGCGCCTGGTCGGCAATGGTGTTGAGGGCCTCGTCCTCGAAGATGAGCTCGACGCCGTCGAGCTGGAACATCTTCTGGTACTGCTTGACGAGGGCATTTTTCGGCGTCGAGAGGATCTGGATGAGCGCGGCGCGGTCCAGGTTGGAGACGGTGGTGATGACGGGCAACCGGCCGATGAACTCCGGGATCAGCCCGAACTTGAGCAGGTCCTCCGGCATGACCTCGCCGTAGGAATCCGTGGTGTTCTTGACCTCGTTGAGCGGGGCACCGAATCCGATGCCCTTGCGCCCGGACCGCGAACCGATGATATCCTCGAGCCCCGCGAAGGCGCCGGCCACGATGAAGAGCACGTTGGTGGTGTCGATCTGAATGAATTCCTGGTGCGGGTGCTTGCGTCCGCCCTGCGGCGGTACCGAGGCCACAGTGCCCTCGAGGATTTTCAGGAGCGCCTGCTGCACGCCCTCCCCCGAAACGTCCCGGGTAATGGACGGATTTTCGCTCTTGCGTGAGATCTTGTCGATCTCATCGATGTAGATGATGCCCTGCTCAGCCTTTTTGACGTCATAGTCGGCGGCCTGGATAAGTTTGAGGAGGATGTTCTCAACGTCCTCACCGACGTAGCCGGCCTCGGTCAGGGCCGTGGCGTCGGCGACGGCAAACGGGACGTTGAGGCGGCGGGCGAGGGTTTGGGCCAGATAGGTCTTGCCGCAGCCGGTGGGTCCGATCAGCAGGATGTTGGACTTGGCGATCTCGACGTCGTCGTGGTGAACGCCGTCGGCGAGGCTGCCGCTCTTCGGCGCGTGGCCGGCCTGGATCCGCTTGTAGTGGTTGTACACGGCGACGGCGAGCGAACGCTTGGCGGGTTCCTGGCCAATCACGTATTCCTGCAGGAAATCAAAGATTTCGCGGGGCTTGGGCAACTCGAAACTGCCCAGGTCAGCTACTTCCGCGAGTTCCTCTTCGATGATCTCGTTGCAGAGTTCGATGCACTCGTCGCAGATGTAGACGCCGGGCCCGGCAATGAGCTTGCGGACCTGCTTCTGGCTCTTTCCGCAGAAAGAACACTTCAGCAGATCTGTGCTCTCGCCAATCCGAGCCATGTGTGAACCCCTTTAGTAGCTTGCTGCTGGCTGTGACATGTTCCACTCTAGGTCACTTTGGGCCCGTTGGGTGGAAAGCGGACGCCGGTGCGGCCAAGTAAAAATGCCGCACCGGCGCCGCGGAATGCTGATTAGCGCGCGATTGCCTGGGGCTTGATCTTGCGGGAATCGAGGACCTGGTCAATGAGGCCGTACTGCATGGCCTCGGCGGCCGTGAGGATCTTGTCCCGCTCGATGTCGTTGTTGACCTGCTCCGGCGTCCGGCCGGAGTGCTTGGCCAGCGTGTCCTCGAGCCAGGAGCGCATGCGCATGACCTCGGCGGCCTGGATCTCGAGGTCCGAGGCCTGCCCGCCCTGTCCGCCGGACAGCGAAGGCTGGTGGATCAGTACGCGGGCGTTCGGCAGCGCGAGCCGCTTGCCCGGCGTGCCGGCCGCGAGCAGCACGGCGGCGGCGCTGGCCGCCTGGCCGAGGCAGACGGTCTGGATCTCGGGCCGGATGTACGTCATGGTGTCGTAGATCGCGGTCATGGCGGTGAAGGAACCGCCAGGCGAGTTGATGTAGAGCGTGATGTCGCGGTCCGGGTCGGTGGACTCGAGCACCAGCAGCTGGGCCATGACGTCATCGGCCGAGGCGTCGTCGACCTGGACGCCGAGGAAGATGATGCGGTCCTCGAACAGCTTGGTGTACGGGTCCTGGCGCTTGAAGCCGTAGGGGGTGCGCTCTTCGAACTGGGGCAGCACGTAGCGGCTGCTCGGCAGGTTGCCGGCAGTCGAACCGAAGTTGTAGTTCATGTTCATTGCTCCTGAATTCATTGCTGTCTACCTGCCGGTCAGTTCTCGGTGGCTGTCGCAGCGCCGCCGCTGTTTCCGGAGCCGTTGGCGTTGGTTCCGCCGCCGCCTGCCACGGATCCGGCGTGTGCGGCGATCTTGTCGAAGAAGCCGTAGTCGAGGGCTTCCGGGGCCGTGAACCACTTGTCGCGGTCGTTGTCCTTGAGGATGGTGTCCACACTCTGGCCGGTCTGGTCGGCGGTCAGCTCGGCCATGACCTTCTTCATGTGCAGGATCAGCTCGGCCTGGATCTTAATGTCCGACGCCGTGCCGCCGATGCCGCCGGAGGGCTGGTGCATGAGGATGCGGGCGTTGGGGGTGGCGTAGCGCTTGCCCTTGGTGCCGGAGGAGAGCAGGAACTGGCCCATGGACGCGGCGAGGCCGGTGGCAACCGTGACAACATCGTTCGGGATGAACTGCATGGTGTCGTAGATGGCCATGCCGGCGGTGACGGAGCCGCCGGGTGAGTTGATGTAAAGGTAGATGTCCCTTTCAGGATTCTCCGCCGAGAGCAGCAGCAGCTGGGAGCAGATCGCGTTGGCGTTATCGTCGCGGACCTCGGAGCCGAGCCAGATGATGCGCTCTTTCAGCAGGCGGTTGTAAATGTAGTTATCCTGGGCTGCCGGATCGACCGTGGCCATCCGGGGTGCCCCTGCTTGCTGTGACATATGTACTTACCTCTCGCTGGCGACGGTGACGCCACTGGACGACATCACTGAACTTTCCTACAGCGACACTAACCGTTTTCACGCCCGCTTTGTTCGCTGGTGCCGGGCTGTTCGCTGAGCCCCCGGATCGGTGATCCGGGGGCCGACTGTTCTACGTCTCAGTGACTGCTAGAACTTCACTGCTGCGGGGTCATCACTCGGCGTGGCCTCGGTGGTGGCTTCTGCCGAAGCTGCTTCGTCCTCAACGGTCTCGGCGGCCGGGGCGGCTTCGTCACCGGGGCGGACGAAGTCGCTCAGGTCAACCTTGTTGCCCTCGGAGTCGGTGACCTCGGCCTGGCCCAGCACGACGGCCAGTGCCTTGCGGCGGCGGACCTCGGAAACCATCATGGGCACCTGGCCGCTCTGATCGATGATCTGGGCGAACTGGTTCGGGTCCATGCCGTACTGGCTGGCGGTGGTGACGATGTAGTCGATCAGCTCGTTCTGGCTGACGTTGACTTCTTCCTTCTCCGCGATGGCGTCGAGGATGATCTCGTTCTGGAAGGCGCGCTCGGTGTTGGCCTTGACCTCGGCGCGGTGCTCCTCGGTGTCGTGCTCGCCTTCACCGTGGGCGTTTTCGGCGTTGAAGTGCTGCTCGAGCTGCTCTTCGACGATCGACGCCGGGACGGGAACCTCGACGAGCTCAACGAGCTTGTCCAGGACCTTGTCGCGGGCCTCGACGCCCTGGTCAACAACCTTGGACTCGGCGGCCTGCTTGGCCAGGTCCTCACGGAGTTCCGCGAGGGTGTCGAACTCGCTGGCGAGTTGGGCGAAGTCGTCGTCGGCGACGGGGAGCTCGCGCTCCTTGACGGCCTTGACGGTGACCTTGACCTGAGCGGACTCGCCGGCGTGCTCGCCGCCGACCAGCGTGGTGTCAAAGATGGCGTCCTCGTCGGCGCTGAGGCCGGTGACGGCCTCGTCGAGGCCTTCGAGCATGGTGCCGGCGCCAACCTGGTAGGACAGGCCGGAAGCGGAGTCAACATCGGCGCCGTCGATCGAGGCTGCGATGTCGATCGTCAGGAAGTCGCCATCGGCGGCCGGGCGGTCCACGGACTTCAGCGTGCCGAAGCGGCCGCGGAGCTCGTCCAGGGCCTTGTCGACGTCGGCGTCGGAGGACTCGGCGGCGGCGACCTCAACCTTGATGCCTGCGTAGTCGGGCAGTTCGATCTCGGGGCGGATGTCAACCTCGGCGTGGAACTTGAGCTCGCCGTCGGTGGCGGACGGGTCCGGAACCTCGGTGATCTCGACCTCGGGACGGCTCAGGGGGCGGATGCCGGTTTCCTGCACGGCGGCCTGGTACCAGCCGTTGAGGCCTTCGTTGATGGCCGTCTCCAGGACGTAGCCGCGGCCAACGCGCTGGTCAATGAGCTTGGAGGGGACCTTGCCCTTGCGGAAACCGGGGACCTGGATCTGCGAAGCAACAGTCTTGTATGCCTCTGCGATGCTGGGCTTCAATTCCTCAAAGGGGACCTCAACATTGAGCTTGACCCGCGTGGGGGTGAGGTTCTCGACAGCGCTCTTCACAGTCTAAGTACTCCTGGTGTGGGGGGTATGGGGTTCTGCATTGCCACGTGCTGGCAGTGCTTGCAGAGTCGGGGTGACAGGATTTGAACCTGCGACTTCCTGCTCCCAAAGCAGGCGCTCTAGCCAAGCTGAGCTACACCCCGTAAGTGCACAGAACAGTCTACGGTCATACTGTGCCGATTTGCACATTTGACACCGGGGCCTTGAATTGGGTTTAGTTGTATCCGGCTTGAACAGCCGCCCGGAAGTTTTACTGGAGTTCCAGTGAGATCCCCGGGGACGTAGCTTAATGGTAAAGCCTCAGTCTTCCAAACTGATTACGCGGGTTCGATTCCCGTCGTCCCCTCAGAAATATGACGAAAAAAGCCCCTCTCCGGAGGGGCTTTTTTCGTTCCCTCCAGGCCCCGGCGGCCGGAGCTTGGAAGGGTTGGCTTTGGAAGGGCAGGCGTACCGGCTCAGGCCTGCTGGCAGGCCGGGCACCAATAGAGCTTCCTGGCGCCGAGCTCGGTCAGCGCCACCGGCGTTCCGCAGTCCCTGCAGCCGAGTCCGTGGCGCCGGTAGACGAAGTGGGCCTCCTCCGGGGCCGGCAGGACACCGCGGGATACGCCGGCTCCGGCCCCGTTCCAGTACTGCGGCGGCGTCGTGATGATCCGGCCGTCCCGGACGCCGTCGGTCATCATGTCTGCGGTGTCGTCCCAGAGCCGGCGGGCCGCGTCCGGTGTCAGTTCGGCGCCGGGCAGCCAGGGGTTGAGCCGTTGCCTGAACAGGAGTTCGGCCCGGTAGACGTTCCCGACGCCGGCAATCACCTTTTGGTCCATCAGCAGGGCCGCCAGCGGTGTACGTTTGGCCGCCACGGTGGCGCTGAAGGCGTCCCGGTCGCCGGGAAGGTTCCGCAACGGGTCCGGGCCGAGCCGCGCCAGTACGGCCGCCGCTTCCGCGTCCGTGATCGCCTCGCACGTGGTCGCGCCGCGGAGATCGGCCCAGCCGTGCGCGCCGGCGAGCCGGACGCGGACGGCACCGACCGGCGCGGGCGGGCCCTCATATGAGGCCGGCCCGGCCGCCTCAGCGTCGTCGTAGACTTCCCGCTCCCCCACCTTCCGGGGCGCGCCGATGCTGGAGGCGCCGCGGAAGGTGGCGTCGCCGCCGAAATCCCAGGCGCCATAGAGGCCCAGGTGGACGTGCAGGAGAAGCCCGTGCCCGAACTCCAGGAAGAGGTGCTTCCCGTGCGCCACGGAACTGACGAGGGTGTGGCCGTCCAGCAGCGCAGCGCCCTGGGCAAACCGGCCCTGCGGACTGGAGACCGCGAGCCGCTCCCCCGCGAAGACGTCCCCGAACTGGCGGGCCAGACGGTGGACGGAATGCCCCTCCGGCACTAGTCGATGACCTCGCCGGTGCGCTCGTACGTGGCGATCTTGCCGATCCGGCGGACGTGGCGCTCATCGTTGCTGAAAGGTTCGGCCAGGAACGCCTCGATGATTTCCGTGGCCTCGTCGACGCTGTGCTGGCGGCCGCCGACGGCGACGACGTTGGCGTCGTTGTGCTCACGTGCCAGCTGGGCCGTGGACAGGTTCCAGGCCAGCGCGGCCCGGACGCCCTTGACCTTGTTGGCGGCGATCTGCTCGCCATTGCCCGAGCCGCCGAGGACGATGCCGAGGGCGCGGGTTCCGGCTTCCTGGTCCGCGACGACGGCGAGGGCGGCGTTGATGCAGAACGACGGGTAGTCATCCAGGGCGTCGTAGACCTTCGGTCCGTGGTCCACCACCTCGTAGCCCTTGGCGCTGAGGTGGCTGACCAGGTGGGCGCTGAGCTCCATTCCGGCGTGGTCGGTGGCAATGTGCACGCGGGGCAGGTCAGAAATGGTCACGGCTGTTCCGTTCGGTTGCGGCGCCGGGCGGCGGCCGGGGCGGGTGGGGTCTGGTCCAAGCGTACTAGGCCGGGCCTCCCGGGACCGTGCTGCAGCCCGCCGGAACCCTCACTGGACGGTCGTGTTACACAGGCCCGGCACGCCGTCGTACTCCACCGTCTTGCCCCACCGTATAGCTCCACCGGGGACCGACACTGAGGACCGACACTGAGGACCGACACCGCGGTGCTAGACGGCGGGGGTCCCGCCGTTCCGCCGGGCCCTGTCCGCCACCCGGGACAGCGTTTGGGCGATATTGTCCGCCGCGGTGGCACTGCCGCCGCTGACCGCCAGCCGGCGCCCGTCCGAGCGGTCGATGACCACCGCGGGGCCGCTGCTGACCAGCATCGCGGTGGTGTTGCCATGGGTCCGGTAGCCCCACCCGCCATAGTCCGCCGCCGTGACGTCCCTGGGCGTCGCGGCGTCGATGGCCGCGGCCGGAACCTCCATGACCCGGACGAAGCCTGCCGCGAAGACGTGGAGGCCGCCGCGGTCAACCCGGATCCGGGCCACCAGGAACGCCGCGGCCACCAGGGCCGCCGCCACCAGGAGGACAGACAGCCACGGCACGGCAATGGTCAGGAGGGCGGCCGGCAGAAGCGTTGCGATGCCGAGCATGACGAAGATGGAGCTGCGGGCGTGGACCCAGAGGCTGACCCGGTCCCTGGCCAAATCCGGATCCTGTTCGCGCTCAAGGGCCTGCCGGACGGCGACGTCGTCATCGACGGACCAGCGCTCGTCGGCCTTGAAGACAAAACCCATCACGATGCCCAGGCCGAGGGCCGCGCCGCTGCCGAGCGCCAGGACCGAGACATCCACATGGGATCCCCGCGCATCGGGCAGGCCCAGCTGGCCCACGAGCACCGCGGCAAGGACTGTGGTGACGAAGAGGCTCATGGACAGGCCGGCGCCCATCATGATGCGGCGCATCATCGCGGGGCGCGACAGCGGCACGGCCTGCAGCAGCACGGCCCAGCCGATCACCACGATCAGCGAGGCTCCGGCTCCCGCGACTGTCACGAACGGCGCGAAGTCGGCGGCACCGGCGGCGGTCCAGCGGACGGCCAGCGGCTCGGGCAGATCCGGGCGCACCAGAAGCGCACACACCACGAATCCTGCCGCCAGCATCAAGGGGAAACCGATGGCAAAGCGCAAAGCCCTGGCATCGACGGAGTCACGGATCTTTCCCATGCTCCAACGCTACCCCGGACGCACCTTGATGGATCTGGGGACGTGCGCGCAGGTCAGGAGGTGGACGGGAAGCAAATGTGCGATCAGACACGTAGTCCGGCGCCCGGACCTCGCCACGACCAAGAAGAGATCGCCGGGGCAGCGTCAACGTGGCCGCCCCAACCGCACCCATCTGACACGAATGGCCGCTAAGGGCATCGGCTTAGCGGCCATTCGTGGCAAATCGTGGAGTGGGCGCCGAGGCCTTGGGGCCGGTTGTGACCGGGCTAACTTGCCAAGGGCCGCTAACGTGAAAGAATAATTTCACAGTATCGCCGGCGACCGCGGCCGCGGCCGGCCGGCAGTATCCATCTTCTTCTGGAGGCCCCTTTGCCCGGTATGAACCTGACCCGCGCCGAAGCCCGCGAGCGCGCCGCCCTGATCGACGTCGATTCCTACGAGGTCAGCCTGGACCTGACCCGCGGCGAGAAGGTCTTCGGCTCCACCACGGCCGTGAAGTTCCGGGCCAAGCCCGGCTCGTCGACCTTCATCGACGCCGTCACCCACGCCGTGCACAGCGTCAGCCTCAACGGCCGCGAACTGGATCCGGCCGAGGTCTCCGACGGCGTCCGGATCCAGCTCCCGGACCTCGCGGCCGAGAACGACCTGCTGGTAGTCGCCGAAGCCCCGTACATGAACACCGGTGAAGGCCTGCACCGCTTCGTGGATCCGGTGGACAACGAGGTCTACCTGTACACCCAGTTCGAGGTCCCGGATTCGCGGCGCATGTTCGCCGTCTTCGAACAGCCCGACCTGAAGGCCAGCTTCACGTTCACCGTCACCGCCCCCTCGCACTGGGATGTCGTGTCCAACTCCCCCACCCCGGTGCCGGTGGAGACCATCCCCGGCGCGGATGGGGCCGCCCGCTCTGTCTGGGAGTTCACGCCGACACCGCGGCTGTCCTCCTATGTCACCGCGCTGATCGCCGGGCCGTACCAGTCAGTGCGCAGCGAGGTCACGTCGGCGGCGGGCAACGTCACCCCGCTGGGCATCTTCGCCCGCAAGTCGCTCATGCAGTACCTCGATGCGGACAACATCTTCGAGCTCACCCGGCAGGGCTTCGAGTTCTTCGAGGCCCAGTTCGGCTGCCCGTACCCGTTCGAGAAGTACGACCAGCTCTTCGTGCCGGAGTTCAACGCCGGCGCCATGGAGAACGCCGGGGCCGTCACCATCCTGGAAGGCTACGTCTTCCGCGGCAAGGTCACCGATGCCCAGGTGGAACGCCGCGCCATCACCGTGCTGCACGAGCTCGCGCACATGTGGTTCGGCGACCTCGTCACCATGCGCTGGTGGAACGACCTCTGGCTCAACGAGTCCTTCGCCGAATATATGTCCCACCTGGCCGCCGTCGAGAACACTGAGTTCGGCCACGCCTGGACCACGTTCGCGTCCGTGGAGAAGTCCTGGGCCTACCGGCAGGACCAGCTGCCTACCACGCACCCGATCTTCGCCGAGATCAACGACCTCCAGGACGTCGAGGTGAACTTCGACGGGATCACCTACGCCAAGGGCGCGTCGGTGCTGCGCCAGCTCGTCGCCTGGGTGGGCCCGGAGCAATTCATGTCCGGGGTGCGGGAGTACTTCAGCAAGCACGCCTGGCAGAACACCGAGCTCAGCGACCTCATGGCCGAACTCGAGAAGGCCAGCGGCCGCGACCTGGAACGGTGGGGGCAGCTCTGGCTGGAGACCGCCGGCGTGAACACCCTGACACCGGAAATCTCGGCGTCCGCGGACGGCACCATCGAGTCCTTCGCCATCGTGCAGTCGGCGATCGAGAGCGAACCGACCCTGCGCCCGCACCGCCTCGCCGTCGGCTTCTACAACCTCAACGGGACCGGCAAGCTGGAGCGGGTGCACCGCGAGGAGCTCGACGTCGACGGCGAGCGCACCGAAGTTCCGGCCTTGGCCGGCCTGGCCCAGCCGGACCTGATCCTGCTCAACGACGACGACCTCGCCTACGCCAAGGTGCGGCTGGATCCGAAGTCCCTCGCCACCGCAACGGCGCACCTGAAGGACTTCAGCCAGAGCCTCCCCCGCACGCTCGTTTGGGGCTCGGCTTGGGATGCGGCGCGCGACGGCGAATCCCCGGCCCGCGGGTACGTGGAGCTGATCCTCGCCAACATTGCCGAGGAATCCGATTCCTCCGTGATCCTGGTCCAGCTCCGGCAGCTGGCCACCACGCTGACCTTCTACGTGGCCGAGGAGCACCAGGAGGCCACCGCCGTGGCCGCGGCCGACAAGCTCTGGGAGCTCGCATCGGCGGTGCCGGCCGGCTCGGACGCCCAGCTGCAGTTCGTGAAGTCCTACGCCCTGCTGGCCCGCAGTGCCGGGCAGCTGGACACGGTCTCCGGGCTGCTGGACGGCTCACTCACCCTCGATGGGTTGAGCGTGGACCAGGACCTGCGGTGGGAGCTGCTGGCTTCCCTCGTGGCCGGCGGCCGCGCCGGGCAGGAGCGGATCGACGAGGAACTGAAGCACGACAACACCTCCAACGGCCAGAACGCGGCGGCCCTGGCCAAGGCCGCCATCCCCACTCCGGAGGCCAAGGCCGCGGCCTGGGAATCGATTGTGGTCAAGGGCGATCTGTCCAACGCCCTGCAGGGCTCCGCGGTGACGGGCTTTACCCGGGTCCTGGACACGTCCCTGCTCGAGCCGTACGCCGAGAAGTACT
Organism: Arthrobacter sp. P1_D4; assembly: GCF_056406115.1. NCBI lineage: Bacteria > Bacillati > Actinomycetota > Actinomycetes > Micrococcales > Micrococcaceae > Arthrobacter > Arthrobacter sp. P1_D4. Next base: position 46,590 of record NZ_JBFUAU010000003.1, on the reverse strand, counting down.
TCGAGGCCGTCCCGGGCATCATGGCAAGCCGCACCCACGCGCTGGCCTCGCAGATCGTCGTCGGGCTCTACCCGGCCCAGCTGACCACGCAGGCCCCCCCCCCCCCCCCCGGGGGGCCCCCCCGGGGTTCTGTCGTTCTAGGCTGGAGTCATGAGCCTTGACGAACATCACTATGCGCTGACCGTCCGCTGGACCGGGAACCGCGGGGCCGGGACGTCCTCGTACCGCGGTTACTCTCGGGACCACGACGTCGAGATCCCCGGGCTGCCGGTGCTGCGCGGCTCGGCCGATCCGACCTTCCACGGGGACCGGGAGCGCTACAACCCCGAACAGCTGCTGCTGGCCGCGCTCTCGCAGTGCCACATGCTCTCCTTCCTGCACGTGGCCGTGAAGCACGGTGTTGTGGTGACGGCCTACGAGGACCGGGCCGAGGGCCTGATGCGGACCAACCGGGACGGCAGCGGGCAGTTCGAATCCGTCACGCTGAGGCCCCGGGTGACGGTGGCGGAAGCGGCGGCACCGGATGTCCTTGAGGAACTCCACGTGGAGGCCAACAAGGTCTGTTTCATCGCCCGCAGCGTGAATTTCCCGGTGTTGCACGAGCCGACGGCTGTGGTGGAGGGCCAGGCTGACTGAATAGTTTTCAGGCGGAATAGTTTTCAGGCGGCGCCGTCAGCCGGGCTGGTCGAGGCCTCTGCCCGGTACTCGGACACCAGCCGGCGCTCCGTCTCCGGGCTCATGCCGGCCTTGCGTTCACGGCCGAGTCCGCGGCGGCGTTCATCCGCCAGGGTGTCCCGCAGCGTGTCCATCCAGGGCCGGAGCCGCAGCCCTGCTGTCCGGGCAGCATCGTTGCTGCGGGTCGAGAAGCCCTCGTGGCCTGGCGGCAGCCACAGCGGCAGCGAGTCCGGGCCGGCCCAGTAGTTCGCACCGTGCGACGCCAGCCAGTCCTCGGGGGCGACAACCACCTCGGAGTCGGCGTCGGCGAGCTGGCGGGCTTCCTCCAGATAGGCGGCAAAGGGCACCGGCTCACCGACGGCGTTCAGCGCCCCAGTGGTTCCGTTCCCGGCGGCGGTGAGGATCCAGGCAGCGAGATCGCGGACGTCGATGATCTGGGTGGCGTCGGCGGGGATGTCCGGGACCAGGACGGGATCGTTGTCCCGGGCGAATCGGGCCGGCCAGTACCCGTAGCGGTCGGAGCCGTCCCCGGGTCCGCCGATCAGGCCGGCGCGGCAGAGGTGCGCCTTGCCGCCTGCCAGTTCCCGGGTCAGGTGCTCGATCGCGGACTTGGCCTCGCCGTAGTTTTCCATGGTCAGCTCCGTGCCCGGAGCCAGCGGCGGGAGCACCTGGGCGTCTTCGGCCTCGGCGGCCACTGAGTTGTCAGCGTAGACCGAGCAGCTGGAGATGAAAGTCCAGTGCCGGGCCGAGCCGGCCAGCGTCTCGAGGGCCTCACGTGCCTGGTCAGGGTCCCGCGAGACGTCGACGACGGCGTCCCACGCGCCGCTGCCGGCGGCCCCTTCGTACGCGGTCTTCCCCTGCGATCGGTCCGCGCGCAGCCAGGTGGCGCCGTCGGGCGGCGCGGCGGCGGAACCGCGGGCCAGGCATGTGACGTCGTGCCCGGCGGCGAGGGCCTGCCGGGCTACTTCAGTTGACAGGAAGGCCGTGCCGCCAAGGACCAGGATGCGCATGGGGCCACGCTACGGCGCTAATGTTGAAGTAGACCAGAGCGTTATGCGCCCGGCGAACGCAAGCCGCCTTTCCGGACGCCCAGCCCTGCTGCCGGCCGGCAGCAGGGCTGCAGTAAACAAGGAGTTTTCCCTCACCGATGATCAGCCTGACCACCATCGAACCAATCACCGCACCGGACATCTCGGCTGTCAACCTGCCAGGTGGCCTCATCAGCCTGGGCATCGGCGTCGCCGTGTGGCTGGCGGCATCCTTCGTGATCACCGGAATCACCAAACGGGTCGCGGCGGGCAGCACACTCTTCAAGAAGTCGCACTTCCGCTGGGTCGCTCCGGCGTTCCGCGCCCTGGACCACGAACGCCGCGTCCAGCGGGCAGAGACAATCGGCGCACTGCTCCGCAGCGTGGTCGGCGTCCTGATCGCCGTCCTCACCATCGTGTACGTGCTCAAGTACCTGAACGTGGACGTGGCTCCCATCCTGACGAGCGTCGGGATCCTCGGTGTGGCCATCGGCTTCGGTGCCCAGCAGTTGATCCGCGACTTCCTCGCCGGCATCTTCATTACCTTCGAGGACCAGTACGGCATTGGCGACATCATCGAGACTTCCGAGGTGGTGGGCACAGTCGAGGCCATGAACCTGCGGATCACCCGGGTCCGGGCCGACGACGGCACCATCTGGTACCTACGCAACGGCGAAATCCTGCGCGTGGGCAACCGCTCCCAGGGCACGTACATTCCGCCCGAGACGTCCCCGGCAGACGAGGCCGACAGCGCACCCCAGCAGAAGGCCGGAGAATAGTGAAATGACGATTCCCAGCGCCAGCGAACCCAGCCAGCCCAGGCAGCTGCTGCAGAACGATCCGTTCAGCCAGCCCGGCTACACGGACAACTTCTATGACGCCGTGGGCGGCCACGAGACCTTCGTGAAGCTCATCGATGTCTTCTACGACGGCGTCGCAACAGATCCGCTGTTGCGCGCCATGTACCCGGAAGAGGACCTTGGCCCGGCCAAGCGGCGCTTCCTGATGTTCCTGGAACAGTACTGGGGCGGGCCGACGACGTACGGCGAGGAGCGCGGGCATCCGCGGCTGCGGATGCGCCACATGCCGTTCCGGGTGACACCGGAGGCCAAGGAACGCTGGCTGTTCCACATGCGTGCCGCGGTGGATGCCCTGGAGCTGCCGCCGCTGTATGAGGGTACGCTCTGGGACTACATGGAGCGGGCAGCCCTGTCCATGGTGAACAGCCCGTCGGAGGGCTGAGCGCGGAGGGCGCCGGAGCTTCCTAGAGCCCGGTGCCGGTCCGGACCAGCACGTGGCCGCGGGTGCCGCTGAGCCGGAACCAGCGCCCGGCCCGGTAGAGCCGTTGCTCGCCCTCTGCCAGGAAGCCCAGGGTGAGCGCGGCGAACGCGGCCCCGGCCGGCAGGCCGCCGGCGTCGGGCAGTTCCCGGCCCCAGACCGTTGCCCTGGCGTTGTTGACGATCAACGCACCGGGCTTGTCCGGAATGATCGCGGCGATCTCCCTGATCCCGGCCTCCGCTGCGGTCCGCAGGGCGGTGTCCTGGACGGTGCCGAGCAGTTCCCAGCCGGCGCGCGGCGCGCCGATCCCGGCCCACGACTCGCTGACGGTCACCGGCGGGACGGGAAGTTCGACGTCGTGCTCCCCCGCCCGTGCCAGGCGGTCCAGCACGGCGGACAGCGGCACTGTCACGTCAGTGTCCGCCGGCTGTGCCAGCGCCATGGTCCGCAGGCCCAGGATGGTGGGGGTGGATTCGCCCAGGAGCCGGGGCCGCAGGACGCAGACGTAGGCGGCCAGGACGGGGCCAGCGGCCTGGAGCCGGATGGCGCCGTCGTCAATGGACTTGGCGCGCGTCGCGAAGGTGCGCAGGTCGTCGAGGTCGCGGGGATCGGTGAACTGCAGGGGCTGGGTTAGGACATCAGACACACTACTGACTCTACCGGCTGCGCTTCTTTGGAGCGGCGCTGGACGCCGTCTAGAGTCAGACCATGACTGAAGCCGAAGCCGGACTCTTGGGGCTCCCGACCCAGGACCCCACCTCCTCGCTCATCCAACTTCTCAACCTCGGCGAGCTCGAGGGCGCCCGGACGGACGAGGACATCTTCATGGGTCCCTCCCAGCAACAGCCCAAGCAGCGCGTCTTTGGCGGCCAGGTGCTGGCGCAGTCCCTGATAGCCGGCAGCCGCACCGTCGATCCGGACCGCAGCGTGCACTCCATGCACGGTTACTTCCTCCGGCCCGGAGACGCCAACAAGCCGATCACCTTCGGTGTGCAGCGCCTGCGCGACGGGCGGTCGTTCTCGGCCCGCCGGGTCCACGCCTATCAGGAGGGCATGCCCATCCTGTCGATGATCGCGTCCTTCCAGGCCGAGGACGAGGGGATCGAGCACCAGTCCGAGATGCCCGCCGGGATCCCGGACCCCGAATCGCTGCCGAGCACGGCCGACCTGCTGGGCAAGTTCGATCACCCCGTGGCCCGGCACTGGGCCTACGAGCGGCCGTTCGATATCCGCCACGTCGATCCGGCGCTGTATGTCTCGGCCAAGGGACCGCGGGAGGCCCGCAACGCCGTGTGGATGAAGACCTTCGGCCCGATGCCCGACGACGCCGGCCTGCACCGGGCGGCCCTGGCCTACGCGAGCGACTACACCTTGCTCGAATCCATCCTCCGCAGGCACGGCATGAGCTGGATTACGCCGGGGATGTCCGTGGCAAGCCTGGACCACGCCATGTGGTGGCACCGGCCGGTCAGGGTCGACGAGTGGCTCCTGTACGTCCAGGAATCGCCCAGCGCCCAGGGCGCACGGGGCCTCGCGACGGGCAAAATCTTCAGCCGGGACGGCCGGCACGTGGCGACGGTGGCCCAGGAAGGCATGATCCGCGTCCCGAACGACTTCAAAAACACCGACCTGAAGAACACCGCGAAGGGCGCCGTGCAGGCCGCCGTCTGACCGAGGGCGCTGCAGCACCTGATCCGCAAGGCCAAGGGCTGCCAGTACTCCCCCGTCCGGCGGCTGGGACACGGTGTCCTCGGCACACGGCGTCCTCGGCGCACAGGCCCACCGCACACAAAAAGCCGGCTCCCCCTGAAACAGTTCAGGCGGGAGCCGGCTTTTTCGCGGCGCTGTAAGTCTTGCGGGCTTAGTCGCGGGTGAGGCGGCGGTGGGTTACCCGGTGCGGCTTGGCCGCATCCGGGCCCAGGCGCTCGACCTTGTTCTCCTCGTAGGATTCGAAGTTGCCCTCGAACCAGTACCACTTGGACGGGTTCTCCTCGTCGCCTTCGTAGGCGAGGATGTGGGTGGCCACCCGGTCAAGGAACCAGCGGTCGTGCGAGACGACGACGGCGCAGCCCGGGAATTCGAGCAGGGCGTTTTCGAGGCTGCTGAGGGTTTCGACGTCGAGGTCGTTGGTCGGTTCGTCGAGGAGCAGCAGGTTGCCACCCTGCTTGAGGGTCAGCGCCAGGTTGAGGCGGTTGCGCTCACCACCGGAGAGCACCCCGGCCTTCTTCTGCTGGTCCGGGCCTTTGAAGCCGAAAGCGGCCACGTAGGCGCGGGACGGCATTTCGACGTGGCCGACCTGGATGTAGTCGAGGCCGTCGGACACGACTTCCCACAGGGTCTTGTTCGGGTCGATGCCGCCGCGGCTCTGGTCGGCGTAGGAGATCTTGACGGAATCGCCGATCTTCAGTTCGCCGCCGTCGAGCGGTTCCAGGCCCACGATGGTCTTGAAGAGGGTGGACTTGCCGACGCCGTTGGGACCGATGACGCCGACGATGCCGTTGCGGGGCAGGCTGAAGGACAGTCCATCGATCAGGGTGCGGTCATCGAAGCCCTTCTGGAGACCCTTGGCCTCCAGCACGAGTCCGCCCAGGCGCGGGCCCGGCGGGATCTGGATCTCTTCGAAGTCGAGCTTGCGGGTACGGTCTGCCTCGGCAGCCATTTCCTCGTAGCGGGCCAGACGGGCCTTGGACTTGGTCTGGCGTCCCTTGGCGTTGGACCGGACCCATTCGAGTTCCTCGGTCAGGCGCTTGGCCTGCTTAGCGTCCTTCTTGCCCTGGACTTCCAGGCGGGCGCGCTTCTTCTCCAGGTACGTGGAGTAGTTGCCCTCGTACGGGTACAGGTGGCCGCGGTCCACTTCGGCGATCCACTCGGCCACGTGGTCGAGGAAGTACCGGTCGTGGGTTACGGCAAGGACGGCACCGGAGTAGCTGGAGAGGTGCTGTTCCAGCCACAGCACGCTCTCGGCGTCAAGGTGGTTGGTGGGCTCGTCGAGGAGCAACAGGTCCGGCTTCTGCAGCAGGAGCTTGCACAGCGCGACGCGGCGGCGCTCACCACCGGAGAGCAGGGTGACGTCGGCGTCGGCGGGCGGGCAGCGCAGTGCGTCCATAGCCTGTTCCAGCTGGGAATCGATGTCCCAGGCGTCGGCAGCGTCGATCGCTTCCTGCAGCTGTCCCATTTCCTCGAGGAGGGCATCGTAGTCAGCGTCGGGGCTGGCCATTTCCTCGGAGATCGCGTTAAAGCGCTGGATCTTGCCGTAGATTTCGCCGACGCCTTCCTGGACGTTGCCCAGGACGGTCTTGTCTTCGTTCAGCGGCGGCTCCTGCAGCAGGATGCCTACCGTGTAGCCGGGGCTGAGCCGGGCCTCACCGTTGGAGGGAGTGTCCAGGCCGGCCATGATCTTGAGAATGGTGGACTTACCGGCACCATTCGGGCCGACAACGCCAATCTTGGCCCCCGGGAAGAAGGACATGCTTACGTCATCGAGGATGAGTTTTTCGCCGACAGCCTTACGGGCCTTGGTCATTGTGTAGATAAATTCCGCCATGCCTACAAATCTAGTGGTTCGGGCGGGATAACTCACATTCCGTGAGCCCGGATCGGCCACTTAACGGCGTTCGAGGGTTCGGCTCAGTCCCGGACGCCCACGAGGCAGCCCCCGGAGGCCAGACCCGGCAGCAGCACAGCGACGGTGACGGTGCCGGTGCGGATCTGGGCCACGATGCAGTCGTTGCCGTCGCGCACTCCGGCCTCGACGGCGTCGACAGCCATGCCGTGGGCGTCCGCCCGGCTGTGACTTCCACAGCGTCGGCCGGAATCCCTGCCTTAACCAACGACGCGCGGATGCCCGCCGTTTCGGGCTGACTGCCGCCGCGGATGGCGGCGTTCAGGACCGCCTCGACCGTGGACTTCATGGCGGATTCCCTGTCGGGTTTCAGGTCGGGGTTCGCCAGCGGCGACGTCGTGGATGCCGGTGCCGGCGACGCAGTGGCTGTCGGTGCCGGCGACGCAGTGGCTGTCGGTGCCGGGGACGTTGCGGAAGGTGTCCCCTGAGAGTCCGCGGCTTCAGAGGCCATAGCTCCGCTGCTACCGGCCGGCGTCGCACAGGCGAAGGCTGAAAGCAGGAGCACCAAGGTTGCGGCGGCCGGAGCGGCCCAGCCGACGCGACGGGCGGCCCCTCCCGCGGTGCGGGTGGGCGCCGCCCGTCCCGCAACGATCCTGGCGTGTTGCATCGGGCAATTCTGCCACGCGGCAGTGCCCCGTTCCGGCGTTCCGGTGACCAGTCCCGGCGCCCACGGCGCTGCCCGCCGGTCCTGCGGATTCAGGCTGCGGCCCCTTTCAGTTCTCCGGTTTCCTGGTCCACCTCCTCCTCCTCACCGCTCTCGTCATGGCTGAAGCTCGCGTGGTGGTCGGCACCGTGGTCGCCGTCCCCGTCGTCGTCCCCTGGCAGGCTCTGCGGTCCGCCGCCGTCGCCGTCGCCGCTACCGGGCGCGTCTGGGGAACCGGGTCCGGCGGCCGCCTGGCTTCCGGCTGCGGCTGAGCGCGTGAAGTTCGCAGAGCCCCACATGAGGTCGTGGCCAACTGACTCCGCGTCAATTTCGGCGACGTGGTAGACCCTGCCGTCCTTCTCCCAGCTCCGCATCTTCAGCCTGCCTACCACGATGACCCGCTGGCCCTTCTTGATGCTGCAGCCAATGTTGCCGGCCAGTTGCCGGTATCCCTGGACGGTGAACCAGTTGGTGTTGCCATCCACCCAGGTGCTGGAGCCGCGGTCGTAGCGGCGCTCGGTGGCGCCGAACCGGAAGGACGCCGTGGCCACGCCACCGGGTGTGGTCGAGCTTCTGATCTCCGAGGCGACGAAGCCACGGACCGTAATGTTGTCGCTCATTCTCATGTCCTGTCTCGAATTGTCGTGCCCTGCCGGGCAGTTCCAGCATCCCGCCGTGGACCGTGGCCGGGGAGGACCCGGCTGTGCCATGTGGATAACCGGCTGCCGGCAACGGTGTGGGGACCGTGTTGGGGAGAAGTCAGGGCCGGCAGGACCGGCCACCTGCCGGGCGTTGACCTCCACCGGCCGTCAGGCACTGTAAACTTTTTGAGGCGTCACCGGCAGCAGCCGGTGGGAGCCAGCGCGCCCCAGTAGCTCAGGGGATAGAGCAGCGGCCTTCTAATCCGCCGGTCGGGGGTTCGATTCCCTCCTGGGGCACAAGAGAGCGGCTCTGACCTGCGACAACGCACGGTCAGGGCCGCTTCCAATGTCAGCTCCTATTTCAACCAGACCATCAGATCCACTTGTTGTGTTTGAACGTCAGGAACAGGATCCCGCCCATGCCGAGCATGAGCGCGAGTGCCATCGGATAGCCGAAGATCCAGTCGAGCTCGGGCATGTCGCGGAAGTTCATGCCGTAAATCGAGGCGATCAACGTCGGCGCAAACAAGATGGCAGCCCACGACGAGATCCGCTTGACCTGCTCGTTCTGGGCGAAGCTCGACTCCGTCAGGAGCCGCATTTCGTCGTTCTGCCGCTGGGCAACGAGGGCCGCGTTGACGGCCAGCGCGTTCTGCAGCAACGCCCGGAAGGCAGACACCCGCTCCCCCAGCCTGATGGCGTGGTCCAGGACGTCGCGGAAATGATCCTGCAGTTCGGGATCCGGCACGCCGTCCGGTCCGCCGCCCATGAGGCTCTGCAAGATTCCGGCCAGCGGGGCCGTGGCACGCTGAAACGTGATGACCTGGCGGGAGAGTTCATAGATCCTGCGCGATACGCCGGGGTCGGCAGCGAACAGGTCGTCTTCGATTTCATCGATATCGTTTTCCAGCCCTGCCGCCACGGGCTCGTACTCGTCCACCACCTGGTCCAGGATCGCGTACAACACCGCATCCGGTCCGAGCGCCAGGAACTCCGGCTCGGACTCCATCCGCCGGCGCACCCGGGCCAGGTCGGGAGACTCCGCCCGGCGGACAGTCACTACAAAGTCCGGTCCGGAAAACACATGGATCTCGCCGAACTCGACCTTTTCCACGTCGTCCAGGTACCGCGCGGGCCGCAGCACCAGGAACAACGTCTCGCCATAGTGCTCCAGCTTGGCCCGCTGGTGGCCGGCGAGCGCGTCCTCTACGGCCAGGTGGCTCAGGTCAAATTCCTCGGCCACGGAGCGCAGTTCCTGGGCTTCGGGCCGGTAGAGCCCGATCCAGGCCATGCCCTGGCGCTGCCGCAGCAGAAAGTATGTCTCCTCGAGTCCTTCCGGGTCGGCGGTCCGGTGACCGTCCACATAGACGGCGTTGTCAATAATCGTCACGGCCGCGCCTCCTCTTCAAGGCATTCGCTTTGCTGTGACGTTATACCGTCCCCGGGCCGGTGCCAACAGCCTGCACTGCCCCGCGGGCGCCGCTGGTTTCCGGGAAGGACCCCGGAAAGAATGCCCGGGAGAACGACGCCGACGGCGGCCGCCAGGGACCGCCAAAGCACGGTTGCTGGCGTGGGACGGAGCGCCCGAACCGTGCACACCCTATGCCCTGAGCCCCGCCAGCCCTCAGCACGCTTAGTATTGAATGGACTGGCAGGCTGGCAGGGATAGCCTGTGCGCCCTGCCCGCAATCGAAAGGTACGGCCGCCATGACCGAGACACCCCGCAGATTCGACCCCACCAATCCAGACGACGCCCCCACCTCCCCGTACGCGGGGTCCGGTGACGCCACACCCGCGCCCGCGTCCGCGCCCGCCGAGCAGAGCCCCGGCATGGATGTGGCCGCGACCAGCACGGATGTGGCCGCCACGACGGCGGGGCGCGCCGAAACCACCCAGCCCGAGGAACCCACGGCTCAGGCTCCCGCGCCGGCGCCCGCTCCGGACACGCGCCAGGTCACCCGTGCGGGAATGGTCTGGGCCGCGGTTGCCTGCGCGCTCGTGGTGCTGATCCTGCTGATCGCTTTCATCCTGCAGAACCAGGAATACGTGCAGGTGAAGTTCTTTGGCCTCGAAGGCTCGGTCCCGCTCGGCATCGCCTTGTTCATCGCGGCCGTCGGAGGCGGCGTCCTGGTCGCCATCGCCGGAGCCGCCCGCATCATCCAGCTCCGGCTCGCCGCGCACCGCGTCCGCCGCCAGGCCAGCCCGGGCACGCGCACGCGCTGACGCTGAAGCCGCCAGGCGCTACCCTCTTTCCATGCGCGACGCAGAACCCCGGGCCCAGGCAGCCATCACCACCGCCGCGGCGAACTGGCCCGACGTCGAGCGTCTCTTTGGCGTGCGCGGCGAACCCTCACGATGCTGGTGCCGGTTCTTTGCCTGGACCGGCCCGCAGTGGTCCGCGTCCACCCCGGAGGAGCGGAAGAACCAGTTGCGGGACAAGTTCGACGGCGGCCAGCCGGCGCCCGGGGTCCTGGCCTTCCGCGACGGGAATCCGGTGGGCTGGTGCGCCGTCGAGCCCCGCGGGTGCTACCCAAGGATCCTGCGCTCGAACGTGCTGGCGTCGGCCCCTGACGCCGCCCGGGATCCCGGCGTGGACCAAGTGTGGTCCGTCAGTTGCTTTGTAGTCTCCCCTGACCACCGACGCACCGGCGTGGCGGGGGCGTTGCTTGCCGCCGCCGTCGAACACGCCTCCGCCCACGGCGCAACGGTGGTAGAGGGTTATCCGGTCGACCCCGCGCAACGGCCCAAGGCCGGCCCGGCAGACCTCTACCACGGCACGCTGGGACTCTTTTTGGCGGCCGGCTTCACGGCGGCCGGCTTCACGCTGGTCAGCGGCACAGTGGTCAGCGGCGCAGTGCCGGGACGCGCCGTCGTCCGCCTGACGGTGCCCCGGGCCGGCAGGGACCGAGGGCGCTAGGGCAGGGTCAGGATCACCGGCCCGTCGGCGGTGATGGCCACGGTGTGTTCGCTGTGCGCGGCGCGGCGGCCGTTCGCTGAGCGGAGGGTCCATTCGTCGTCGTCATGGTAGTAGTCGTCCTTGCGGCCGAGAATCAGCATTGGCTCGATGGCGATGACCAGGCCCTCGGTCAATTTGATGCCGCGACCGGGACGCCCGTCGTTGGGCACGTGCGGCTCGGCGTGCATGGTCCGGCCGATCCCGTGGCCGCCGTGGTCGGCGAGCAGCCCGTAGCCTGCCCGGCGCGCTGCACCGCCGATCGCATAGGCGAGATCCCCCATCTTGTTCCCGATCCTTGCCGCTTCGATCCCCCTCGCCAGGGCGGCGTCCGTGGCGTCGATGAGGGCCTGGTCCACCGGATCCACGGTCCCCACGATGAAGCTGACGGCCGCATCGCCGCACCACCCGGCCAGGAACGCGCCGCAATCCACGCTCAGGAGGTCCCCGTCCTGGAGCCGGTACTCGTTGGGGATGCCGTGCACGACGGCGTCGTTGACGGACGTGCAGATGACCCCCGGGAACGGCACGGACGCCCACCGCGGCCGGTAGTTCAGGAACGCCGGGGTGGCTCCCGCGTCGGCGATTGACGCCGCGGCGACATCGTCCAGTTCCTTGAGCGAAACGCCGACGGCGGCCGCCTCCCGGACCCGGGCGAGGGTGGTGGCGACCACCCGGCCGGCCTCGCGCATCAGAGCGATCTCTTCGGGACTCTTGATCATGGACATGGCTTTCCCTTCCGACGCGGAGCCGCGGCTTGCTGGCTTCAACTCTAAAGCCCGCCGCGGCGTGTCTACAGTGGCCTCATGACCACCACGGAACTGATTGACGCGATCCGCGGCAGCCTCCAGGCTGCTGCCGATCCGGGCCGCGCCGCGGGGGCCCAGGCCTACATGAAATCGCAGATGCCATCCCTGGGCGTGCGGGTTCCCGAGGTTCGCAGCATTGTCCGGGCCGCGGCCGCGGACCACCCGCCGGGCACCCTGGCGGAGCTGCAGTCCGCCGTGCTTGTGCTGTGGCGCAACGCCGGACACCGTGAGGAACGCTATGCCGCGATCGAGCTCACGGGGCTCAAGCCGGCAGCCGGGGAACTGGGCATGCTGGCCCTCTATGAGGAAATCATCCGCACCGGAGCGTGGTGGGACCTGGTGGACGGGGTGGCCCACCGGCTGGGCGCCCTGTTGCAGGCCCACCGGGCAGAACTGACGCCGGTGCTCGAACGCTGGAGCCGGGACGAGGACTTCTGGGTCCGGCGGGCCGCGATCACCGCACAGCTGGGGGCGAAGGACGCCACGGACACGGAGCTCCTGGCCGCTGTGATCGAGGCCAACCTCGAGGACCGGGAGTTCTTCATCCGCAAGGCGATCGGGTGGGCGCTGCGCCAGTACGGCAGGACGGATCCGGCCTGGGTGAAAGCGTTTGTGCGGCGGCATGCGGACCGGCTCAGTCCGCTCTCGCGCAAGGAAGCGCTCAGGAACTTGGCGGCCTAGCCAGAACCAGCCCTAGATGATCGGCCGCGTGGTGACCGGCTCGTCCGACTTGGTGAACAGCAGCTTCGTCTTCGGGTCAAGGAAGATCAGGTATAGCGCAAACAGCAACGCAATGATCGCCGCGGCGTTGCGGGCCAGCGCCAGGGCCAGGCCCAGATCCGCGGTCTGCAGGTACGGGAAGACGTCGAGCTGGTCCGAGATCGCGTACACCATGAAAAAGGACACGATGAAGTAGAGCGCCTTGACCTGCCAGTCGTCGCGGATGCCCGTGACGGCGAAGAGCGGGATGAGCCAGACGATGTACCAGGACTGGATCATCGGGGACAGCAGCACGACGGCGGCGAACGCCAGGGTGAGCCGGCGCATCAGCCGGTCGTAGTCGCCGCGGAAGATCTGCCAGGCGACGATGCCGACGGCGAGCAGCTTGCCGGCGTCGAACGCCCACTTGGCCAGTCCCCAGCCGTCGAGCCCGAAGGCGTTGGAGATGGAGGCCACGATCAGGCCCACCAGGCCAACAGGCGCGTACCAGATCCAGATGCTGCCCGGGGCGGACAGCCCGTTAATCCAGCCGAAGCCGAAGCCATTGACCCGGCTCATGAGATACAGCAAGGCCACACTGATGCCGGCCGTGAGGGCCCAGAAGACGAACTTGCGCGGCCAGCTGGCGCCCTTGCCCGCCCAGAGCAGGCCGATGAACGGCAGGAAGACCACCGTGATGGGCTTGACCGAGATGGAGAGCGTGACCAGCACGATTCCGAGGATGACCCGGCGCGTGGCGCAGTAATAAAGGCCCGCCAGGGCCAGGCCGATCATGAGGGCGTCGTTGTGGACGCTGGCGATGAAGTTGGTGAGGAACAGCGGGTTGGCCGCCGTCAGCCACAGGGCCCGGTTCGGGTTCACTCCGTGCAGTTCGGCCAGTTTCGGCACGTAGATCACGCAGAGGACCACGCCCACCAGGGCCGCGATCCGGAACAGCATGATGCTGCCTTCAGGGTGCACGTTGGTGGCCCAGACCACGAACTGTTCGATCCACAGGAACAGCTGCCCGTAGGGGACGGGAGCTTCGGTCCACATTCTGTCGGCGCCCAGCTGGAAGTAGTTGGACAGCGCCGAAATGCCGTTTTCGTAGGGGTTGAAGCCCTCCACCATGAGCCGGCCCTGGCCGATGTACGCGTAGACGTCGCGGCTGAACAGCGGCACAGAGAACATTAGCGGCAGCCCCCACGCCACCGTCGCTTGGAGCGTGGCCTTGCGGGCCCCGGCCCCCCAGACCCGGACGCGCTGGCCGAGCCGCAGCCAGGCGCGGACAAGCAGCATGCCGCCGAAGGCCAGCAGGACAATGCAGAGGGCGACGCCGAGGGCCTCGGTGCGCATCCAGATGAACAGCGGGACTCGGCGGAGTTCGGATGCGGGGGCAAGCCAGCCGACGCCGACCGAACCGATAGTCATGAACAGCGAGCCCAGGAACCCGGCAAGGATCGGGGACCGCGGGTTATCGACGTCGCCGACGGCCCCTTCCCCCTCAGGGGAGGCCGCAGCCGGGGTGAGCGCGGTCCGGCCGGCCGCAGAAGGGCGGGACGTGGACGGGCGGGACGTACCGGCAGCCGTTTCCCCCGCCGCAGGCACAGGCGCCGTCATGTCAGGATCGTCCAATCTGTTGTGGGCCACAATTCCGCCCACAGCCGGCCGCAGTGTCCGGCCCGGGGCGCCGCGTCGAAGAAATAAGTGCCGAAATAATTCGGCGGCCGCGTATTCGAAATCCTAGCACCGGACGGCTCTGTGACGTCGGAACGGTAGGCTGGGCGGGTGCCTATTACTAACGAACGCATCGTCTGGATCGACTGCGAAATGACCGGCCTGGACACCAAGAATGACGCCCTTATCGAGGTGGCCGCCCTGGTGACCGATTCGGAGCTCAACATCCTGGGGGACGGCGTCGACGTCGTGATCAAGCCCGACGACGCCGCGCTGGCCCAGATGAACGACTTTGTCCGCGACATGCACACACGGTCCGGCCTGCTGGCGGAGCTTCCGCACGGCAAGACGATGGCCGAAGCGCAGGCAGCCGTGCTCGCCTACATCAAGAAATGGGTGCCGGATCCCCGGAAGGCCCCGCTCGGCGGCAACTCGGTGGGCACCGACCGCGTGTTCCTTGTCCGCGACATGCCCGACGTGGTGGAGCACCTGCACTACCGGGTCATCGATGTGAGCACCATCAAGGAACTCTCCCGCCGCTGGTTTGCCCGGGCCTACTTCCAGTCCCCGGCCAAGCTGGGCGGCCACCGGGCGCTCGGCGACATCAAGGACTCCATCGACGAACTCCGGTATTACCGCGAGGCCGTATTTGTCCCCGCGCCGGGCCCGGACAGTGCCACGGCGCAGCGGATCGCCAAGCGCGTCATGGGCGGCGAAGCAGCCGAGCCCACCCCGGCGGAGTAGCGCCCGCACACCTCCCCTCCGCGCAGCAGAGCCTATGAAACGTCGCCGGGGACGTGGCGCGGAAAAGTAATCTGCGCCACGTTTCGCGGAAATTTCGGCGAAAATCGCAAAAGTGGCAAAACCACCCCCAAACAGCAGGTAAGCTATTTGTCGTTGCCTTTCCAGCCAGCCGGTTCGCCGGAGGGCGTGATATGGCACATGGTGGGCGTAGCTCAGTTGGCAGAGCGCCTGGTTGTGGTCCAGGAGGTCGCGGGTTCAACCCCCGTCGCTCACCCTCATGAAGGACGGCAGTGATTGTCCGACCTTTTCCAAAGGCCGCACCGGTTATCCGGTGCGGCCTTTGTTGTCTGTATTGGAAGGAATCGCAGTGAAGCGCAAGCTGTTTGAAGAAGACCACGAGATGTTCCGTGAGATGGCCGCCGAGTTCAACGCGCGTGCGGTCGCTCCCCACTACACCCAGTGGGACGAGGACCACATGATGCCCCGGGAACTGTGGTCCGCTGCCGGCGAGCAGGGCCTGCTGGGCCTGGCCGTGCCGGAAGAGTTCGGCGGCATGGGGATGTCCGACTACCGATTCCGGACAGTGCTGGACGAAGAATTCGCCAAGAGCAACCACCTCGCGGTCGGCCTGGCGTTCCACCTGCACGATGACATGGTCCTCCCCCACCTGCTGGCCTACGGCTCCGATGACCTCAAGGCCCGCTGGCTCCCGGGCATGGTCTCGGGCGAAAAGATCACCTCGGTCGCCTGGACCGAACCGGGGGCCGGCTCCGACCTGCGCGGCATCCGCACCAAGGCGGTCCGCGACGGCGACGACTGGCTGATCACTGGCCAGAAAACGTTTATCGGCAACGGCATCTCCGGCGACGCCTCCCTCGTCCTGGCCCGCACTGACGGCGGCACCGGACGCGGAAACCGCGACTCGTTCTCGCTCTTCATGGTCCAGAAGGGTGAGGGCTACAACACCGGCAAGCAACTGGACAAGATGGGCCTCAAGGCCTCCGACACGGCCGAGCTGTTCTTCGACAACGTCCGCGTCCCGCACGCGGACCTCGTCGGCGAGGAAGGCAAGGGCCTGCAGTACGCGGCCGAACAGCTCCCCCAGGGCCGGCTGGCGATCGCCGTGGCAAGCTCCGCCGTCGTGCGCGCCACCTACGAGGCGACTGTCCGCTACACGAAGGACCGCAACGCGTTCGGCGAGCGAATCATCGATTTCCAGAACAGCCGCTTCGAACTCGCCGACCTCCTCACGGAGGTCGAGGTCACCGAAGCGTACGTGGACCAGGCCATCCTGGCGTTCAACGCCGGAGAGCTCGACGCCGCAGGCGCTGCCCGTGCCAAACTGTGGGCGTCCGAGCGCGCCAAGTCCGTCACGGACCGTTGCCTGCAGCTGCACGGCGGGTACGGCTACATCATGGAATACCCGGTGGCCCAGGCCTACCTCGCCGCCCGGCTGCTGACGATCTTCGGCGGCACCAACGAAATCATGCGCGACGTCGTCGGCCGCACCATCGCCGGCTGAGACGCCCCGACTCCACCTGCATCCGAGGAACTTTCCTGATATGACCGTCCTGCCCATCACGATCTGGGGCGAGCCCGTGCTGCACCGCCGGGCCGCTGAAGTCGACGTCTTCGACGACGAGCTCCGCACCCTGATCGCCGACATGTTCGAGACCAACGACGCCGCCAACGGCGTCGGGCTGGCGGCCCCCCAGGTGGGGGTCGGCAAGCGGCTCTTCGTGTACAAGTACGACAACGACGACGGCGCCGCGCCCACCGGCGTCGTGGTCAATCCTGTCCTGACACTTTCGAAGATTTCCGGCGCGCTGCCGGACCCCGACGAGGAAGAGGAAGGCTGTCTGTCCTTCCCCGGCGGACAGTATCCGCTCAAGCGGGCCGAATGGGCGAGGGTCCAGGGCTTCGACGGTGACGGGAAGCCGGTGGAATTCGAGGCGACCGGCTGGTTCGCCCGGGTCATCCAGCACGAGTACGACCACCTCGACGGCAAGCTCTACGTCAACCGGCTCATTGACCGCTATGCCCGCCGGGCCATGAAGCAGGCCAAGCGCAGCGGCTGGGGCGTTCCCGGCCTGACCTGGATGCCGGGAGTAGACCCGGACCCGTTCGGCCACTGACGGCGGCAGTTAGGCGCTGCTGCACGCGGACTTTCCCCACGTTTGACGCCGACGCGCAGGAAATCGCCGGCGGTTTGGCGGGACGAGCCGGCGGCGGGTCCCAAAGGTGGGGAATTTCGGCGGGATTTCCCGGGTCAGCAGTGACCCGGCCGGCCAGTTCCTTTAGGTCCGGTCGACGGCGGCCAGGATCGCGGCTCCGAGCTCTGCCGGCCTGGTGAACTGCGGCCAGTGTCCTGTAGGCAGGTCCACGTAGTCGACCTGGCGGATCCGTCCGAGCTCCGCCACATACGGGTGGCCGCCGGCAACCATTTCCGTCAGCATCGAGGACGGGAATTCGCAGGCGATGACGGTGACCGGAACCTCGAAGCGGCGTTCATCCGAGAGCTGCTGCCGGTCCTGGGCCACGCCGCGCGGCTGCGGGATGGCACGGGCACGGAACATGGCGCGCAGCTCGTCGGTCAGGTCGGTGAGGTCCGCGTCCTCGAAAAGCTCCCACGGCGGCAGCGGCACCTCGTCGCCGTCGGCCGGGAGTTCGTCATTGATGACCCCGCCCTCCCCCAGCGGTCCGCTGTCCACGTAGACAGCCCGGGCCACCCGGTCCGGGCGGGCATCGACGGCGCCATGGATGATGGCCCCGCCGCCGGAGTGGCCCACCAGGACCACCGGCGCGTCGAAGGAATCGATCTTCGCCACCACGGCGTCGATGTGGGTGCGCAGGCCGATCCCGGCGCGCGGCGCATCGGCCGACTCCAGGCCCGGCAGCGTCAACGGGTGGACCTTGTGCCCGGCCGCGGTCAGCGGCGGGGTGACGTCAGCCCACGACGAGGCGTCCAACCAGAATCCGGGTACGAGGATGATGTCCATGCCGGTACCCTACCGGTCGAGTACCAGCTCCACCACCTGATACGGGTCCTCGCCCGGGACCAGGTTGTGCATGGTGATGCGTCCGCCCGGGCCGTCCGCCGGGTGCAGGTGGATCTGCCAGCCCCAGTCCGGGCCGGTCGGCGCCGCATAGGAGCCGTTGAGCCGGAGGACGCCGTCGCCGCCCACGGTCCCGGAAAACTGCATCAGCGCCTTGCCCGTGTGCCAGGAGTCCAGCCACACAGCGGTGGCGGGATCCGCGCCGGACGCGCCGCCGGCCAGGATCAGGAGGCCTTCCTGCTGGCTCTCACCGTCTGACCAGGTGTAGGCGACACTCGCGAAGTGTGCGGCGGTCACCGTCACCGTGGCGGTGGCCGCCGAAGCCTTGTAGTCGTCCGTGGGCATGAGCCGCAAGCGGTTTTGTCCATGCCAGGTGCCAAGGAACGGTGTCACGCATTTCACAATGTCCATGCGGCAGTCTACTGAACCAACCGATCCTGCTCAGTCCGCGGCCGGCTTTTCGAATCTCGCCGCGAAGTCCGGGACATAGCGGAACAGTTCCCGCGGCGGGCGCGTGTAGTTGACGGCCTTCGGCCGTTCCGGAAGGGTCACCGGCTCGGTCCGTACTTCGGTGTAATCGATGCTGGAGAGCAGGTGGGCGATGAGGTTGATCCGTGCCCGGCGTTTGTCTTCGGCTTCCACCACGTACCAGGGTGAATCCGCGGTGTCTGTCTGCACGAACATGTCGTCCTTGGCCCGCGAGTAGTCTTCCCAGCGCAGGATTGCCTCCCGGTCCATCGGCGAGAGCTTCCATTGCCGCATGGGATCATCCAGCCGGGATTTGAACCGCCGCTCCTGTTCCCCATGGCTGATCGAGAACCAGTACTTGAAGACAAGGATGCCGTCCTGGATGAGGAGCCGTTCAAAAACCGGGCACTGGGCCATGAAGCGTTTGTGCTCCGCCGGGGTGCAAAAGCCCATCACGTGTTCGACGCCGGCGCGGTTGTACCAGGAGCGGTCCATCAGGACGATTTCCCCGGCGGCGGGCAGATGCGCCACATAGCGCTGGAAGTACCATTCACCGCGTTCGCGCTCCGTCGGCGCCGGCAACGCGACTATCCGGGCAAACCGCGGATTCAGGTACTCGGTGACCCGCTTGATAGCACTCCCCTTACCGGCTGCATCCCGACCCTCGAAGATGATGAGGACCCGCGCCCCGGTGCTCCGGACCCACTCCTGGAGGGCAACCAGTTCTGCCTGGAGCCGCAGAAGTTCGGCCTTGTAGAGTCCGGCGTCGAGCCGGGCCGGCCGCCGTGCGGAGCCCTTCTTGTGGCCGGCGTGCCCCTTGCCTGAATTGTGCGTGCGATGTGCCATGGCTTCCGTTCCAGCATTTGGGGCGCGCGGTTTGTCCCACCGCGCCCATTGTCGCCGGGCAGCAGAACGGCTGCAAGGGTCCTCCAGCCCGGAAACTGCGAAGGGCGCGTCAGCGCGGCACGATCGTCTGTTGCCCTGGGCACGAGGCCAGGATCCGTTTCATCGCCTCCTTCTCTGCCGCCGTGACCCACAGCCGGTAGGCCGCCTTGACCGAAATTTGGCGGGCGACGTAGTGGCAGCGGAAAGCCTTGTTTGGCGGCAGCCAGGTGGCGGCGTCGGAGGCACTCTTGTCCTGGTTGGCGGGACCGTCGACGGCGATCAGGTTGAGGGGATCGTTGGCCAGGTGTTCGCGCTGCTGCGCGGTGAGCTGCTGGGCGCCTTTTTGCCACGCGTCTCCCAGCGCCACGACGTGGTCGATCTGCACCGCAGCACTGGTTTCGGCGCCGCGCCGGAAAACGATCGTGCGGCCGGTGTACGGTTCCTGGAACGTGCCGCCGGCCACCTGGCAGCGGGAGCCGCTGACGAATTCGGCGGCCGCCAGGTCGCGGCGGAGGATATCGTTGCGCGTATCGCAGCCGTTGCGGTCGACGTCGAGCCATGCCTGGCCGAAGGCACCCCGGTCATAGTTGTTCTTTGCCGACCGTCCCTTGACCGCGAGGGTGTCGAGCAGTGCGGCAGCGTTTCCCTGCGGCACTGCCCGGACGGCGTCCACCGCGTTCATCCACCCTCGGGCAATGACGGGGGCCTCGCGGGGGCCGGCGATTTGCGGCTCCGCAGCGGAAAACTGGCCGGCCGTGAAGAACCAGACCAGGCCGCCCAGGACGGCCAGGCCGGCTGCGGCAAGGAGGATCCAGGCCTGGCGGGAGTGGCGGCGGGCGCGGCGGAAATCCATCCAGGTGGCGCTCATGTGGGCGGCCGCTCGCGGCGTTTTGGCTGCACGCCCTGAGCCTATGCGGACGCCACGCCACTCGGGCGGTTGTCCACAGTGTTGGGGACCGGTGGCGGAACGCGGGGGCCTATTGCTCCCGTGTGACCCGTTTCAGGTCTTCGTTGGCCAGATCCAGCAGGCCCTGGAGCTGGGTCACCCGGTCGTCGTTGACTTCACCGGACTGGCGTTTGACGAGGGCGTCGTCCAGCAGCCGCTTCGCTTCTTTCGCGTTGCTCCGCGCGACGTCCAGCGCGTGTTCCAGGGTGGTCTCGTGTTCAACAGCCGGGTTCGGTTCCATGGCTCCATTGTGGTTCCCTTTCCCGGCCGATTCCAGTGCATCGGCCGGGAAAGGAGGAACATGTCCCGGTCAGGGACATTCGCCCTGGCTAGACCTCGACGGGCAGCCCTGCGGCCTCGAGGATGGACGCAGCATCCTTGGCGGGGAAGGACGGCGGGTTGACCCCGGCCATTTCCTCCATGACGCGGACCACCTGGCAGCTGTAGCCGAACTCGTTGTCGTACCAGACGTACAGGACGAGGTTCTTGTCGTTGGAGATCGTGGCCAGGCCGTCGACGATGCCTGCCCGGCGTGAGCCGACGAAGTCCGTGGAGACAACCTCGGGCGAATCGATGTAGTCGATCTGCTTGCGCAGCTCGGAGTGCAGCGACATTTCCCGCAGATAGTCGTTGACCTCATCCTTGGTGGTGCCGTTCTCCAGGTTCAGGTTCAGGATGGCCAGCGAGACGTCCGGGGTGGGGACGCGGATGGAGCTGCCCGTGAGCTTGCCGAGCAGTTCCGGCAGGGCCTTGGCCACGGCCTTGGCGGCACCGGTCTCGGTGATTACCATGTTCAGCGCGGCAGAGCGTCCACGGCGGTCGCCCTTGTGGAAGTTGTCGATCAGGTTCTGGTCGTTCGTGAAGGAGTGGACCGTCTCCACGTGGCCGTGCACCACGCCGTAGCGGTCGTTGATCGCCTTGAGCACAGGGGTGATGGCGTTCGTGGTGCAGGACGCCGCCGAGACGATCGTGTCCGAGTCGTCGATGGTGCCGTGGTTGATGCCGTGCACGATGTTCTTCAACTCGCCCTTGCCCGGTGCGGTGAGGAGAACGCGGGCAACACCCTTGCTCAACAGGTGCTGGGAAAGGCCCTCGGCGTCGCGCCAGCGGCCCGTGTTGTCGACGACGAGCGCGTCGTGGATGCCGTAGGCGGTGTAGTCCACCGTGGAGGGGTTGTCCGAGTAGATGACCTGGATCTGGACGCCGTTGGCCGTGATGGTGTTGTTTTCGAGGTCAACCTTGATGGTGCCTTCGAAGGAGCCATGGACGGAGTCGCGGCGCAGCAGGCTCGCGCGCTTGGCAAGGTCGTTGTCTGAACCGCGGCGGACCACGATGGCACGCAGGCGCAGGCCGTGGCCGCCGCCTGCCTTTTCGATCAGGAGCCGGGCCAGGAGCCGGCCGATGCGGCCGAAGCCGTAGAGGACGACGTCGGTGCTGGTGCGGTCGTCGCCGCCGCGCTTGCCGACAACCTCGGCGAGTTCGGCGCGGAGGAACTCATCCAGGCTGGCGCCGTCGCCCTCGGCGCGGTATTTCTCGGTGAGGCGGGCAATGTCGATCGCCGCGGCGCCGAGGTCCAGCTTGGTCAGGGCCTCCAGCAGCGGGGCTGTCTCCTCGAGGCGCAGTTCTTCCTTGCTCATCCTGCGGGCGAAGCGGTGGGCCTTGAGGATATTCATGGTGGACTTGTTGATCAGGCTGCGTCCGTGGATGGAGGTCACCACGTTGTTCTCGCGGTACAGCCGGCCGATCACGGGGATCATGGCCTCGGCGAGTGCCTCACGGCCCATCCACGTATCAAGACAAGAATCTGACGTCTGGCTCACAGAACTACCTTCCTAGAATCCACCCCCTACGTCCTCGTAGGGGGAAGTCGGCCGCCGGAGGGTGTCCGGTACCGGGCACCGGCGGGGATTCGGTCCACCCCGGGCGCCTCATCGAGCGCAAAGAAAAACCGCCGGCTGCGAACGCAGACCCGGCGGCAGAACTTCTACGTTCACCATCAATTCTACGGGCGGCCAGGCAGGGTGGGGTGCCTGTTGCGCGTGAATTGACTCACACACTGTCTGGGGCCACGTCGAAGTCGGCAAAACCATCCGCGCCGGGCGTAAGCCCCTCTGCGTCCTCAAGGATCATGTCGACGGCCTTTTCCGCGATCATGATGGTGGGTGCCTGGGTGTTGGCACTGACCAGCCGGGGCATGATCGAGGAGTCAACGACCCGCAATCCCTCCAGCCCGTGGACCTTCAGCCGCGGGGAGACAACGGAATCGTCGGTGGTACCCATGGCGCAAGTGCCGACCGGGTGGTACGAGGTCCGTCCGTAGGACCGCACGAAATTCACGTACTCGTCGCGGGTTGCCACCCGGGAGCCGTCGCCGATGTGCTCCTTCTGGATGAACGCCGCCATCGATGACTGTTCCATGATTTGCCGGCTCTGCTGCACGCCTGCGATCGTCATCTCCAGATCGTAGTCATCTGCCAGGAAATTCGGATCGATGATCGGTGTCATTGTGGGATCTGAGGACGCGACGCGAACTGTCCCCCGGCTGCGGGGGCGCAGGAAGTACGAGTTGAGCGTCGCCCCGAATCCGGGCCGCAGCGACGCAATGCCCGGCTCCGACCTCGCCGCGGGCAGGAAGTGGAACTGCAGGTCCGGGGTCTTCTCATCTGTGTTGGCGTAGCTGAAGCCGCCGGCCTCGACGAGGTTGGACGCGAACGGTCCCGTGCGGAAGGCCAGATACTCGAGGCCCGCCAGGACTGTCGCCGGGCGCACCCGATTGAACCGGTCCAGGCTGTGGTCATCGGTGAGCTCGTAGATGATGTCCAGGTCAAGGTGGTCCTGCAGGTTCTTCCCGACCCCTGGCAGGGCGTGGAGCACGTCGATGCCGGCGGCGGCAAGGTCTGCCGGGTCGCCGATGCCTGAAAGCTGCAGCAACTTGGGCGAGCCAAACGCGCCGCTGGCGATCAGCACCTCGCGCCGGGCCCCGTAGGTTCGCGCGACTCCGCCTTCAATCGTCTGGATGCCGACGGCGCGGCCATTCTTGATGACCACCTTGGAGACGGTCACATTGACGCGGACAGTGAGATTGGGCCGCCTGCGCGCGGGTTTCAGATAGGCGACGGCTGCGCTGCACCGGCGCCCATTCCTGGTGGTGGTCTGATAGAAGCCAACGCCGAGCTGCTTCGCCCCGTTAAAATCGTTGTTGTAGGGCAGCCCGAACTCCTGGCCCGCCTGCACGAATGCCGCCGAGAGCGTGTGCGGACGCCGGAGATCAGAGACGCCGAGCGGCCCTGTGGTTCCATGGTGGGGTCCTGAGAGCCTGGTGTTTGACTCCGAGCGAATGAAATACTTGGACACCTCGACGGCGGACCAGCCCTCGCATCCGTAGTCCCCGGCCCACCCGTCGTAGTCCCCAGCCACGCCGCGGGTGAAGACCTGGGAGTTGATGGACCCGCCGCCGCCAAGCCCGCGGCCTTGAGGGAGCGGGATGCTGCGGCCGTTGCTGTGCTTTTGCGGAACACTGCTATACGCCCACTGATACGGGCCCCCCTTCAGTCTCGGGAAGCCCGCGGGCATGTGGATGAAGGGATGGCGGTCGGACCTGCCCGCCTCGAGCAGAAGCACACGGACTGAGGGGTCTTCACTCAATCTGCCAGCCAGAACGCTGCCGCCGGTACCACCCCCGGCGATCACATAGTCGTACTCAGCATCGTCCGGCACTATGACTCCTCAACCATCGCCGAAGCTACCGCTCCTTGAAGCGTTGATTGAAGTGTGTTAGTTCCGCGGCCATGATGTCAAGCATCCGGGCTGGCGTGCACCGCCGCACGTAGGCGGCACACGGCGGAACGGACGGGGCGGCCGTGTGCCGCCTTGAGAAATGAGGCCGACAGGAGGCCTGAGCAAATTTGTGCGCGACTCATGGAGCCGTGGGGCCAGTCAGACTTCCGGAGACCATAGACGGCTGGGGACCTCAAGAGTACCTTACGTCTTATGACGGGCTCTGAAATGAGGCCATCGCCCCGAGGAACTCCATTCAGCGCAGCGCAGTGGCTGATCTTGACACGGCGGGCCTGGTTGGCAACCGCGCTGGCAGCCGTGGCCGCAGCCTTGAACAACTCCGCAGCGGCGGCACAAATCGGCGCGGCCGCCGACCCCACCGTCCCTGGGGCCGCCGACCGTGGCACGCTCCAGATGACCCAGGACCCCCTCGCCCTGCTCGACAGCGTGGCGCTCCTCTGCGAGTTCCCCGTCCGGGAAAACGGTGAAACAACATGGCCGCAAGGCGTGTCCATCAACGAGGGCGCACAGGAAATCTACGTGTCAAACCAGAATGGCACCGAATTGCGAATTGACGTCCGAACCCTCCCCGCAGGGATCAGGAGGTCGTCGAGAATCGTCACAACCGAAGATCTGTGCTGGACGGAAGCATTGCCCTGGTTCTACAACGAAAGAGGGCAGCTTTGCTTCATCATCAGGGCAACCGGTGGGGCGCGGGCGAATGCGTCCACCTATGCTGTCTACAACTACACCACCGGCACCAAGGGTGCCAACATTCCAATCAACGGTATATGGCGCGCGGACGTGTCCGGCAGATACATGGCAACAACTGACGCCGGCACCACTTCGGTGAGCAGCTTTTACGTCTACGACTGGGCCAGCGTTCAAGCCGGCAATCCCGCTCTGATAGCAACCATCCCCGCCCAGGCCGGTGCGCGGACCGCCGGTAAGAACCAGGGCCTGGCATGGGTCGGCAACTATTTCTACCTGATCCAGGGCAGTCAGTCGGAGAGCCCGACCTTCCAGGCCTGGGACTCCAACGGCAAACTGTCGATCTCCAGCAAATACACGCGCGCCGACTTCATGGATTTGGTCAACAAACTCAAGCCCGGATATCTCACGAACGCGAACTACACCTACGAGGCAGAGGGCGCATTCAACCACGAAGGCAAACTCGTCTCGGTACAGATTGTGAACAACAACCCTTCAGTGGCCACAGACGGGCGGGTCCTGGTACTCCAGCACAACCGCACCGACGGTGTGCGGGGCAAAATGCAGCCGGCGGATGTGGCAGGTCAATGACGTCGGCCGGATCCGGCAAACCTCATCGAAGATTGTCGGCGTTGGGTGGATGGGTTGACCGATACGCCGGGTTCTGTGTTCCCGCGCTGTTACCGGCGCGGGAGTAGCGGCCATCCATCTACGGACGCCGTTGCCGACGCCCTCCAGCGGCCTACCCGAACACTCGGGCGAGCAGCCCTCAAACGTGTCCTGTCTGGCCTTGCTCCGGGTGGGGTTTACCTAGCCTTCCCGGTCACCCGGGAAGCTGGTGGTCTCTTACACCACCGTTTCACCCTTACCTGCCCTGCGGTCTGTGCAAGCACACGCCGCACGCAGGCGGTCTGTTCTCTGTGGCACTGGCCTGCGGGTTACCCCGAGTGGGCGTTACCCACCACCCTGCTCTGCGGAGCCCGGACGTTCCTCGAGCCACTTGCGTGACGCGCGGCCGCCTGGTCAACCCATCCGCTGTTCATTCTACGTTCTCCCGGCCGGCGCAGCCGCACCACGGACTTTCGGGGCTGCCGGTGGGAGAATTTAAGCAGGGTTCCTGCTAGTCAAGAAAGAGTGATCCCGATGAACTGGACCGCCATCATCATCTGGCTGTTGGCCATCGTCCTGGTGGCTATTCTCGCCAAGATGTCGATCAAGATTGTGCGCCAGTACGAACAGGGCGTCCTGTTCCGTCTGGGCCGGGTGGTCGCGGTACGGATGCCCGGCCTGCGGTTCATCATCCCGGTGGTGGACCGGCTTCAGCTGGTGAGCCTGCGGATCGTGACAATGCCGATCCAGTCACAGGGCATCATCACCCAGGACAACGTCAGCGTCGATATCTCGGCAGTGGCGTACTACCGGGTGATCGACTCCGTGAAGTCCGTCGTGGCGATCGAAGACGTGGCCGCGGCCATCAACCAGATCGCCCAGACCACCCTGCGGAAAGTGGTCGGCCGCCACAGCCTGGACCAGACGCTGTCGGAGACTGAGCGCATCAACAGCGACATTCGGATAATCCTGGACGCGATGACCCTGGAATGGGGTGTCGAAGTGACGCTCGTCGAACTCAAGGACATCCAGCTCCCGGAGAGCATGAAGCGGGCGATGGCCCGGCAGGCGGAGGCCGAGCGGGAGAAGCGGGCCAAGATCATTTCGGCCGAAGGAGAGGCGATCGCCGCCGTGGCCCTCGGCGCGGCATCTGACACGATGATGGCCCACCCGGTCGCCCTGCAGTTGCGGAATCTTCAGTCCCTTGTGGAGATCGGGGTGGACAAGAACTCAACCGTCGTCTTCCCGGCGCCTCTGATGAGCACCATCGCCGAACTGGCCGCTTTCCTGGCACGCGAGGACCATGTGGCCAAGACGGCGATCTCGGCGACGGCGACGCCAGAGGCACCGACAACGACGCCACCAATAAAAGCGGCGTAGCGTCCCCCCGGGCCTATTATCGAGGGATGGACAAATCTGCCCTGACCCGGCGCCGGCTGCTTGAGCTGGCAGGAATCGGCCTTGGCGCGTCCGCGCTCTCTGCCTGCACAGAGGGCATCGCGCATCCCGAGACGTCTCCGCCCGCGCCAGCGAGCCCAGCCAGCCCGACGGCGTCAGGGCCGCGGGCCGGCGCCGGCGCGCTGACGGTCCGGACCAGCACGGGTTCGTTCGTCTCGGCTTTCCGCCCCGGCATCGCCAGCCATTGGTCGCTGGCCGCACCCGAATTGCCGCCCGGCGGCGCGCGGCCCGAATTGCCCGTGGCTGTCTTTCTTCACGGACTCCACGGCAGCCACAAGGCACTGTTCGAGGGCTTATCGGCGCATAAGGCCCTCCAACGGCACCTCGACGCCGGCGGCGCGCCCTTCGCGATCGCCGCGGTGGACGGCGGAAACACCTGGTGGCACCCCCGCGCCGACGGCAGCGACACCCAGTCGACGCTGGTGAAGGAGTTTGTCCCGTTCCTGGGCAAGCGGGGCTACGACCTTGGCAGGATCGGCCTCTTCGGTCTCTCCATGGGAGGCTTCGGTTCGCTCCTGCTGGCCTCCCAGGGCCGGCTGCCCGGAATTCGCGCCGTCGCCGCCATGAGTCCGGCGGTCTGGGACAACTACGACGCACGCATGGACACAGCATTCGACAGCCCGGCTGACTTCGCGGCCCATGACGTGTTCGCGCTCCGGTCCCGGCTCGCGGCGGTGCCCAAGCGGATCGATTGCGGCACAGGGGACGCGCTTGCCGCCACGGTTCGTGCCTACCGTGCAGGGCTGAAGGGCGACGTGGAGGGTGGTTTCCGGCCCGGCGGCCACGACTACAGCTACTGGCGGACCGTGCTGCCCGAGGTGTTCTCATTCCTGGGCCACAACCTCGCCTGAACCCGCCACCGCCGGCCGCGTACTGCGGCGCCCGCGGAACGCGCCGCCGGTAGGATCGTACGGTGCTAATTCTGTTGCCGCCCTCCGAGGGCAAGACTCCCGCTGTGCGCGGGGACGCCGCCGACTGGGGCGCCTTGAGCTTTCCCGCCCTCAACAGCTCCCGCGCCAAGGTCCTGGAGGCGCTCGGCACCGTCAGCGCCCACGAGGACGCGCTGGCGCTGCTGGGCGTCGGCGCCTCCCTGAGCGCCGACGTCGAACGCAATACGCGGCTGCACGCGGAACCTGCCGCCCCGGCCCACCAGGTGTATTCCGGGGTGCTCTTTGACGCCCTCGGCTACAACACGCTGACCCCGGCGCAGCGGAGGAAGGCCGACGAATCGGTGCTGGTGGTCTCCGCCCTGTGGGGAGCCATCCGCTTCGCCGACCGCGTGCCCGCCTACCGGCTGTCGATGGGGACTTCGCTGCCCGACGTCGGACGGCTCGCCTCATTCTGGAAGCCGCAACTGAACGACGCCCTGGCGGCGGCCACTACGGGTGAGCTGTTAGTGGATTGCCGGTCGAGCACCTACGCCGCGGCGTGGACTCCCCCGCCGGTACAGACGGTGGCCGTGAACGTCTTCACCGAGACCGCGGGCGTGCGCAAGGTGGTCAGCCACTTTGCCAAGCACACCCGGGGCGAACTGGCACGGCATTTGCTCAGCCGCCGGGGCAAGGCGCCCCAAACCCCCGCACAGTTGCAGAAGGCGGCGGCGGAGAAGTGGGTTGCCGAACTCGTTGAGGGCACGGACCGGAAGCCGCACACCCTGAACATTATCCTGCCGAGCTGAGGCGCAGGCGGGTGCTTAGGCCCACTCGGACGAGCGCACCAGGATGCAGCCGGAGTCCGGGCAGAACACGATGTCGTCCTCGGCCGCGGCCTTGATCTCGGCCAGGTCGCCCGGGCTCAGGTGCATGCCGGAGCCTTCCGAGGTGCCGTGGAAGAGCCGGGCAGCGCCGACGCCGCGCTTGGCCAGGGTCTTCTCGTAGACGGCGAGCATTCCGGCGTCGAGTCCGGCGGCGAACTCGGCACGCTGCCCGCGCACCACCGTGGCTTCGGCGGCGATCTCGGCCAGCTGCTCGTCCAGCTCCGCACGGATGGAGCCGAAGGAGCCCTGGATGTCGTCCACAATCTGCTGCTGGGCCGCCTGGCGGGCGCGGAGCGAGTCGAGCCGTTCAAGGACTTCGAGCTCCACGTCCTCGAGGTCCGAGCGGCGCTTGTTCAGCGATACGAGGTCCCGCTGCAGGGCGACGAGGTCCTTGGACAGCCCCGTGCCGCTGTTGAGCCTGGCCTCGTCGCGTTCGATCCGGGAGGCGACTTGCTCGACGTCGGCCTCTGAGCGCTTGAGCTCCAGTTCAGCATCGTGGACGGCCACCTTAGCGGCACCGAGCTCACCGTTGGCCACGCTGAGGGCGGCTTCCAGGTCCGTGATGCGGGAATCGCTTTCAAGGCTTCGCCGGCGGTTGGACAAGGACTTGAGCTTGGCATCGAGCCCCTGCAATTCGAGCAACTTCAACTGTTCCGCCGGTGCTGCCTTGGCCACTATTTACCTCCGCTAAATCCAATCCGGCCGAAGCCGGGCACCGTCCCGGCGCTCCTTAGACTCTAGCGCCTAGCGTACTCCCCGGCCTCGCTACGCTCACCCGGGGCCCCTCGCACGCCAGGCTTAGCCCGGAGTCAGAATGAAGTCCCACGGGTCGCTGTTGGTGCTGCTGACCCGGATCTCGACGTCGTGGCCTTGGTCGGTGAGCACATTGCCCAGCGCTTCGGCGGCCGCAGGCAGCCACAGCCATTCACTGGCGAAGTGGGAAACGTCGATCAGGTACGGCCGGTCGTTGACCGCCGCCTCCCGGGCTTCCGATGCCGGGTGGTGCCGCAGGTCCGCCGTGACGTAGACGTCCGCGTTGCTCGCCCGCACCTCGCCGAAGAGCGAATCGCCGGCGCCGCCGCAGACAGCCACCCGCCGGATCAGCCCGTCCCGGTCCCCCGAGACACGCACACCGCCGGCCACCGAGGGCAGGATGCCGTACACGCGGGCCGCGAAATCACCCAGCGTCAGGACCTCGTCGAGGTCGCCGACGCGGCCAATGCCTTCCTCGGGGAGCCCGTTCGCGGCCGGCGTCAGCGGGGCCACGTTCTGCAGGCCCAGCGCGTCCGCCAGGACGTCGGAAACGCCCCCGACGGCGGAGTCACCGTTGGTGTGCACGGTCAGCAGCGCGGTCCCGGACTCGATGAGGCGGTGCACTGCCTTGCCCTTGGCCGTATTCGCGGCCACGGACGTCACGCCCTTGAGCAGCAGCGGATGGTGCGTGATGAGCAGCTCGGCACCGAAGTCGATCGCTTCCTCGATCACGTCAATTGTCGGATCGACCGCGAACATGACCCGGTGCACCTCGGCGTTCGGGTGGCCGGCCACCAGACCCACCTCGTCCCAGTCCTCCGCCAGGGATTCGGGCCAGAGCTCCTCCACCGCCAGCTGGATCAGGCCCAGCGTCGCGGCGCCGGTGTCCTCCCCGGTGCCGGTACCGGCGTCGACGGCGGCAGCAGGGCGGTCGGATTCCGCTGAAACATCGGTGTTCACAGGTTCCATACCCCCATTTTTACCCTATCCGCGGGCGGCCCGGTCACTCGTAACACTCTCGTAAGGTGGGTGGGGAATCATCGGGGCCCTCGAACCATTGAAGAGATCATGAGAACTTTTGTCCTCGGCGGAGGCTGCTTCTGGTGCCTCGACGCCGTCTACCAGAAAACCAAGGGCGTCAGCTCAGTCGTGTCGGGCTACACCGGAGGCCATGACCGCAGCCCCGACTACTACTCTGTGTGTTCCGGGACCACAGGCCACGCCGAGGTGGTGGCAGTGACATTCGACGAGGACGTCATTCCCGCCGAGGTCATCCTGGACATGTTCTTCGCCCTCCACGACCCCACCACGCTGAACCGGCAGGGCTACGACGTCGGGACACAGTACCGTTCCTCAATGTTCTACGAGACCACCGAGGAAAAGATCCTGTTCGAGGAGGCGATCGAGCGGAACCAGTCCCTGTGGCGGCACCCGATCGTCACCGAGGTCAGCCGGCTGCCCCAGTTCCATGTGGCCGAGGAAATCCACCAGGACTACTTCGCCAAATACCCGGAGCAGGGCTACTGCCAGGTCATCATTAACCCCAAGCTGGCCAAGGCGAGGAAATATTACTCTGCATGGCTTAATGCTTAGCTAGGGCCTGTAGGCGCTCGTTAGGCTGACCTCAGTCAACCCTCTTCAAAGACAGGCATACATACATGGCACCGATCTATGACGATGTAACCCAGCTGGTAGGCGGAACTCCGCTGGTCCGGCTGAACCGGCTGACCGAAGGCCTTGACGCCACCGTGGCCGTCAAGCTGGAGTTCTACAACCCGGCCAACAGCGTCAAGGACCGGATCGGCGTCGCGATCGTTGACGCTGCCGAGAAGTCCGGTGCCCTCAAGCCCGGCGGCACCATTGTCGAAGGCACGTCCGGCAACACCGGAATCGCCCTGGCCATGGTGGGCGCGGCCCGCGGCTACAAGGTCATCCTGACCATGCCCGAGACCATGTCCACCGAGCGCCGGGTCATGCTGCGCGCGTACGGCGCCGAGATTGTCCTGACCCCCGGTTCCGAGGGCATGCGCGGCGCCGTGGAGAAAGCCCAGGAGATCGTGGCCAACACGGAGAACTCCATCTGGGCCCAGCAGTTCGCCAACGAGGCCAACCCGGAGATCCACCGCCGCACGACGGCCGAGGAAGTCTGGGCCGACACCAACGGCAAGGTGGACATCTTCGTCGCCGGCGTCGGCACCGGCGGCACCGTCACCGGCGTCGGACAGGTCCTGAAGGAACGCAAGCCGGAGGTCCAGATCGTGGCCGTCGAGCCGAAGGACTCCGCCATCCTCAACGGCGGCGCCCCCGGCCCGCACAAAATCCAGGGCCTCGGCGCGAACTTCGTCCCCGACATCCTGGACACCAACGTCTATGACGAGGTCATCGACGCCACGCTGGAAGATTCCGTCCGGGTGGCGCGCGAACTCGGCATCAAGGAAGGCATCCTGGGCGGCATCTCCTCCGGCGCCATCGTCTGGGCGGCCCTGGAGCTCGCCAAGCGCCCGGAGAACGCCGGTAAACTCATTGTTGCTGTGGTTTGCGACTTTGGTGAGCGCTACATCTCCACCGTGCTGTACGACGACATCCGCGGCTAAGTCCGCTGACCCACGATTGCCCAGAAAGGTCTTTGTGAGCTTCTTCGCAAGACTGAAGGAAGACCTCGACGCCGCCCGGTCCCACGACCCGGCGGCTCGAGGTTCTTTTGAGAACTTCTTCGCCTATTCCGGCCTGCACGCGATCTGGTTCCACCGCCTGACGCACCGGCTGTGGCAAAACCCGGCACTGCGGTTCCCGGCGCGGCTGATCTCCCAGCTCGCCCGGTTCCTGACCGGCATCGAGATCCATCCCGGCGCGACCATCGGCCGGCGCTTCTTCATCGACCACGGCATGGGTGTCGTCATCGGCGAGACGGCCGAGATCGGCGAGGACGTCATGATCTACCACGGCGTGACCCTCGGCGGCCGTTCGCTCGCCAAGATCAAACGCCACCCCACCATCGAGGACCGTGTGGTGATCGGCGCGGGCGCCAAGATCCTGGGCCCCATCACGATCGGCCGGGACAGCGCCGTCGGCGCCAACGCCGTGGTGGTCAAGGACGCCCCGGCCGAATCAATCGTCACCGGCGTGCCGGCCACCTGGCGGCACCGCGACGCGCAGCGCGAGACCAAGCCCGCCGTCGACCCTGCCGAATACCTGATCGAATACCGGATCTAGACCGGGCTCTGGACCGGCTCCCGACTGAACCGGGTACCTAGGCAGCCTTACCCGGGAACCTCTTGTAGATGTTCCACAGGACGGCGTCGAACGCCCGGTCCGGCAGCAGGTGGCGCAGCAGCAGGATCCCGCGGGCGCTGGCACCCACCGGGTAGCGGGTCTTGGGCCGCTGGGCGGTCGCGGCGTGCAGGATCGCCTCGGCAGCGAGCTCGGGCCGCGACGACGTTGCGGGGTTGTCCGTGGTGCCCAGCGCCGCCGCCACCACCTTGGCCTGGGCCGCATAAGGGCCGTTTCCGGAGCTGGCCAGCAGCCCCTGCGCCGCAATGGCGCCCCACTCGGACTGCGTCCCGGCCGGCTCGATGACGGCCACATCAATACCGTGCGGCTTGAGCTCGAGCCGCAGCGAATCGCTCAGGCCCTCCACGGCGAACTTGGTCGCATGGTACCAGGCACCCAGCGGCTCGTACATTTTGCCGCCGATCGATGAGATGTTGATGATCCTGCCCGCACGGGCGGCCCGCATGGCGGGGATCACGAGCTGCGTCATGCGCGCCAGGCCGAAGACGTTCACGTCGAACTGCCGCCGGCCCTCAGCCAGCTCGACCTCCTCGAGCGACCCGTACGTCCCGTAGCCGGCGTTGTTGACCAGGACGTCGATCCGGCCGTGCGCGGCCAGCACGTCCCCGACGACGGCGCTCATCGAGGCCTCATCGGTCACGTCCAGCGCCACCACCTTGACCCCGGATGCCTTCAGCGGCTCCATCAGCTCCACACGGCGGGCCCCGGCATAAACGGTGAAGCCGGCCGAGGCAAGCTTTTTCGCGGTTTCGAAGCCGATGCCGGTGGAGGCACCGGTGACAAACGCTACGGGCTGGGGCATGAGTTGAACTCCTTGGGCGCTGAACTCCTGGGGCAGGAGCGGTGCGGAAACACGGACGGCCGGCGCCTCCCAGCGTATCTGGAAAGTACCGGCCGTCGCGTTGGAACGGGGTGGGTCAGTGGGTGTCGACTGCCTCGATCTCGGACTTGTCCTCGCCCCAGAGGGTGTGGAAAGTGCCCTCGGCGTCAACGCGGCCGTAGGTGTGCGCCCCGAAGAGGTCACGCTGGCCCTGGATGACGGCGGCCGGCAGGCGCTTGCGGCGCAGGCCGTCGTAGTAGGCCAGCGAGGAGGAGAACACCGGCACCGGGATGCCGAGCTGCACCGCGGTGGACACCACCCGGCGCCAGGCCGGAAGGACTTCGGCGATCGCCTTGGTGAACGCCGGGGCGAAGAGCAGGTTGGCCGGCTTCTCCGCAGCGGCGTAGGCCTTGGTGATCTCCTTGAGCAGTTCCGCGCGGATGATGCAGCCGCCGCGCCACAGCGAGGCGATTTCATCCAGCTTCAGGTCCCAGCCGTATTCCTTGGCCGCGGAGGTGAGCATGTCCAGTCCCTGGGCGTAGGAGACCAGCTTGGAGGCGTAGAGCGCCTGGCGGACGTCCTCGACGAAGCTCTCGGGGACCTCGACGGCGGCCTCGCCGCCAGCCAGCAGCTCCTGTGCCAGCACGCGCTGCTCGGCCTGGGAGGACAGTGCCCGGGCGAAGACGGACTCGGCGATGCCCGACGTCGGGGAGCCGAGCTCAAGGGCGGAGATGACCGTCCAGCGGCCCGTGCCCTTCTGGCCGGCGGCATCCACCACGACGTCGACGAACGGCTTACCGGTCTTCGCATCGACGTGGCCGAGGACCTCGGCGGAGATTTCAATCAGGAAGGAGGCGAGGTCACCCTTGTTCCACTCTTCGAAGATCTTGGCCTGCTCGGCCGGTTCGATCCCGGCGCCGGAGCGCAGGAGGTCGAAGGCCTCTCCAATGACCTGCATGTCGGCGTATTCGATGCCGTTGTGGACCATCTTGACGAAGTGGCCGGCGCCGTCGGTGCCGATCCAGGCGCAGCAGGGCTGACCGTCGACGTGCGCGGCGATCTTTTCCAGCAGCGGGCCGAGGGCGTCGTAGGACTCCTTGGAACCGCCCGGCATGATTGAGGGGCCGTTGAGGGCACCCTCCTCGCCACCGGAGACACCGATGCCGACGAAGTGCAGGTCCTTCTTGGCGAGCGCAGCCTCGCGGCGGCGGGTGTCCTCGTAGTGCGAGTTGCCGGCGTCGATGATGATGTCGCCCGCTTCCAGCAGCGGCTCGAGCTGTTCGATCACGGAGTCCACCGGCTTGCCGGCCTTGACCATGATCAGGACGCGGCGCGGCTTCTCCAGCGAATCAACGAGTTCCTGGAGGGTCTCGGTGCGGACGAAGTCGCCCTCATCGCCGTATTTGGCGAGAAGGGTGTCTGTCTTTTCCACGGACCGGTTGTGCAGGGCAACGGTGAAGCCGTTCCGGGCCAGGTTGCGTGCGAGGTTGGCCCCCATCACCGCGAGGCCGGTAACACCGATGTGTGCTGACATCAAAAACTCCAATTCATTTTTGTACACGGTGATTTCTGTAGACCACGTGTACGGCGATTCGTCTCAGACGTTCATCTAGGACTCGGCAGGTCGCGCCGCGGAGGGCGGAACCCACTCTTGAGGATTGTGGCTGTCCTTAAACCATATGTATTTCCGCGGGCCGCGGGAAAGCCGCGCCCACGGAGCGGAATGCTGCGCGTCATAAACAGTCTATGATCACCGGCGCCCGCCACTCCGGTCGGCCCGGACCAGGCCCACCGCATTATGCTTACGACTATGTCAACCAGCCTCCACCACCGCGCCATTGAGCACCTCGGGACCCGGATCGTGGCCGGCGAGCTTCCGGCCGGGCACGTCATGCTTGCCGAGCACCTTGAGGACGAACTCAAGGTCTCCCGCTCGGTGGTCCGGGAGGCGGTCCGGGTCCTCCAGTCCCTGGGCCTGGTGGAGACCATCAAACGCGTCGGCATCCGGGTGCTGCCCTCGAACCGTTGGAACCCCTTCGACCCGCTCGTGATCCGCTGGCGGCTGGCCGGCGAGGGCCGCGGCGCCCAGCTGCGCTCCCTGGCCGAGCTCCGCACCGCCGTCGAGCCGGTGGCCGCTGAGCTGGCCGCGGCCAACGCCCCCGAGGAGCTCCGCCGCGAACTCGTGGAGATCTCGCACGCCATGCGCGACGCCGGGCAGGCCGGGGACGTGCCCCGGTTCCTCGAGCTGGACATCCTGTTCCATTCCCTGCTGCTGACCGGCTCGGGCAACGAGATGTTCGCCAACATGGTGGGCCAGGTGACCGAGACGCTGACCGGCCGCACCATCCACGGCCTGATGCCGGACCACCCGCGGGAGACGGCGCTGCGCTGGCACGTGGAGGTCGCCGAGGCCATCGCCGCCGGGGATGCCGCCGCCGCCCGCGAGGCCTCGAACCGGATCATGCGCGAGACCATCTCGGAGATGGAGCCGAGCTGGAAGAACCAGCCGCGGGTGTTTGTCCCGGTCGAGCGCCACTAACCCGCCACTGGCCCTCCCGGCCCCGACGGCGGCGCTCCTCACGCCGGCGCCCGCCTGAAGTCCAGCAGCACCTTCCCCGAAACAGCCGCGTTCCTGGCGACCTCGAACGCTTCCAGTCCGCGGTCCAGGCCAAAGGTGTGGGTTACCACGGGGTCCACCCGCAGGGAGCCGTCGGCGAGCGCCGCTATGACGTCGTCGATTTCGTCATTGAAGCGGAAGGAGCCCACCAGCTCCAGCTCGCGGGTAATGGCCAGGGAGATCAGGACCGGCTGCGGGCCGGAAGGCAGCAGCCCCACCATCACCACCCTGCCGCCACGGACCGCGCCCGTGATCGCCGAGGCCAGGCCCCGGTGGCTGCCCGAGGACTCGATGACGACGTCCGCCTCAACCGCGGCGATCGCCCCGGCGTCGTCCCCCTTGAGGACCGCGTCGGCCCCCACGGCACGGGCTATCTCCAGCGGCCGCTCGTGCATGTCCACGGCCACGATCCGGCCGGCGCCGGCGCGTTTGAGCACGGCCACGGCCAGGGCCCCGATGGGACCGCTGCCGATCACCAGCGCCGTCTTTCCCGCCACGTCCCCGGCGCGCGCCACGGCGTGCCAGGCGACGCTGGCCGGTTCCGCCAGGGCCGCGGTCTGCAGGTCCAGCCCCGCCGGCAGCGGCCGGAGCATCCGGGCCGGCAGGTTCACATACCGGCTGAACGCGCCGTCGGTGTGCGGAAACCGCGCGGCGCTGCCCAGGTAGGTGCAGCCCGGCGACAGATTCGGACGCTCCGCCGGGTACAGGGCGCCGCCAGGGCCCGGCGTGGCGGGATGCACCGCGACGGCCGTGCCGGGCCCCGGCCCCGAGCCGTCAGCGGCGGCGCGGATCACGGTCCCCACGATCTCGTGGCCCAGGACCATGGGAGCCTTGAGGACGGATTCGCCCGCGGCGCCGTGCAGCCAGTAGTGCAGGTCGGAGCCGCAGATGCCGCCGAAGGCGACGTCGATGACGGCTTCATCGGGCGCCGGCGCGGGCACGGGGATGTCCTCGATCCGCAGATCGCCCGCCGCGTGGGCCACCACCGCCGCGGCCGTGGCCGGAAGTGCTGCCACGCCGCCCATCAGACCACCACCGTCATTCCGCCGTCGATGAAGATGGTCTGGCCATTGACGAAGTCGGATCCGTCGGAGGCCAGCCACACGGCGGGTCCGGCCAGGTCCTGCACGGTCCCCCAGCGGTGCGCGGGGGTCCGGCCCAGGATCCAGGCGTTGAACTGCTCATCGTCAACAAGGTTTTGGGTCATCTCGGTGTGGATGTAGCCCGGCGCGATCCCGTTGATCTGCAGGCCCGAGGCGGCCCATTCCGCGGTCATGGCCCGGGTCAGGTTCCGCAGGCCGCCCTTCGCCGCGATGTAGGGCGCGATGGTGGGCCGGGCGAGGTCGGTCTGGACCGAGCAGATGTTGATGATCTTGCCCCGGCCCCGCGGGATCATGTGCCGGGCCGCTTCCCGCCCCACCAGGAACGCGCTGGTCAGGTCCGTGGAGATGACCCGCTCCCAGTCGGCCACGTCGAGCTCAAGCATCGGGACCCGGTGCTGGATGCCGGCGTTGTTGACCAGGATGTCCAGCGGGCCCACGTTCTCCTCCACCCAGGCGATGCCCCGGGCGGCCCCGGTGTCGCTGGTGACGTCGAAGGCGCAGCTGTGCACCCGGCCCGGCGCGTAGTCCGCGGCCATCGCGGCCTCGGCGGCCTTGAGCCGCTCGGGGTTGATGCCGTTGAGCACCACGGTGGCGCCGGCGTCGGCCAGGGCCCGGGCCAGGGCGTTGCCGATTCCCCGGCTCGAACCGGTCACCAGGGCCACGCGCCCGGTCAGGTCAAAAAGTCCGCTCATGGTTCACTGATCCTCATTTGGTCTTTGCTGCTGTGTTGGCTGTTGGCTTGTCGCTGGGGTTGTCACGCGCGTTGTCGCTGAGGTTGGAAATGGCCTGCCGCACGACGGCGAGGTCCCGGTCCCCCAGCCCCTGGCGCTTGAGTTCCGCGTAGAGCTCGGCGCCGGCGGCCGCCATCGGTACTGCGGCACCCGCGGCTGCGGCGCTCTCGAGCACGAAGGAGAGGTCCTTGTGCATGAACTTGGCAGGCCCGGTGGGCTCGTAGTCCCTGGCGGCGAGTCGTGGGCCCACGATGTCCAGGACCCGGCTGCCCGCGAGTCCGCCGGCGAGCACCTCGTAAAGGGCGGGCACCTCCATGCCGGAGCGTTCGGCGAGCTCCGCGGCCTCGGCGAGCGCCGCCGTCGTGGTTCCCACGATCAGCTGGTTGCACGCCTTGGCGAGCGACCCCGATCCCAGCGGTCCCAGCCGCCGCACGGTGCTGCCCATCGCGCCGAAGAGCGGCAGGAGCCGGCGGAAGTCGCCGTCGCTGGCGCCCGCCATGATGGCGAGGGTGCCGTCCGCCGCGCCTTTGGTGCCGCCGCTGACGGGCGCATCGACGACGACGGCGTTGCCCCCGCTCGCCTCGGCGACCCGTGCCCCGAAGTCCCGCACGCCGGACGGCGACACGCTGCTCATCACCACGACGGCGGTTCCGGGCGCGGGCGGGCTGGCGGCCCAGCCGGCCAGGAGCGCGGCACTCGCATCCTCAATGTCGGACAGATCCGGCAGCATGAAGACAATGACGGGCTGGTCGCGAAGCGTCTCGACCCTGGCCACGCGCGAGCCGCCCAGGGCCTCGAAGGCGTCCAGCGCCGCCGGCGAACGGTTCCAGGCGGTGACGGTCCATCCTGCCGCGAGGAGGTTGGCGGCCATCGGCGCGCCCATCAGGCCGAGGCCGACAAACCCTGCCTCCCTGCGGTCAATCTCCATGCGTTGCCCTCGATTCGTCGTGGTTAATCTTGAGATTCTGTTCAGCATCCTAGCCTCCATTCAGTATGATGAACACTATGACGCCCAAAACCACCGTCGCGATCGCCGTCCCGCTCGAAGCAGAGCTGGTGGACCGCATCCGCGCCGTAGATCCGTCCGTGACCGTCCTCTACGACCCCGAGCTCTTGCCGCCGGAACGTTTTCCCGCCGACCATGCGGGTGACCCGGACTTCCGCCGGACGCCGGAGCAGGAAGAGCGCTACTGGGACATGCTCAACAAGGCCCAGGTCCTGTACGGGCTCCCCAACGAAAGCCCGGCAGGCCTCGCCCGGATCGCCGGCAGCAATCCCCGGCTAGAGTGGATCCATGCCATGGCGGCCGGCGCCGGCGGTGCCGTGAAGGCATCGGGGCTGGACGCCGCGACGCTGCAGAAGTTCAGGGTCACCACCTCGGCCGGGGTGCACGCCCTGCCGCTCGCCGAGTTCGCCGCCCTGGGCATCCTCAACGGCTTCAAGCGCAGCGCCGAGCTGGCCCAGGACCAGGCGGCCAAGCTCTGGCCCGAGCTCCGCACCCCCACCCGCCTGGTCAACGGCTCCCGCCTGGTGGTCACCGGGCTCGGCGAGATCGGGCTCGAGACCGCCCGGATCGCCCGCGCCCTGGGCATGAGCGTCAGCGGGACCAAGCGGACCGTGGAGGCCATCGACGGGATCGAGACGGTCACGGACAACGACCGCCTCGCCGGCCTGCTGGGCACCGCAGACGCCGTCGTCAATACCCTGCCCGGCACGCCGTACACCGAGAAGCTCTTCAGCCGCGACGTCTTCGCCGCCATGAAGCCCGGAACGGTCTTCGTCAACGTGGGCCGCGGCACCGTGGTGGATGAAGAGGCGCTTCTGGAGGCCCTGGGCAACGGCCAGGTCTCCTATGCCTGCCTCGATGTCTTCGCCGTGGAGCCGCTGCCGCAGGACAGCCCGCTGTGGAACCACCCCAGGGTGATGGTGTCCCCGCACACCTCGGCGCTCAGTGCCGCCGAAAACCGGCTGATCACCGAACGCTTCTGCAGCAACCTGCGGACCTACCTCGACGGCGGCGAACTCCCACACCTTGTGGACACGGTGCACTTCTACTGAGTCCACTCTTCCGCACTGCACAGCGCCGTAGCGCACACAGGGCGGCCCACCGGAAACGGTTGGGCCGCCCTTTGCGTTGGGCGAGGCCGGTTCCACCCGGCGACGCGGGTATTCGGGTCGCGCAGAAACGGCCGTGGCCCCCTCCTGGGTGGAAGGGGCCACGGCCTGTGCTGCGCGGAAGGAGCGTCTGCTGCCCGGATTCGCCTAGTGCGCATCCTCCGTCAGGAGAAGGTCGCGTCCCACCGTCTCGGGTGTGAAGAAGGTGGTGACGAAAGAGATCAGCGCCAGGACCAGCGAGTAGATGGCGAGCACCAGCCAGGAATGGTCCGTGGCGGCCAGCAGCGCGGCGCCGACCAGCGGGACCAGGCCGCCGGCCAGGACGGCGGAGAGCTCCCGGCTCATGGCCACGCCGGTGAAGCGGTACTGCGAGCCGAAGAGTTCAGGCAGCAGCGGGCACTGCGGGCCGAGCATGGACTGAACGCCGAGGGCGATGCCCACCACCATGACAATCCAGACCAGCGTGACATTGCCCAGCGTCACCAGGTAGAACGCCGGAAGCGCGATGAGCGCCTGGAACAGTGCACCGTAGCGGTAGACCGGCACCCGGCCGAACCTGTCGGACAGCGCACCGAAAGTGATCACCATGACGGCCGCGAAGCCCGCGGCGATGAGCAGGCCGACCGGACCGATGAACTTGTCGCCGGGAAAAACGCCGTCCTTGGCCGCCAGGAACGCGATGAGCAGGGCGGAGTAGATCGAGGAATTGCCGTTTTCGCCCATCCGCAGGCCGATGCCGATCAGCACGTTCTTCTTCGAGTGCTTCCACAGCTGGCCGATGGGGTTCTTGACTACATTCTTGTGCTTTTCCAGTTCCTGGAAGACGGGCGTTTCCTTCAGCCGGAGCCGGATGAAGATGGCCACCACAACCAGGAGCACGCTGGCCAGGAAGGGCACCCGCCACAGCCAGCCCTCCAGGACGGCCTTGTCTGCCATGGCAATGAGCGCGAACGTTCCGGCGCCGAGCAGGGTTCCCAGCTGGATGCCGACGAACGGGAGCGAAGCGAAGAAGCCACGACGGCGGCGCGGCGCGACTTCGGAAATCAGCGTGGTGGCGCCGGCCTGTTCAGCGCCGGCACCCAGTCCCTGCAGGATGCGCAGCGTCACCAGAAGAACGGCGCCGAGCATGCCGGCCTGTTCGTACGTCGGCAGCAGGCCGATGGCGAAGCTGGCGGTCCCCATCAGGCCGATGGTGAGGATCAGGACCATCTTGCGGCCGAACCGGTCGCCGATGTAGCCGAAGACCATCCCGCCGAAGGGCCGGGCCGCGAAGCCCACACCGTACGTGGCGAAGGATGCAATCAGGGCCCCGTCCTCGCCGAGCGGCTTGAAGAACAGCGGGCCAAAGATCAGGGCGGAGGCCAGCCCGTAGATGTAGAAGTCGTAGTACTCCAGCGCGGAGCCCACAGAGCTGGCAAGCGTTGCCCGTCGCAGCTGTTCCGGATCGACGACGGCGCCGTCCGCTTCAGCGAGCGGTGTATTAGTACTAGTTGTCACAAGCACTCCCTCAAGAACACTCCAGACCCCCGTTGGTCTGGTGGGTGTGAGCAACCCCAAGGAGTCGATCACTATGCTGAACAGAGTACAGCATAGTGATCGCCTAGCCAATGAATAATCAGATTTATTCCGGACGTCCCGAAACGCTCAGCAGCGCTGGCCCCTAGCCCATGGGATTGCCGAGGGACCGGGCGAGGTCCTGGAGTTCCTTCACCATCATGGCGCCCTGCTCCTGCGAGTAAGTCGCCTTCAGCGCGGTGACCGAAAGGCCGAGGCTGGGCCCGTGTGCGCCCCGGGTCGGGACGGCGACGGCCAGGCACACGACGCCGGTGGTGGATTCCTCGTCCTCGAACGCATACCCCTGCTCCCGGATGAGCGTGAGCTGCGCCTTGAGCTCGGCACCCGTGCGCAGCGACTTCGGCGTCAGGACCGGAAGAGTCGCGTCGTCGGGAAACATCTCGTCGACGTCGTGATCATGCAGCCGCGCGATCAGGGCCTTGCCCACGGCACAGAGGGACACAGGCATCTTGTCGCCGATATTGGACGTCAGGCGCACCGCCGGGTGCCCTTCGTAGCGGGCGAGGTAGATGACATTTGTTCCGTCCAGCATGGCGATCCGGACCGTCTCTCCCGAGAGTGTCGGGGCCTGTTCACAGAAGCGGTAGAACTCCTGGACCTCGTCGAGGCGGCTGAGGTAGGCAGCACCCAGCTCAACCAGCTTCCGGCCGAGGGTGAACTCCGCGCCCTGGCGGCTGATAAGCCTCGCCTCCTCGAGCGCGAGCAGGAGGTTGGAGGTGGAGGACTTAGGGATTCCCAGTTCCCGGGACAGGTCACTGAGCGTGAGGCGTCCGGTCGCGGATGCCGCCAGGGCTTCCAGCACGGCGGCGGCACGGGTGACAGCCGGTGCGGGTGACGCGCTCCCCAATCCGTCGGAGGGTCGGGAAACTCGGGAATCGGCCATGATTCTCCTTCAGGTATCGCGCGCAAGTCGCCGCGCCACTCGTTCGAATGCCGTCCAGTCAGCTGAACACTAACCATCATAATGTCTGGCGCCTCGAACCGGGACCGGCAAAGCCCGTGCATCCATTGCTCCCCTGTCGGCGGGCCTCGTCGGGGACCGCCGGCCCCTTAGGCGGCAGACACCACGGGGTTCGTCAGCTCGCCGATGCCGGCAATGTGGCACGTGACGGTGTCGCCGGGGACGATCGGCGCACACTCGGCGGGGAATCCCGTCAGCACCAGGTCACCCGGGTGAAGAGTCATGAAGGAAGTGAGATAGGTGAGGATTTCCTCCACCTTCCAGCCAAGGTCGGCGGAGCTGGCTGCCTGGAGTTCCCGACCGTTGTGTTTGATGCCGATCGCCAGGTCGTCACCGTTCAGGTCCGTGACGATCCAGGGCCCCACGGGCGTGAACGTGTCCTGGCTCTTGGCGCTGATCCACAGCTCATCGGATTCCTGCAGATTCCTGGCGGAGACGTCATTTCCTATGGTGTAGCCCAGGACCGCGCCCATGGCGTTGCCGGGCGTCAGTCCGCGGGCCCTGCTCCCGATGACGAGGGTCAGTTCGGCCTCCGGCTCGACGCGCCCCACGCCCGGCCGGAGTTCAACCGCGTCCCCCGGGCCGACCACGCTGGTGGACGCCTTGTGGAAGGCCTGCGGCGGAAGCCCGCGACCGGCGGCACCGGTATTGTGCGCCATGCCCAGGACGTTGGCCGGGACACAGGGCGCGAGGAACGTGAACGACGCTTCCTCCACCGTCGCGCCGGCCCCCCAACCGCTGCGGGGCAGGCTGCCGGCATTGGCGGCAGAACCCGGGAACGGAGAGGGTGTCACCGTCCACGCCCTGCCCGCCGCACTGCCAAAGTCCGCTGTGTCGTTGGCGACGAAGAAGTATTCGTCCGCGGCAGCCGGGGAAAGCGGGCGGACTCTGGCGATTCGGCGGGCACTCGTAGCGGTCATGAAAACATCCTAGGCGGCGGACTCCCGGGGCCCGCGATTAGGCCATCGAGTGGCGTAATTCCGGCGCGCAGAAACCCCGCCGGTGTTTCACATTTCCAAGCGTTCACGGTATATTCATTACAAGCCTTCCACCGCGGCATCCCCCAATAGTCGCGGTGGAAGGCTTTTCCAATGCCCGGGTGATACCAGGGTCCGGGGTCCCCATTTTTGCTGGCCGGGCCGGGCGATTGTTGCCCGCGCAGGCAGCCTACGCGGCGTCCGCAACGGCCCCCCGCAGCCGCCAGCCCCCACCGAGGCCGTCCCGGATCAGTTCCATGGTGGTCAGGGCAGACCCGCGGTTGCGGCCGAGCTTCGCCTGGACCTGCCAGACTTCGACGTCCACGCGGCTCAGGCCCTTGGGCATCCGGCGCTCGGCCTCCCACCAGCTGACCCGCTCGAACCAACGCACGGGCTCGGCCCCGATCAACCATTCCCTGCCCCCGCGCACTACCGCCAGGGGCCGCCCGTCCGGGCCTGTTTTCACCATCACGTGTTCCATGCCCGTCACAGTAGGGCGGAGCCCTGACAT
The DNA here is from genome assembly GCF_056406115.1 of Arthrobacter sp. P1_D4. Taxonomy (NCBI): domain Bacteria; kingdom Bacillati; phylum Actinomycetota; class Actinomycetes; order Micrococcales; family Micrococcaceae; genus Arthrobacter; species Arthrobacter sp. P1_D4. The sequence goes on along the minus strand of NZ_JBFUAU010000003.1, from coordinate 2,701 downwards.
TTTCGGGGCGCACAGCATCCCCCGCCGGAACGCACAAAACCCCGCCCTTCCGGACCGCGTGGTCCGGAAAAGCGGGGTTTTCTGTGGTGGGTCCTACCGGGATCGAACCGATGACATCCACGGTGTAAACGTGGCGCTCTACCAGCTGAGCTAAAGACCCAAACCGCGGCATCCGCGCCTCAGCGCTTCAACCAACGAACAGCTACTGTACCGGATGTCACCGGCCAAGCGCCAATCGGCCCGGCCGTCGCTACAGGGGCGGCAGCTCGGCGGCGAGCCAGGTCAAGGCCCCGCTGACGCCTGCCTCCAGCTTGATGGTGGCGAGGCCGTCCCCGCGGGTCGGTCCCCTGTTGATGATGACCACGGCTTTGCCCTGCTTCGCCGCATGGCGGACAAAACGCAGGCCGCTCATCACGGTGAGCGACGAGCCGGCCACCAGGAGCGCCCGGGCGGCGTCGACCATGGCGTACGAGCGCTCCACCCGGTCCTTGGGCACGTTTTCCCCGAAGTACACGAAGTCCGGTTTTAGGGTGCCGCCGCAGGCCGGACAACGGGCGACGATGAACGATCCAATCAGTTCGGTGTCCTCGACGGCGGCATCGGCGTCCGGCGCCATTTCAACCACCCCGGCCGCCTGTGCCCGTTCCAGGAACCCGGGGTTGAGTTCTTCCAGGACTCCGGCCAGCATCCGGCGGCTGAACCGCCGGTGGCAGTCCAGGCACATCACCTGGTCGAACCGGCCGTGCAGGTCCACGACGTTGACGCTGCCGGCGTCCTCGTGGAGCCGGTCCACGTTTTGTGTGATGAGGCCGGTGAGAAGCCCCCGTTGCTCCAGCCGGGCTACAGCGGCATGGCCATCGTTCGGATCCGCCCTGCGCAGATGTGACCAGCCGATGTGGTTGCGGGCCCAGTAGCGCTGCCGGTTTCCCGGCTCGCCGATGAATTCCTGGTAGGTCATGGGGGTCCGCGGTGCGGCGCCGGGCCCGCGGTAGTCGGGGATGCCTGAATCCGTACTCAGGCCGGCGCCTGTCAGCACGGCGAACTGCTCCCCGGACAGGAGTCCGTGGATGTCTTGCAGGGCCTCCAATTCGGTGCGCTGGAGTTCCGCGGCGCTCCCGGCGGCCGTAACCGGCGGGAGGCTGGCAAACCCGGTCATGCCGATTCCTGGCCGCCGCTGCCTCACCGGATCAGCTCCCGCCGAGTCCTGTGAGGGCCGCCCGGTATTCGGCGAAGTCGCGGGCCTGGCCGCGCGGATTCACCACGACGTAGCGGACGATTCCCGCAGCGTCGATGATGAAGGTGCCGCGCAGCGCCATGCCGCTGTCAGGGTCGAACACACCGTAAGCCGAGGCCACGGCGCCGTGCGGCCAGAAGTCGGCCAGCAGATCGAAGCCGTAGCCTTCCTTTTCGGCATAGGCACGCTGGGCGAATTTGCTGTCCACCGAGACTGCCAGCACGACGGCGTCGGCATCCTCGAACAGTGCCAGGTTGTCCCGGATTTCGCAGAGTTCCCCGGTGCAGATCCCGGAGAAGGCAAACGGGTAGAAGACTATGGCGACGTTGCGGCCGCGGAAGTCCGAGAGGCGCACCGGTTCGCCGAATTGATTGGCGAGCTCGAAATCCGGTGCGGGATCGCCGACGCCGGGAACGGGACTCACGGCGGAGCCCGGCCCGGAGGCCTCGCGCTGGACCGCTTGGCTCACTTGTTCTTCCGCGTGACCAACCGGGTGGCGCTCCAGTCCTTCGAGACGCCGGCGGAGGTGGTGTAGTGGAGCCCTGCGGTGGGCGCGGCGTCCTGGATGTCCGCAGGCGAGACGTAGCCGTCCCGGCCGGACTTGGGAGTCAGGACCCAGACAACGCCGCCCTCGGTGAGAGTGGTCAGCGAATCGACCAGCGTGTCCACAAGGTCTCCGTCACCTGCCCGCCACCAGAGAATGGCGGCATCGACCACCTCGTGATCGTCCTCATCGAGAAGCTCAGAGCCCGTGAGATCTTCGATATCGTCCCGCAAGTCGAAGTCGACATCGTCGTCATAACCGAATTCCTGAATCAGGTCCCCGTCTTTGAAACCCAGTTTCTCCGCCACATTTACCGAAGTGGCGGCGTCGGCCTCGCTCACGTGTTGCTCCTATGCTTTTTGAATTGCTTCATGTTTTCAATGGCACTAGTGATTTCCATTACTCCAAGCCAACACCCTTTGAGCTCTCGCTTCAAGCTGTTGGCACCGCGATCCGCCATATTCTGCGTCACACAGGCCGATCCGGAGGCTGCCGGGCAGCGCTTCGTCACACAACCAGTATGCCCGTGAAATACGGGGACGGGTCCATAGGGCGGCTACGCATCCATCAGCCCGCACGGCTAGAGTGGCTGATGACGACTACGCCTGCGCGGGCAACCGCCCGGCTAATACACAGGCAGGCGTACCGTGATTGGACCTTGCCCGGCGCATACGACCGGGCTGATGTAACCGATATGTCGCACACGTCGCGTTCACGCCAGGCAGTCACCCTGCCCGGAGCTGAGGGTGCCGATAGATGCGCTCAAAGAGAGGTTGGACGTGGCTGCAGGAGAAGATACCTCCCATATCCTCAGCGGGTTGACAAACCAGCTGCCTGATCGTGATCCGGAAGAGACCGCCGAGTGGCTGGAGTCCCTGGATACCCTGATTCAGGAACAAGGCACCGAACGTGCCCAGTACATT